>JAZQOD010000100.1:0-28520 GCA_045627685.1 Prevotella sp. | reverse complement strand
GAGAACGCCCTCAAGGTAGTGGAGTTCCTGAGCAACCACCCGAAAGTAGCCAAGGTGAGCCACCCTTCTCTCCCATCCCATCCTGACAACGATCTTTATAAGCGATATTTCCCTAACGGTGGTGGTTCAATCTTCACCTTTGAGATCAAGGGTGGCGAAAAGGAAGCATGGCAGTTCATCGACCGTCTTGTTGGTGCCGACTCACAGGATGCTCCTGGCATCAAGACCTTCTCGCTCCTTGCCAATGTAGCCGATGTGAAGTCGCTTGTCATCCATCCATACACTACCACCCACAGTCAGATGACTCCTGAGGAACTGGCACAGCAGCACATCACCCCAGCCACCATCCGTCTGTCCATCGGTATTGAGCATATCGACGACATCCTCGCCGACCTCGCTACAGCCTTAGATTAATGAACAGAAGTATTCGTGGACACGGGTGTCGGTGTTCAACTCGGGATGGAAGGAACATACGAGTTGGTTTGCCTGACGGGCTGCTACGATATGGCCATCAACAACGGAGAGCACTTCTACCCCATCGCCCACATTATTAATATAAGGAGCACGGATGAAAGTCATTGGGATGACACCTATCCCTTTGACTTCGTGCTCAACAAAGAAACTACCCAACTGACGACCGTAGGCGTTGCGCTTCACATCAATATCCATCGTTCCGAGATGGGCACTGTCGAGCATTATCAATCCGGCACAAGTGCCGAATACTGGCAAACCAGCGAGGATTGCCTCACGGATTGGTACGGTCAGACTCTCATCGTTCATAATCTTCATGATGGCTGTGCTCTCACCTCCCGGAATGATAAGACCATCCTTGGGTTGCTGCCAGTCGTCGAGGTTTCTAACAAGGAATGAATCCACTCCTATACGACGGAGCATTTGCTGGTGTTCAGCAAATGCCCCTTGTAGTGCTAAAATCGCTATTCTCATTTATTTACCTCTTTCGGCCATGAGCAACTGAATCTCGCTCTCGTTGATTCCCACCATCGCTTCACCAAGGTCTTCGCTGAGTTCTGCAATGATTTTTGGATTATTATAGTTGGTGACAGCCTTCACGATAGCCTGAGCACGCTTGGCAGGATTGCCACTCTTGAAGATTCCACTTCCCACGAACACACCCTCAGCACCGAGTTGCATCATAAGGGCTGCATCGGCTGGGGTAGCCACACCACCCGCAGCGAAGTTCACTACCGGCAACTTACCGTTCTCATGAACATACTGCACGAGGTCGTAAGGCACACGCAACTGCTTGGCCGCCTCATAGAGTTCGTCCTCGCTCATCGATACCAGACGGCGAATCTCACTCTGCATCATTCTCATGTGACGTACAGCCTGGATGATATCGCCGGTGCCCGGTTCTCCCTTGGTACGGATCATTGTTGCACCCTCGTTGATACGACGGAGAGCCTCGCCGAGATCCTTGGCACCACAGACAAAAGGCACCTGGAACTTACGCTTGTCGATATGGTACACATCGTCGGCAGGAGAGAGCACCTCACTCTCGTCGATATAATCTATTTCTATTGCCTCGAGGATCTGAGCCTCAGCAAAATGACCAATACGGCATTTCGCCATCACAGGAATGCTGACAGCCTCCATGATACCCTTGATCATCTTCGGATCACTCATACGACTTACTCCACCTGCTGCTCTGATATCTGCAGGGATTCTCTCTAATGCCATCACTGCACACGCTCCTGCTGCTTCGGCTATGCGAGCCTGCTCAGGAGTGGTGACATCCATAATAACTCCGCCCTTGAGCATCTGTGCAAGGTTGCGGTTCAATTGTGTTCTATCTTCCATTTTATATAAATTTTATAACGATGTGGCCCGCGGCCTACGATACGCTACGCTACGATGACGATGACGATAACGATCGCTCGGGCAGGTCATACTAAAACTGCGGCGAAATTACAAAAAAGGAACTGTTTAAGAAAGTTTTTGTTCTGATATGGTTGGTTTTTGCTTACTTTTTATTAATTTAGCAGTCGGAAATGAAGACGACGCATATTCTTAGTATCAATGGTTCGGACAGTACGGGACTGTCGGGCATACAGGCAGACATCAAGGCAATAAAAGACCTCGGTGGCTACGCCTTGACGGCAATAACATCGGTAACAGTGCAGAACAGGCAGGGCATATCGCAGATAAACGAGATGCCTACAGACACGGTAATAGGACAGATACGCGCTGTGTACGAGGACTATCACCCACAAGCAGTGAAGGTGGGTATGGTGAACAATGCCGAGACGATACGACTCATACGCGACGAGATTATTGGTTGCAGGAATATCGTCTGCTCACCGGTCATCATCTCGTCGGGCGACACAGTGCTTATGAACGAGGAGTCAATCCGTGCTTTCCGGCAGTATCTTCTGCCTTATGCACGACTGCTGGTGACAAAGAGCGAGGAGGCCGAACTGGTGCTGAACAGGAAGATACGCACAGATTCGGATATGATAGAGGCTGCACGGGAGATTCACAACGAAGGAGTGGAATATGTGCTTCTTCGTGGCAGTCATCATACCGAAGGTCGCATTACCACACTGCTCTATGCCAACGGCATGGCACAATTCTTCTCGTCATACAACATAGAAGGATGGAAGCGTCACGGAGTGGGAGGTGCATTCTCTACATCATTGGCAACACGCCTTGCTATGGGCGACAGCATCGATGAGGCCTTGGCAAAAGCCCACGAATATATGCACAACCAGATAGTATATTCGGTGGATTCTGCCGACTATGGTGTTCGTCCACAGGAGATATACAACAAATACATGTCGTTGATAGTGCAGCACTACCGCAGCAATCATGATGTGGCGTTCTATGCCGACCGGCTGTCAATAACGACTCGCTATCTGGCGCAGATAACAAAGACCGTGACTTCGAAATCACCAAAAGAGATTATCGATGAGTATCTGCTTCTTCAAAGCAAGAAGATGCTTCAGAACACATCGCTTTCTATCAAGGAGATAGCAGACGCTCTCGGATTCTCTTCATCGATACTTTTCTCACGTTTCATCAGGCAAAAAGAAGGGGCGACTCCTAAAGAACTCAGGAATCGCCCATAAACCATATTATTTATGTTTCGGAATCCGAAACTTCAGCATTTTACTTTGCTTCGCGCTTTGCCTTGAAATAGTCCTCAAAGAAATCCATTTCTTTCTGGTTAGGCACCGGTGTGACCTGGAATCCCTCATGGAAAGTCATTACCGTCGGTTTGCCTTGCACATAAGTAGGCCAGTAAGGCAGACCATCGGCGTTAGGATCACCCGTCTTGCAGAAGTTTATCCAATAGCGTGTCATAATCTGCGCCATGTGTTCCTCTACCTTTGTGAACGGTCCTGTATGCCAGTCGTAGATGAATGCCATTTCAGCCACATGATTAGCACCACGAGGCGATTTCATAAACATATTATCGGAACTCTGGTCAAAATAGTAGAGATATACATTCTTCTTGCCGGTCTTGCTCTGGAGGTTTGCCCAAGCATAGGTAGGCCATGCAAACGAACCATCACGGAAGATATTTGCCGACGAGCCACGCACCTCATCGGGTGTTGAAGCAGGATACAACTCCAACAGTCTGTCCGCCCACTCACCATAGGTGCGACGGATATTCGCCTTGTACATCTCTGCCGGATAAGGGAATGTGAAGAGCCATCCCTCATCGGAATTGGTACCAATGAGTACATCTACATCATTATACTCACCCTTTTCGTAGAGTTTGTACTGATCGTCGGTGATGGCATACCCATCGACAACAGGCCAGAACGACTCCATGCTCGTACTATCAACAAGAGTCTGGAATGGAATTTTTCTCAACTGTTTCATGTTCTTTGCCTTCAAGCGTTTCTGGAATGCCACACCTGCCTGCTCGGCTGAACGGACTGTGCACATCGCTGTGTTACCATTACGGTTGTCAGCAACAGGCCAGAACGAACCGCCGCTCTCGCTGATTGCCCTCTGGAACAAGCCCTTGCAGAGAGGCGAACCACAGAGGATGCTCACCGAGATACCACCAGCCGACTCGCCAGCGATGGTGACATTCTCAGGGTCACCACCGAAGGCAGCAATATTATCATGAATCCACTGGAGCGCCATCACCTGGTCGAGGATACCATAATTGCCCGACACCTTCTGCTCAGACTCCTTACTGAGTTCCGGGTGCGACATAAAGCCAAGTGCACCAAGGCGATACTCAACGCTCACATATACTATACCTTCACGCACGAAGTTCTCCTGAGTACCGGCATAAGAACCAGTGAGGAACGCACCACCATGAATCATCACAAACACAGGAAGTCGGTCGGATGTCGATGTTGCAGGAGTCTGCACCGAGAGGTAGAGACAATCCTCGCCTACAGGTGACTCTGCCGGCTGGTTAGGATCGACAGGCTGTGGAGGACGACAGCCATAACGCTCTGCCTTATACACTCCATCCCAAGGAAGTTTTGCCACAGGAGCCTTCCAACGGAGGTTGCCCACTGGAGCCTCAGCATAAGGAATAGCCTTATAGAAAGCATAACCATTGCAAGCCTCACCTGCAATCTCGCCCTGCTGGACGGTAGTTTGAAGAATCAGATCCTGTGCATTGCCACTGACAGAAAATAACAAGCACATTAAAACAACAAAAATTCTCATAAAGCCCTTTGTATTCATATAGTTGATTTTTAATTTTCCACTCTTAACTATTTACTTTCTCACCAGGCACACCGAGTTGCTGGTAGCATAAGGATCGGTGAACAGCACTCGCTGTGCTCGCTCATCGGTGACTGTCATTGACGAGGCGATGGCATCAATCTCACCCTTTTCGAGCGCCGGGATGAGGTCGTTGAAGTCATACACCACAAATTCAACCTTCTTGCCAATCGTTGCCGCAAAACGCTCCCAGTTCTCGCGTTCCAAACCAACCCACTCACCATTACGATACATAGAGAGGGGTATCAGTTCACCATCGATGCCCACACGCAACTTCCCGCTGAGCACCACCCCTTTCGGTACAGGTATCAATCTTCGAGGCATGGTATCTGGCCGAGAAGTGTTCATCCAGTAGTTTTTCATATTCACATACAAGCCATTTGCCTTGATGTCACGCAGATAACTGTTGAAGCGTTGTTGCATCTCCACGTCATCCTTTCTCAAGGCACCGGCGATAGGCATTCTGTCCTTGTCGTTGAATGCTACGCGTACATTATATTTATTAAAGGCAGGGTTGAGAGTAACAAACTGATCGACATACACCGCCTCGCAATCGCCTGCCACCAAGGATTCAATGAGTTCTTTGTTCGACGGAAAACTTCTGAGATGCGCTCCTTTCAGTTCCTTACGGGCTGACATCTCCTGAAAGGAACCACCAAGCACTCCCACCACATGTCCGCTGAGGTCGGACTTGCGTATCGGGCGGAATGTGTCATCGCACGAGAAGAGTGCAACGACAACCATCAATATTATTAATATCTTCTTCATCTTGGTAAAAAACGCCACAAAGATAATAAAATTTTTCGCAAATCAATAGTTTATTGCCAAAACATTTACTATCTTTGCAATGTCATTAGCTAATGTATGCATCATTCATGGCTGCTAATCTACAATAAAGACGGTGAATTACCTATGAAACGAACAATTATCGAATACCTGGGCATTCTTTTCGGATGTTTCCTCACAAGTGTGGCGTTTGTATATTTCATCAACCCCTACAAACTGGTTCCGGGCGGTGTTTTCGGTACGAGTATCGTACTCCATAATCTTTTCCCTGCCTTCCAGGTGGGTACCTTTGGTTATATGATCAGTATTCCGCTGCTCATACTCTCCTATTTCTTTCTTGGTAAACATATAGGCGCCCGCACTCTCGTGGCATCGCTCGTCACACCGTTCCTGATGAACATCGTATCGCATTTTGCCTATCCTGATGCAGCCTCGCTGCAGGCTCTCGACCCATCAAAGATTGCCGGTGGACATATGAATTTCAGCCATGATTTGATTCTTACCTGTATCATTGGCCCTATACTGGTGGGTATCGGCGAGGGTATCATCATGAAATGCAAGGCCACCTCCGGCGGTTCTGACATCGTGGCAATGCTTATCCACAAATACCTGCGTGTGAAATTCTCGCACGCCCTGATGGCTGTCGATGCATCTGTTGTATGCTTCGGACTGGTGGTTATCGGTTTCGGTCTGGGTACAGAGAACACTCCGGAGAACTCATGGTTGCTATCGGGCTACTCGCTGATATGTATCTTCCTGATGTCGCGCACAATGTCGATAGTTCTCTCGGGTACAAAGAATCATAAACTGATGTTCATCATAACCGACCACGACAAATGGGCTGTGCGCGATTTCATCATCGACGAACTCGACCGTACTGCCACCGTTCTTATGGGTCATGGTCTATATTCACAGGAAGAGAAGGCTACACTGATGATGGTGGTTGAGATGCGCGAGGTGGAGGAACTGACAACCGCCATAGCGAAGTTCGATCCTAATGTGTTTATTATCGTTACCGATGCCTATGATGCCTTCGGTCTGCGATGGAACGAACTCCCAGAGAAAAACTCTCTCCACTTAAGTTAGCACCAAAAAACACTCCCCCATGAGGGGGAGCTGGAGGGGGCTTTCTTATTCTTCTATCTGTCGGATGATATCATCACAGCTATCCACAACTTTCTTGTGCATAGAGTAACCTATGAGGAGACCGATGAGACAACCTACACATATTACAACAATCATTGCATAGAGTGCTTCGCCTGTGATGTTCATTCCTTTGGCAACCTCATAACAGTACAGGCCAAGCCAAGGGATTATCAGCGTTGGAGTGACATAATGCAACCATGTCTGATATTGCTTCTTCAATCGCGCAGCCTTCTCAGCCAATGTCTTCACGTCATCCTCAATGAACGAACGGCTGTTGATTGGCTGGTGGAAATAGATTGTTGCACCTATACAGAACACAAGCATAACCATTGTTGCTGCGATGAAGGTCCATGAAACACCTGCTATAAAATGCAGAGTCGGCATCATGGCCATAGCAAGTATTCCCATTCCGACATGTTTCAACGCCTGTGTACGGATGGTTCTTACCTTCGTACTCATCACCTCGAGGAGCAGACGGTCGTTCACAATTTCTTCTTTTTCTATTTTGCTTTTCAAGAGCGCGATCTGGGCACGCATCTCGTCGAATTCAAGTTCTTTCATATCGTTGGTCTTTTTTTCGTCGTTAAACAATTCATTCAGTTTCAAACGGGCTCTTCTATCCTTGTTTCAACTGTTCTTTGATACGGAACAGTTTCACTCCGACATTCTGAGCACTGATACCGATAATGCTTCCTATTTCCTCGTAACTCATATTTTCGAGCCAGAGCATGACGATAGCACGGTCGATGACTCCAAGTTTACTGATGCGCTGGTGAAGTTGCTGAATCTGCTTCGTATCGGCATCATTGTCCTCATAGAGGTTGGTGTCCATCTCGAGCGGCACTTTCTGTCCTCTCTTTTTCTTCTTGCGATCGGCACTGATGCATGTGTTCAATGCCACACGGTATATCCATGTGCCGATCTTGCTGTCACTGCGGAAACTCTCTATTCCCTTCCACAGGTTTATCAGGGTTTCCTGAAATAGGTCGTTCACTTCATCCTCGTCCTTTGAGAACATATAGCACACTGTGTAGATGGTGCCTTTGTGCTCTCTCACGAGACGCGAGAATTCATTTTCATTTCGTATCATTGCGTTGCTTTTAATATTGAGTACGACCTTTTGACGCAACAATGTATCTGTTAATTACAGAAATTCTGAACTTTTTTCTTTCCGTCTTTAATAATTATGCCTTTATACTTGTCATCAACCTTCTGTCCGGCGAGGTTGTATGCACCTTTTGAATACTGATCTGTTGAAGTATTGAAATTCTGTTCAATACCTGTATCTACACCACCCATGAACTTGAACGAGATATTGTATCCATCCTGAGTGATCTCGGTGATAGGTTTGTCAACAGTGCCGAAATATGCTGGATATTCCGTTAATTCTGTAACATTCGAGGTTCCTGGATATGTGTCACCGGCATGATCGGCATAATACGCAGCCGCTGGGATGTAATACTCTGATTCAGAATCATTTGTACGATATGATGACATCAGGATACCATCGGCTGGTACTACAGTCCATCGTGGCTTACCCTTCTCGTTGTTTGGATTACTGAAATTACCAAAGAGTGCGGTGTCGTAATTGATGTGAGTTACAAGCATACCCTTTCCACGCATTCTGGTGTACCATCCTGTGCCCCAATTGTTTGGAATAGCCTCAAGGATGTAGTATTCGTTGCGATCCTCATCATTGTCATTATATATACGATATGCCTTACCGCCATCCTGCAATGGTTTGAGTTCGACATTGGCTGGCTCATCGAGAGTCTCTATCTCAATCCAGCCGAGCAACTCACGTTCGAAAGCGGTGAGTGGTGTTGGAAAGTAGCCGTTATAGTTGTACTCGCCACTATCCATCAGATCCCAATATTCCATACTCTGATTGTCGTAATCGGTGACATTGTCCCACTTTGCTGTTGGATATACATCTGGCAGACCTATTGTATGACAGAACTCGTGGGCAATGACGCCTATACCACCAAGGCGCGGATTACCATCAGAATCAAAATGTTCTTCACTACCGGCAATTTCGTTGCTGATGCCATAACGGTTCACTCTTACGCCGTCGTATGTGCCGTAATTACCGGTACCCGACTTTGCCCAGAGACAATCTGCAGAAGCCCCCCAGTTCTCGCCATATCCTGCATACATAATAAATACGAGATCTACCATTCCATCGCCATCGGCATCATACTGCGAGAAGTCCACATCATTATCGGCTGCAGCACATGCATCCTTAACGAACGTATAGACATTGGAATCCTTTCCTCCTTCGTTCTTGCCATAGTCAGCAACAGTACCCGGCAGAGTGTATGGACCAGCGAAATCAAACTGTGGCTGATACAAACCACCGCTCATATCATTGAAATACTGTGTTATTGAACCGTAACTGTGATAGCCGTTTGAGTCGTCATAGGTTGTACCCATGAAAAGGTTCTTTATGCGATCAGGTTCAAAGAAGAACGACTTGTCTGAGAATTCAACGAGTATCACCAATGCTTTTGGACTGCCCATGTGTGGGAAAGGATGCGAAGCATGGATTCCCTCACCAGTCTTATGCATAGCATTGTTGAAATTCTGCTCTGCAGCCATTATTTCCTGCTCGGTGGCTACACGCCACATATCTCCTTCACGGATAATCAACTCGCCCTGAGATGATGCCCAGAAACTGAAATTCTCGTCGCCACGGAGCGACACCACTGTCTCACGGCCGTCCTGCAAGGTTACTTTCTTTGAATATGTTACCGCCTTGGATGCAAAAGCATCGGTGCTGAACATGCAGAGGACTGCAATGAGAAATAAAAATATCCTGTTCATAGTCATAGTTTTAAAACTGTCTGCAAAGATACATTTTTTTTCCCGGCTATGCAAATGATTTATATAAAATAGGTGCTATTATTGCCTCTTTCTATGGTGAAATGGGCGAAAAATGGCATTTTCTTTGGTCAAGTGAAAATATATTAGTATTTTTGCCGAATAGAAAAATTTCATCAGCAACACTCAACTATGAAGAAGAATATCATTCTCGGCATGATGCTCGCGCTCAATGTGCTCGGTTTGTCGGCTTCAGCCGACCTTATCGACTATGTAAGGGGCGACTATGAGGGCAAAGCCGACTCGTTGGAATATTGTCTCGTGGAGAATTTCCTGAACAAGCAGAAAGGCACCTTCTGGGGGTCGCCTAACGATGTGCTGGGCAATTCGTGGAACATGTACTGGCAGCAGGCTCACGCTATAGATGTCATCATCTATGCCTACGAGCGCTATGTCAAGGAGGGCAACACTGCCAAGGCTAATGAGTATAAGGGCTATATGGATCTGTGGTTCACTAACCATGGCAACAACTGGCGTGGCGGCACATGGACCAACGAGTTTACCGATGATATGGGCTGGATTGGTCTTGCCATCTTCCACATGGGTGATGCCACTGGACAGACGAAATATTATCGTACGGCGAAGAGCATATACACCACTATCGCCAGCCGAAAGAAGCAAGATGAATATGGTACATACCTCAACCAGAACATCGACCACGAATACAGTCCAGGTACTTGCACCATGGCTCCAGCGAGTCTGTTAGCGGCAAAACTATACTTGTATTATGGTGATGAATCGTATCTCGAGGATGCCATTGCCTACTACGACTATCTCGTAGCCAAAGGGATTGTGAAGAGCGACGGTCGTTGCGAGGAACCACCTCTGACCTACACGCAGGGTACTCTGGCAGAGGCTTGCCGATACCTGTATCACATCACTGGCACCAACGACTATAAGAACAAGGCGTATCTGTATATCAACTATGCGTTCACCAACGGGCGCTGCACCCACAACGGATTGTTGCGCGATGAGGGACATGACGGTAACCAGAGCATCTTCAAGGCGGTGCTGATTCCTTATGCAGTGAACTTCGTGCTCGATGAGGACATGGCGACAGTACGCCGCAGGACAATACTCCAGAAGATTCAGGATAACGCTGATGCTTTGTGGGAGCATCTCGACAAGGATGCTCATCCTCAGATGTACTGTCCATACTACTGGGGCAGTTATTTCGATGCATCCGAAACAGCTTCCATGGGAGCAATGGTCAGTGGAGCATCGCTGTTGGAGAACACGACTCGAGTGACCAAGGCTATCACTGAACAGGCTATGGGCATTGAGCAGACACCTGTCGGCAACAACGAGAATAATGATGTATATAACATCAACGGCCAGAAGGTGACCGATTCCTACAGGGGCATCATCATCCGCAACGGCCGCAAGTATGTAAGAAAGTAATATATGAAGAAATACTTATCAGATGCTTTGAAGGTAGCATTGTCGGCTCTGTTAGGCGGAGCGATACTCTACTGGATGTACCGTGGTTTCGACTTCGGTGCAGTGAAGCATGTGATGCTCTACGAGATGGACTGGAAATGGATGTTCCTGTCGTTTCCTTTCGGCATTCTCGCACAGGCTTTTCGTGGATGGCGATGGAAGCAGAGCCTCGAGCCGCTGGGCGAAAAGCCTCGCACATCGGTGGCACTCAACTCCATCTTCCTATCCTATGCAGTGAGCCTCGTCATACCACGTATCGGAGAGTTCGCACGATGTGGCGTTCTCAACCGCTACGACCGTGTGTCTTTCCCGAAGGCACTGGGCACGGTGGTCACCGAACGTGCCATCGACTCACTGATAGTGTTGGCGATAACGGCTATCGTGATGCTGTCGCAGATGACAGTCTTCGACACATTCTTCGACCGTACCGGCACGAACTTCGGCGAGACACTCCGTGGATTCTCGTGGGAGGGATACATGGTGACAGCCATCTGTGGCATCGCGGTGATATGCCTTCTCCATCTGCTGCTCCGGAAACTGGCGTTCTACGATAAAGTGAAGATGACCGTAAAAGGTCTCTTCGAGGGTATCATGTCACTCCGCAATGTGAAGAATGTACCACTCTTCATCGTATTCTCACTGGGAATCTGGATGAGTTATTTCCTGCACTACTACCTCACATTCTTCTGCTTCGAGGCAACGAGCCATCTCGGACTGATGTGTGCCCTTGTGACATTCATAGTGGGCAGTATTGCTGTCATCGTACCGACACCTAACGGTGCAGGTCCATGGCATTTCGCAGTGAAAACGATGCTTATCCTCTATGGTGTTGCCGACAACGATGCACTCAACTTTGTGCTTATCGTGCACACAGTGCAGACACTCCTCGTAGTAGCCCTCGGCATTTATGCCTGGCTCCGCCTTTCCTTCATTCCGGTGAAGGAAGAAAAATTGTAAATCCGTAAAATGTAAATTAAATAAGATGAGCGAAATTAGAAACTTACAGCCAGAGTGCATCTGGAGAAACTTCGACGCACTCACTCAGGTGCCACGTCCTTCTGGTCACCTTGAAAAGATTCAGGCATTCCTTTTGGAATGGGCAAAGAACACTGGTATCGAGGCATTCCTCGACCCAGCAGGTAATGTTGTGATGCGTAAGCCAGCAACCCCTGGCATGGAAGACCGCAAGGGTGTTATCATGCAGGCTCACATGGATATGGTGCCACAGAAGGCTCTCACATCCGACCACAACTTCGAGACTGATCCTATCGTTACTCATATCGAGGGCGACTGGGTGTATGCTAACAACACCACACTTGGTTCCGACGACGGTATGGGCGTTGCTGCCATCATGGCAGTCATGGAGGCAACCGACCTCAAGCACGGTCCACTCGAGGCGCTCATCACTGCCGATGAGGAGACATCGATGGTAGGTGCAAACGCACTTCCTGAGGGTGAGCTCAATGGTCAGATTCTCCTCAACCTCGACACAGAGAACGAGGGTGAGATGGTTGTTGGTTCTGCTGGTGGTATTGATGTTACTGCTTCCCTTGAATACAAGGAGGTTGAGACCGACGCTGAGGATGTAGCACTGAAACTCACAGTGAAAGGTCTCAAGGGCGGTCACTCGGGCATCGAGATTGGTCTCGGCCGTGCTAATGCCAACAAACTTCTTGTGCGCGTAGTACGCGACATTATTTATTCTGACGAGGTTCGTCTCTGTTCATGGCATTGTGGCAACATGCGTAACGCCATTCCTTTCGAGGGTAGCGTAGTAGTGACACTGCCTCAGGAGAACGTAGAGTCTGTAAAGGCTGCTGTCAAGGAATGGGAGACTATCTTCAACAACGAGTTCAAGGGTATTGAGAACAACATCAGCGTTCTCGTTGAGGATGTAGAGGCGCCAAAGACACAGGTTCCAGAGGAGATTCAGGACAACCTCGTGAACGCGATCTACGCTTGCCACAACGGTGTTATGCGTTATATCCCATCAATCCCAGAAGTAGTAGAGACATCGAGCAATCTCGCCATCATCGATATCGATGGCGGTTCGGCACGCATCAAGATTCTCGCTCGTTCGGCTTCAGAGAGCCAGAAGGAACTCATTGCCACAACCCTCGAGAGCTGTTTCTCAATGGCAGGTATGAACGTGGAACTCTCTGGCGACTATATGGGTTGGGATCCAAACCCAGAGTCAGAGATGATGAACATCATGGAGGCTATCTACGAGCGCGAGTTCGGTGTGAAGCCAAGCGTCACCGTTGTTCATGCCGGTCTTGAGTGTTCAGTCATTCTGAGCAAGTACCCAGGTCTCGACATCGTCAGCTTCGGTCCTACCCTCGAGAGTCCTCACACCTCAAAGGAGCGCTGCCAGATTAGCACAATGCCTAAATTCTGGAAGCTTTTGGTAAAGACCCTCGAAGAGATTCCTGTGAAGTAAGAACAGAACTTTGAATCAATTCTAAAGTTAATTCCCCTATTTATCCCCGGCTGAAAAGCTGGGTTTTTTTTTGCATATTCTATAGGTTTCATGGGTTCATTTGGGTGGAATAATGGTCGTAGAGAGATTGTTTTTTTCATATTTTCTGTAAAACAACTCACATTTTCAATTTATTTTCGTATCTTTGCAAACGGAAATATTTTTCCCTTTGAAGTTAAACCAATTTTTAACCCATTATGGACGATTATCACGCGGAGAATTTTAATTGTTAAGCGTGAGGCTGCTATGCCTCATGCAAGTTTCTAATTGAGGTAAAGCAGAACAAATGAAGACATTCTGGAACACAAACGGCGGCCTGAAGCAAATCGCGCAGTGGCAGCCAAACTGCTGGGTACAGGTTACATGCCCAACAGAGGAAGAGCAAAACGAAATCGAGAAGACATACAATATCCCTGATTATTTCCTTTCGGATATCTCGGATACAGATGAGCGTGCACGTTACGAATACGACGACGGATGGATGCTCATCATCCTTCGTATCCCTTATGTGAAAGAGGTACGATCGCGTACTCCTTTCACTACCGTGCCTCTCGGTATCATCCACAAACGCGATGTGACAAT
This sequence comes from Prevotella sp., assembly GCA_045627685.1. Classification (GTDB taxonomy): domain Bacteria; phylum Bacteroidota; class Bacteroidia; order Bacteroidales; family Bacteroidaceae; genus Prevotella. Next base: position 14,494 of record JAZQOD010000100.1, on the reverse strand, counting down.
CACCGTGTGCTTCTACGAGACAAATATGATGATCGACTTCGTGAGCTACCAGCAGAAACGAGCTGAGGGCTTCACCGACTATGTCGATATGATCTTCCGTCTGTTCCTCTCATCATCTGTGTGGTACCTGAAACGACTGAAGCAGATCTCCGTACTCGTGGAGAAGGCTAAACTCAACCTTGACCATGGGGTGAACAACGAGAGCCTTATCGGCCTTTCACGCCTCCAGGACTCGCTGACCTACTTCCAGACTTCTATCCGTGGCAACGAGAACCTCCTTGCGAAACTTAAGTTCAAGTTGCAGGTGGATGAGCTCGACGCCGACCTTATCGAGGACGTAAACATCGAGATGAGTCAGGCGCGAGAGACAACGAACATCTACTCACACATTCTGGAATCGACGATGGACACCTATCAGAGTATCATCAACAACACCACCAACACCACGATGCGTACTCTCACCTCGGTGACCATCATCCTGATGTTCCCTACCCTCATCACCTCGGCGTTCGGTATGAACCTCATCAACGGTATGGAGAGCTCCGTTTGGGGCTTCGCCATAGCTGTGCTGATATCTATCCTCGTCACAGTGCTTTCAATTGTATTCCTCCGCTGGAAGAAGTTGTTGTAAATTTCCAAAATCAATCTTTTTCATTGCAAAGCATAAAAAATTCGGAAAAAGTTTTGGCAATGTGGAGATAATTGTATAAGTTTGCAAGGAAATAACAAATTAACTCTCGCGGGCGCGTATTGCCCGGGAAATATTTAGGTGTGTAATTCTAATAAAGAAATCTATTATGATGGACTCTCAAGTGAATGTCCCACAGGACAATTTGGAAGAAGTAAAGGCAGCAGAGCAGCCTGTAGTTGAAAACGTTGAAACTCCTGCCGAGGAGCCTGCAACAGCCGTGGAAGAGGCTGTGGAGAAAGCAGTTGAGGCGGTTGCCGAGGCTGTAGAAGCCGTGGCTGAAGAGGCACAGAAGCGTATCTACGCCACAAAGGAGGAGGTCATTGAGCGTGCAAAAGAGATTGCCGACAACGCTGAGACTGTTGGTCGCGATGCTCTCGACCTTTTGAAGACAGTTTTCTACAAGATGCTCAACGCCGAGCGTGAAGAAAAGAAAAAGGCTTTCCTCGAGGCAGGCAACGATCCTGCAACTTATCCTCTCACGGTTGATCCTGCCGAGGAGGAGTTCAAGGCTGCTATGGCTCAAATCAAACAGCAGCGTGCTGATGCGTTCCAGCAACAGGAGGCTGAAAAGAAGGAAAACCTGAAGAAGAAACTTGAGATCATCGAGAAGATAAAGGATATGGCTGTCTCTCCTGACGAGGCAAACAAAGCCTACAAGGAGTTCAAGACTCTCCAGGAAGAATGGAAGGCTACAGGTGCAGTACCTCCAGAGAACTCTACAGAGGTATGGCGCCAGTATCAGCATATCGTAGAACAGTACTACGACCTTCTGAAACTCAACATCGAAGCTCGTGAATACGACTTCAAGAAGAACCTTGAGATGAAGCTCGCCCTCTGCGAGGCTGCAGAGAAACTGGCAGAGGAGACTGATGTTGTCAGTGCATTCCATCAGTTGCAGGAACTCCATAACCAGTATCGTGAAATCGGCCCTGTTGCCAAGGATCTTCGCGAGGAGGTATGGAACCGCTTCAAGGCTGCATCGACAGTAATCAACAAGGCACATCAGCAGCATTTCGAGCAGTTGCGTGCCGGCGAGGAGGAGAACCTCCAGAAGAAGACCGCTCTCTGCGAGCAGGCTGAGGCAATCTGCGAGCAGGAGAAGAAGGGCAGCAACGAGTGGGAGGAACTCTCAAAGAAGATTATGGCTCTTCAGGCAGAGTGGAAGACCATCGGTTTTGCTCCACAGAAGATGAATGTAAAGATCTTCGAGCGTTTCCGTGCCGCTTGCGATAAGTTCTTCACCGAGAAGGCAGAGCACTATAAGCACTTGAAGGAGACCTTCGCAGAGAATGCTGCAAAGAAGCAGGCTATCATCGAGAAGGCAAAGGAACTGGCACAGAGCACAGAATGGCGCTCGGCTGGCGACAAACTCATCGCCCTCCAGAAGGAATGGAAGACTATCGGTGCTACTCCAAAGAAGATTGGTGACCAGCTTTGGGCTGAATTCCGAGCTGAGTGCGACAAGTTCTTTGAAGCTCGTAACGCAGCAAGTCAGGGTACTCGCAGCGTAGAGAAGGGTAACCTCGACGCAAAGCGTGGCATCATCGAGCAGATCAAGGCTCTCGCAGAGGAAACAGCAGAAGGCTTGCATGAGAAGATCCAGGCTCTGCAGGAAGAGTACAACAAGGTTGGTCATGTTCCTTTCAAGGACAAGGACAAACTATACAAGGAGTATCACGCAGCATTGGATGTTGTATATGCCAAGGTTCGTGCCGCAGGTCGCAACCGTCATCTCGAGGGATTCAAGGCTTCGTTGGCAAAGCGTGGTGAGGAGACTATCGACAATGAACGCGCACGCCTGATGCGTACATACGATGTATTGAAGCAGGAAATCCAGACTTACGAGAACAACCTCGGTTTCTTCTCGGCAGCCAGCAAGAAGGGCAATGCCCTTGTTGACGAAATCACCCGCAAGGTAGAGAAACTCAAGGCCGACCTCCAGTTAACCAAGGAGAAGATCAAGGCTATCGACGCCCAGACCAAGGAAGAGAAGGAGTAACACCCCGACTATACACGATAAGCATAAAAGGACTCGCAGCAATGTGGGTCCTTTTTTGGTGTCCGAGCCTCGACTCCAGAATTTACATAAGGGCACAAAAAAAACAAGGCGTTAAACCTTGCTTCTTTGTTGGGCTACCCGGACTCGAACCAGGAAAGGCAGGACCAGAATCTGCAGTGTTACCATTACACCATAGCCCAATCATCAGGCATTGTTTTTCAAATGCGGTGCAAAGGTACTACGTTTTTTTGAATCTTGCAACAATTTCCCGATATTTTTTCTAAAAAAACGCAAAAAATCTACTTTTTACCCTAATAATCGTCCACCGACGTCGGCTATTTGAGGATTTTATACTATCTTTGTATGCGTATTAATGCGTATAATAATATATAAGGTGGGAAGAAGACTGATCTCTCACCCAAATAAGTAGTAACATAACATTTATTGAATGGACGAAATAAGAACATTGGTTGATACCATCGTAGAAGGTATCCAGGAAAAGAAAGGTAAAGGAATAACCATCATTGACCTCGGTGGCATCGAGGGTGCTATCGCTCGCTATTTCATTATCTGCGAGGGTAACACACCTATACAGGTTGAAGCAATCGCCGGTGAGGTGTCGGACAGAGTGCGCGACAAACTCCACGAAAAACCTGCTGGATGCGTCGGTTTGGAGCAGGCTGTATGGGTTGGTATAGACTATACTGATGTGATGGTGCATATCTTTGTGCCTGAGACACGCGACTTCTACGACCTTGAGCACCTCTGGGAGGATGCAAAAATGGAATACATAGCAGATTTGGACTAATCGGAAGTTAAAGGTTAAAAAGTGAAAAGTTAAAAAATAAAGTTACTTCTATAAGACCCCCTGAACGAAAAACAAATCAGGATTTTTTCACTGTTCACTTTTCACTTAAAGAGAAAAAGAAATGGCGAACAACAATAACAAACAGCCAAAGATGCCGAAGTTCAATATGAACTGGATCTACACCGTGGTGATCATCGCCTTGGCGATACTCTTCTTCACTGGCGGTGGTGACTCGTTGGCATCGAGTGTTGCAGAAAACGACAAGACCTCATACACCAAATTCAAGGAGTATGTGGAGAAAGGCTTTGCCGACCATGTTGTCGTGAACAAGACTACCAACACCCTGAAGATGTATGTCAGGGCGAAGAACTCACGCGATGTCTTCAAGAAGACCGTACAGGAGGTAGGAAAAGATGCCTATCTCACCGTGGAGTTCGGTAGTGTCGACGAACTGGAGAAGTTCCTCACCGAACAGCAGACAGCGAAGCATATTGCAGAGTTCAGTTACGAGAATAAGAGTGGCAGCGGACTGATGAGTTTCATCTATAACTTCGGTCCTATCATCCTGCTCGTGTTATTCTGGTTCTTCATCTTCGGTCGTATGGGCGGAGGTGGCGGCGGTGCCGGTGTGTTCTCTGTTGGCAAGAGCAAGGCAAAGATGTATGAAAAGGGAGGTGAACTGGGCATCACATTCAAGGATGTGGCTGGTCAGGAGGGTGCCAAGCAGGAGGTGCAGGAGATCGTGGACTTCCTGAAGAACCCTAAGAAATACACCGAACTGGGTGGTAAGATACCACGCGGAGCCCTCCTCGTTGGTCCTCCGGGAACGGGTAAGACTCTCCTTGCAAAAGCCGTTGCCGGCGAGGCCGGCGTACCATTCTTCTCGATGTCGGGTAGCGACTTCGTGGAGATGTTCGTTGGCGTCGGTGCAAGTCGTGTGCGCGACCTGTTCCATCAGGCAAAGGAGAAGAGTCCTTGCATCATCTTTATCGATGAGATTGATGCTGTTGGTAGAGCACGAGCAAACAAGGGTTCTATGGGTGGCAACGAAGAGCGCGAGAATACTCTGAACGCCCTGCTCACCGAGATGGACGGTTTCGGTACAAACAGCGGTGTTATCATCCTTGCTGCCACCAACCGTGCCGATATGCTCGACAAGGCGTTGCTCCGTGCCGGTCGTTTCGACCGTCAGATACATGTTGACCTGCCTGACCTCCAGGAGCGTAAGGAGATTTTCATGGTTCATCTAAAACCACTGAAGACCGACGACACTCTCGATGTAGATTTCCTTGCACGCCAGACTCCAGGATTCTCGGGTGCCGACATCGCAAATATATGCAACGAGGCAGCTCTCATCGCTGCCCGTCATAACAGTTCTACTGTGACAAAGCAGGACTTCCTCGACGCCGTGGATCGTATCGTGGGCGGTTTGGAGAAGAAGACAAAGGTGATGACAGCAAGCGAGAAGCGCAGTATTGCCCTCCACGAGGCTGGTCACGCCACAATACACTGGTTCTGCGAATACGCCAACCCACTGGTGAAGGTCACCATCGTGCCTCGCGGTCAAGCCCTCGGTGCTGCATGGTATCTCCCTGAGGAGCGACAGATAACAGTGAAAGAGGCTATGCTCGATGAGCTCTGCACACTCCTTGGTGGTAGAGCGTCGGAACAACTATTCACCGGTCATATTTCAACAGGTGCGATGAACGACCTGGAACGCGCTACAAAGAGTGCATTTGCTATGGTGGCATACGCCGGTATGAGCGATAAGTTGCCTAACATCTGCTATTACAATAACGAGGAATATCAGTTCCAACGGCCATATTCGGAGACAACTGCAAAGATTGTCGATGACGAGGTGCTCCGTCTTATTAACGAGCAGTACGACCGTGCCATCAAGATGCTGGAAGAGCATAAAGATGGTGTTCTCGAACTGGCAGAGTTGCTTATCACCCGTGAGGTCATCTATGCAGAAGACGTAGAACGAATCTTCGGTAAGCGTCCTTGGACAAGCCGTACACAGGAACTCATCGAAGCCAACGAGGCTTTGAAGGCAGAGGAAGAGAGAAAGCAGAACGAAGCCCTCGCCCTCGAGAACATGCCTGAGGAAGTGCGCAAGGCGCAGGAGGAGTTCTTGAAGGGAAGTGATAGCGACAGCGATGGCGATAGCAACAGCGATGGCGATAGCGAAAGCGAAGGCGAAAAACTGTAAATTGTAAATTGTCCAATTGTATATTATAAAGATGAGTCCGAAACTTAAAAATTTCATTGTTCGTGCCATTAGCGGAGTATTGTTCGTGGCAATAATGATTGCAGGATTTATGCGTTTCGATGCAATGCTGTTCCTGTTCACATTGATAACCGGCATGGCTATCTGGGAATTCACTGGTCTGGTAAACGATCGCGCCGGAGTAACAGTAAACCGTTTCATCTGCTCTGCGGCAGGTGTGTTCCTCAACATCGCAATGGCTGGTTTCTGTTCGGGACTGACACCGGCAATAGTGTTCATCCCATATCTTATCACCATCATCTATCTGTTTATCTCGGAACTCTATCTGAAGCAAGAGGATCCAATCCATGACTGGGCTTACGCGATGATGAGCCAACTCTACATCGCACTGCCGTTCTCGTGCATCAACATCCTCGCATTCACCACGGGTGAATTCTATTGGTTGATGCCACTGAGCATCTTCGTGTTCCTCTGGTGCAACGACACGGGTGCCTACTTGAGTGGTTCGCTCTTCGGCAAGCATAAGCTGTTCCCTCGTGTCAGTCCAGGCAAGAGTTGGGAAGGAAGTATCGGTGGAGGAATCCTCGTTGTAGCCGTTGCCGCCCTCGTGGGACATCTCGAACCAACGACAGCTGAAGGTTTCGGACGTTCAGGGATGAACATCCTCGAATGGATGGGACTGGGATTGGTAGTTGTGTTCTTCGGTACTTGGGGCGACCTCGTAGAGAGTCTGTTCAAGCGCACCCTCGGCATCAAAGACTCTGGAAATGTATTGCCAGGCCACGGTGGTATGCTCGACCGTTTCGACTCATCCTTGATGGCAATACCTGCATCAGTGATATATATCTACACGATCAGCTTCATTTAATCTAACCTAAAGGTTTTTCATTATACGGGCGGCATTGTCAGGAGCGATGGTGTCGCCTAATTGTTTGTGCACCTCACGGTATCCTTCGAGCATTGCCTCACGCTTGGCACCACCGGGCAGGATTGCATCGAGTTCTGCGATAATCTGGTCATCGGTAAACTTATCTGCCATCATCTCCGGCACCACCTCACGGTCGGCGATGAGATTGACAAGTGAGATATACTTCACCTTGAAGAAATTATCCCATACGAATCGCGCCACACGAGGCAATGGAGTCTTGTAGAGCACCACCTGCGGAACATTGAAACAACAAGTCTCCAAGGTTGCCGTTCCACTGGTGACTAGTGCCGCAACAGAATGGGCAAGAAGAGGATATGTATGATTCATAACAAGTTGGATATCAGTACCTTCGAGATATCCGCGATAGACATCCTCCGATATTGAAGGAGCACCTGCCAGAACAAATTTATAACGGTCGGCAAGATGGCGAGTGGAGCGAATCATCATCGGGAGATTATCCTTTATCTCCTGCATACGAGAACCGGCAAGCAATGCGATTATCGGTTTGTCACCACCCCACTCTTCCTCCTCACCATTATATGTTTCAAGGAACTCACTCACCTCATTGGCGGTAGGGTTTCCCACATAATGCACAGGGTAGTTGTGTTTCTTCTCAAAGAAAGGGACTTCAAAAGGCAGTATGCAGAACATTTCATCGACATCGCGTTTGAAATTCTTTTTGCGTCCCTCCTTCCAAGCCCATATCTTCGGACTGATGTAATAGAAGATACGACAAAAGATACGCTCTGCTTTCTGCTCACGACGAAGGAAACGCGCTATATCAAGGTTGAAACCTGCATAGTCAACCAGAATTACAACATCCGGCTTCCATTGCAGTATGTCCTTTTTGCACTGCTTGCGTGCATCGAGGATTGTAGAAAGATGGAGCAACACCGGAATGAATCCCATATAGGCTATCTCCTTGAAATGACGCACACGAGTTCCACCCTCGGCAGCCATCAAGTCACCACCGAAGAAACGAAATTCTGCATCAGGGTCTTCCTTCTTCAAGGAGCGCATCAATCGCGAAGCATGCAGATCGCCCGAAGCCTCACCTACTATAAGATAGTATTTCACGTCTACAAGAATTTTTCAATTTCTTTTATTGCTTGGAAATCAGTTGAATCAACGGTAAGCGGTGTTATCGACACATACCCATTAGCCAAAGCCCAAGCATCGGTATCCTCCGCCTCTGGTTCGTCATTCTGATAGAAACCTGTCATCCAATAGTAGTTCATCATACCTGTAGGATGCGTGCGCTTCTCCACCTCCTTTCGCCAATGGCCATGAGCCATACGACACAGTTTCACACCTTTCACATCATCGGTCAGAGGGAAATTGACATTCAGACAAGTATATTCCGGCAGACCATTTTCCAAAACCTTCTTAACGAGATGTTGAACGATGTCGGTCATTGGCTGGAAATCAGCATCAGGACGATAGTCGCAGAGCGAGAAGGCTATCGAAGGGATGAACTTCATCGCACCCTCTATCACGATACCCACAGTACCACTGTAATGCGAGTTGGTACTGGCATTATCGCCGTGATTGATGCCACCGAGCACGAGGTCGGGTTTACGAGGGCATACCTGATGGTAGGCCATCTTCACACAATCGACAGGAGTTCCCGAACAAGCATATACCGTGATGCCCGGTTCCTCACTTACTTTCTTCATTGTGAGAGGTGTCATACTAAATGCACGCGATTGTCCCGAACGGTGACCTTCAGGAGCACAAACGATGATATCGCCAAAGCCACGAACCATACGAACCAGTTCGTTGATGCCCTTCGCCTGATATCCATCATCGTTGGATATTAATATAAGAGGTCTTTGATTTTCCATAATAATCATTCTGTATTGCAAAGGTATAGATATTTTTTGAGAATCACCTTAACATTCCTTAAAAACCTACATTAAATTCAAATATTGCTATTACCTTATGGTAATATCAACAAATTTTCGTATCTTTGCAAACTACGGTGGGATTTTCATCATTCCACACGACAGAAAAAGTATATTATTTGAACAAATCATTTACAATAAATGGGAAAAATCATTGCATTGGCAAACCAGAAAGGCGGCGTTGGTAAGACAACAACATCTATGAACCTCGCTGCCTCACTTGCTACACTCGAAAAGTCTGTGCTCCTGATCGACGCTGACCCACAGGCCAACGCATCGAGTGGTCTCGGTGTTGACCTCAACGATGTTGAGTGCTCTATCTATGAGTGCATCATCAACGACACCGACATCCACGAGGCCATCTACACTACCGATGTTGAAGGTCTTGACATCGTACCAAGTCACATCGACCTTGTTGGTGCTGAAATCGAGATGCTCAATCTGGAGAACCGCGAGAAACTGCTTAAGGACATTCTTGCACCAGTAAAGGACGAATACGACTATATCCTCATCGACTGCAGTCCTTCGCTCGGTCTTATCACCGTCAACGCCCTCACTGCGGCCGACTCGGTCATCATCCCTGTTCAGTGCGAATACTTTGCACTGGAGGGTATCACAAAGTTGCTCAATACCATCAAGATTATCAAGAGCAAACTCAACCCACAACTTGAGATTGAGGGTTTCCTCCTGACTATGTACGACTCTCGTCTGCGTCTTGCCAACCAGATCTACGATGAGGTGAAGCGTCATTTCCAGGAATTGGTGTTCAAGACCGTCATCCAGCGTAATGTGAAACTCTCGGAGAGTCCGTCACACGGTCTGCCAGTAATCCTCTATGACGCTAATTCAGCAGGTGCAAAGAACCACCTCTCACTTGCAAAGGAGATTATTCAAAAGAATAGTTAATAGTTATCATGGCTGTAAAAAAGAAATTTACTTCAGGAACAAAGAGTAGCGCATTAGGTCGCGGTCTTGACGCTCTTATATCGACAGAGGCTGTAAGAACAGAAGGTTCGACAACCATCAGCGAGATTCCGGTAGAGATGATTGAAGCCAATCCAAACCAGCCACGCCGCGAATTCGACGAGGTGGCTCTTCAGGAGTTGGCCAACAGCATCAGCGAGATTGGTATTATCCAACCTATCACCCTCCACCAGATTTCGGAAAACCGTTATATGATTATCGCCGGTGAACGCCGTTGGAGAGCGACACAGAAGGCTGGCATTGCTACAATCCCTGCTTATGTGCGCACCCTCGACGATGCAAGCATCATGACGATGGCTCTCGTTGAGAACATCCAGCGTGAGGACCTCAACGACATTGAAGTGGCTCTGGCTTATCAGCAGATTATGGAGAACGAGGGTATCACCCAGGAGAAGGTTGCCCAGCGTGTAGGTAAGAGCCGCACTGCTGTCACCAACTCTCTCCGTCTGTTGCGTCTCCCTGCACAAGTGCAGATGGCATTGCAGAAGAAGGACATCACCATGGGCCACGCTCGTGCCTTGCTGGCTCTCGACAGTCCATCGCTTCAGGTGAAGGCTTACGACGAGATTGTGAAGAACGATTACAACGTACGCCAGGTTGAGGAGATGGTGCAGAGACTTAAGGGAAACGAAGGTCAGCAGAACGATCGAAAGACCATCCGTGAGGCAGCGAAGTTGCCAAAGGAATACGAGGCTCTGCGTGATCAGATATCGAAGTTTTTCGGAACAAAGATCCAGATGGCGGTATCACCTAAGGGTAAGGGAAAGATAAGCATCGGTTTCGACAATGCAGAGGAACTGGAGCACATCATGAACCTTTTTGATAAGATGAAGGGTTAAGCATTGAAAGTACTGAAGTCAACATATATCAGATACATACTGGCTTGCGCTATGATGATAATCTCTATGACCTGCGCAGCACAGGAGATGGTCGTCGAGGATGAACAGGTGTTCACCACCGACTCTCTCTCCATGCTCGTTGGCGAAGAAGTAAAGATGAAGCGCAACTGGATCACTTGGCGTCCGAGTGCAAAGCGCGCCATGTGGCTTGCTATTGTATGCCCAGGTGCCGGCCAGGTGTATAACCGCAAGTTCTGGAAACTGCCTGTCTTCATGGGTGGCTTCGTGGGTTGCGGATATGCATACGGATGGAACAACCAGATGTATAGCGACTACAAGCAGGCTTATCTCGACATCATCGACGATGACCCTTCGACCGACAGTTACAACCAGTTCTTGCATTTCGGACAGGTGATAGACGATACAAACAAGGCTCGCTACACGACATTGTTCCAAAAGCGTACCGATCGTTTCCGCCGTTATCGCGACCTCAGTCTGTTCTGCATCATAGGCGTTTACGCCTTGAGTATTGTGGATGCTTATGTCGATGCTTCACTCTCGGAATTCAATATCTCTGATGATTTGAGTCTCCGTGTAGAACCGGCATACATCAACGGCACTTCACGCAACCCACTGCAAGGTGGAGCCGTGGGAGTGCAGTGTTCTCTGAATTTCTAACAGTGGGTACCCACCTAATCAGTGGTGTGCCGCTCCAAAAAACAATTTTTATATTATGAAGAAAATCCAGTATTTGATAGCAGCAATGCTTTTTGCATTCCCAGTGACTTCACTCGCTCAGGTAGAAGTAGACATTGACGACGAGGAAGAGGATACTGAAATCATTGCTGTTGAAGAAGACGATGAAGAGGATGCCGAAATCGACGAGGCTGACTCCATCGGCGACATAGAACTGCCAGAAGCACTTAGCCTTGAGGTTGACAGTCTTCTGGAACTCTACAACACCCAGCAGTATCTCCAAGTTGACAGTGAGTGCAACTTCCAGGATGTGAATCCAACATACGACCCTGAGGTTTATTTGGCACGCCTCACTCGTCTCCCTACGATCATCGAGATGCCATACAACAGTGTTGTTCAGGATTGCATCGACCGCTATTCTGGTCGTCTGCGCCGCACAGTGAGCATCATGCTCGGCTCTTCAAACTTCTATATGCCTATCTTCGAACAGGCTCTCGAAACATATGGTCTTCCATTGGAATTAAAATATCTTCCTGTAATCGAGTCGGCACTGAATCCTAATGCAGTTTCGCGCGTAGGTGCAACAGGTCTATGGCAGTTCATGCTCGCAACAGGTAAGCAGTACGGTCTTGAGGTGAACTCACTCGTTGACGACCGTCGTGACCCTATTAAGGCATCGTATGCTGCAGCCCATTATCTCTCCGACCTGTACAGAATCTTCGGCGACTGGCATCTGGTAATCGCTTCCTATAACTGCGGTCCTGAGAATGTAAACAAAGCTATCCACCGTGCGGGTGGTGTGAAGGATTACTGGAAGATCTATCCATACCTCCCACGCGAGACTCGTGGCTATGTGCCAGCCTTCATCGCTGCGAACTATATCATGAACTATTACTGCGAGCACAATATCTGTCCGATGATTGCCTCGCTACCATCAAAGACCGATACTATTATGGTTGACCGCGATGTTCACTTCGAGCAGATTGCTGGTGTTCTCGGTGTATCTGTAAAGGAAATAGAGAGCCTCAACCCACAGTATCGCCGTAGTGTTGTCAATGGTGGTTCACGCCCATCGGTATTGCGACTCCAGCCAAAGGATATCATAGCATTCATCGACAATCAGGATTCTATCTATGCATATCGCGCAGACGAACTGCTGACAAAGCGTAACACCGTCGAGGTTGATACCTCGTCAGCACCGACCGTAAGTTCGCGTTCTTCCCGTTCACGCAGAGGAAGAAGCAGTGCTCGTGGCCGTTCGGCAACAATCCGCCAGGGTGACACTCTCTCGGCTATTGCAAAGCGAAACGGAACAACTGTTGCAAAACTCAAGCGCCTCAACCCAAGCATAAAGGGTAGTAACATCCGTGCCGGCAAGAAGATCCGCGTGAAGTAAACAACAAACTCTTTTCAGCAAAATTCTCTATCGTAGGACTAAAGGTGGGTTCTATAAATTGGCTTTTTAATATTTTTCGATTTATTTGTGAGAACAGTTTGAAAGCGGATGAAGGCGTAATGCGAGCATTACAACTGAAACAGCTTACAAAATGGGCCACAAAGAAACAAAAAGATTAAAAAAGAACAGCTACCCATCAATTTTTATAATTAATCGTGGAAATTTATAGAACCCACCTAAAACAATTCAATTATGGCAGAGGAACTTGTACAAAAGAATGAAAGCGAACTGATGGTTGACCAAGCCTTCCAGCGTCTGGTTGACTCATATATGTCGTCCAACCATCGTAAGAAGGTGGATATCATCACCAAGGCTTTCAATTTCGCCCGCCAGGCACACAAAGGTGTGAAGCGCCTCTCTGGCGAGCCATATATAATGCACCCTATCGAGGTGGCACAAATTGCCAGCGAAGAGATGGGACTTGGTTCAACAAGTATCTGTGCAGCACTGCTCCACGATGTGGTGGAGGATACAGACTATACCATCGAGGACATCGAAAATCTGTTCGGCCCGAAGGTGGCACAGATCGTTGATGGTCTGACGAAGATTTCCGGTGGAATATTCGGTGACCACGCCTCACAGCAGACTGAGAACTTTAAGAAACTGCTGCTGACAATGAGCGACGATATTCGCGTGATTCTCATAAAGATATGCGACCGTCTGCATAACATGCGCACACTCGATGCCCAGCCGGCAAGCAAGCAGTATAAGATTGCTGGCGAAACGCTCTATCTATATGCGCCACTGGCAAACCGTCTCGGACTAAACAAGATAAAGACCGAACTCGAGAATCTCAGTTTCAGGTTTGAGCACCCCGAGACATACGAGGCTATTGAACGTAAACTGTCTATCTCGCAGGATGACCGCGATAAACTCTTCGACCTCTTCACCGCACCTATCCGCGAGGCACTCGACCAGATGGGAATCAAATATGAGATAAAGGCTCGCGTGAAGAGTCCATACTCCATCTGGAACAAGATGCAGAACAAGCATGTCACCTTTGAGGAGATATTCGACATCCTTGCTGTGCGTATCATCTATACTCCAAGTTGTCGTGAAGAGGAAATCAACGAGTGCTTCAAGATATATGTTGCCATCAGCAAACTCTACAAGGCTCACCCTGACCGTCTGCGCGACTGGCTCAACCATCCTAAGGCAAACGGATATCAGGCTTTGCATGTCACCCTGATGAGTAAGCAGGGACGATGGATTGAGGTACAGATACGTTCTGACCGTATGGACGAACTGGCAGAGCAGGGCTTCGCCGCTCACTGGAAATACAAAGAGGGTAATGGCGAGCGCAATGATGAGGGCGAACTCAACAACTGGATAGGAACGATCAAGGAGATTCTCGACGACCCACAGCCTGACGCAATGGATTTCCTCGACTCCATCAAACTCAATCTTTTTGCCAGCGAGATATTCGTGTTCACCCCAAAAGGCGAGATAATCACAATGCCTGCAGGGTGTACAGCTCTCGACTTTGCATTCCAGATTCACACCTTCCTCGGCACCCACTGTATTGGTGCAAAGGTGAACCATAAACTGGTGCCTTTAAGTCACAAACTTCAGGGTGGCGACCAGGTGGAGATTCTCACATCTAAATCGCAGAAGGTACACGCCAGTTGGGAGGACTTCGTCACAACAGCCAAGGCTCGTAGCAAGATTCAGGCAGCCCTGCGTCGCGAGGCTCGCGAGATGCAGAAGAACGGTGAGATGATGCTTCAGGAATGGCTCCACGAAAAGGATATAGAAATGACAACCTCTGTGCTTGACACCATCTGTCAGGTGTATGAGTTCAGCAAGCACGAGATTCTTTTCCAGGAGATAGCAAAGACCAGCATTGCACTCGACGACAAACTCTACAATGCTGCCCGTGGCAAGGGTTTGAACAAAGGTAAATGGCGTAAGTATGTGCCATTCCTTAAGAGCAACAAGGAGAAGAAGGAACAGATAACC
>JAZQOD010000099.1:0-30542 GCA_045627685.1 Prevotella sp. | reverse complement strand
AGCAAAGGCGGTAAGGCTGAAGTATATCACCACAGGTCACGGCGGTCATAGTGGTGGCGATGAGTTCACTCCGCAGTTGAATGAGGTGAAGGTGGATGGCAAAACTGTGCTTAGTTTTACCCCATGGCGTACTGACTGTGCCTCTTTCCGCCGTTTCAACCCTGGAACCGGTGTGTGGCTCATCAAGCGTATCGCTTCATATATCGACGATGAAACCGGAGAGTACACCCAGAAGGAGATTGAGGAACCATTAGGATCTTCCGATCTGTCACGTTCCAACTGGTGTCCGGGCAGCGATGTATGGCCTGAGGAAGTTGTGCTCGGTGACCTTACCCCTGGACGTCATACCGTAACTTTCAGTATTCCTAATGCCCAGCCATCTGCCGACAATGAGATGAACCATTGGCTTGTTTCGTCTTATCTCGTTTGGTAAGCGCTTTCAAGGGCATATTCCGGTGAAATGAATTTGTGTGGGCGGTGTCGTACAGTTGTGCGGAGGCCGTCCGCACAATTGTATTACGCCGTCCACACAACTGTGCAACGCCTTTCGCACAACTGTGCGGACGCCCTCCGCACAAACTGGTATCATTGTGGAGCCTAATTGTTGGTTGCCTTGTGATAAATCATATAAACAGGGTTTATCAATGGAAAAAAGTGGACATGGACAATTGGATGGATAATTTATTGTAACTTTGCACCAGTATTTACAAGGTAAATAAGGAATCGTAAAAATATAGTAGTGTTAGATTTCAAAAACTAGATTGAAAATGGATAATAGAAAAGTTGCGTTAATTACAGGTGTTACCGGTCAGGATGGTTCTTACCTGTCGGAGTTTTTGTTGAACAAAGGCTATGATGTTCATGGCATCATTCGCCGTTCTTCGGTTGACTATCGTGAGCGTATTGCACATCTTGAAGGTCAGCCTAACTTCCACCTTCATTATGCTGACATGGGCGACTCAATGTCGTTGGTGAAACTTGTTGGCAAGGTTCAGCCTACAGAGATTTATAACCTTGCTGCACAGAGTCACGTACAGGTGTCGTTTGATGCTCCGGAGTTTACTGCTGATGTTGATGCAGTTGGTGTACTCCGTGTGCTCGAGGCTGTTCGTACAAACCATCTTGAGAAGAGTTGTAAGATTTATCAGGCTTCGACATCGGAACTCTACGGAAAGGTGGAGGAGGTTCCACAGAACGAGAATACTCCATTCCATCCATACTCGCCATACGCTGTTGCAAAACTCTACGGTTTCTGGATCATCAAGGAGTACCGCGAGGCTTATGATATGTTCTGCTGTTCGGGAATCTTGTTCAACCACGAGTCAGAGCGCAGAGATGAGACTTTCGTAACCCGTAAGATTACTCTTGCTGCAGCGCGTATTGCCCAGGGCAAGCAGGATTGTCTGTATCTCGGTAACCTCGACTCGTTGCGTGACTGGGGTTATGCAAAGGACTATGTTGAGTGTATGTGGCTCATTCTCCAGCATGACAAACCAGAGGACTTCGTAATTGCAACAGGTGTTCAGCACACCGTTCGTGAGTTTGCTACTCTTGCGTTCAAGCATGCTGGTATCGAACTCCGTTGGGAAGGTGAGGGTATCAACGAGAAGGGTATCAATGTTGCCAACGGTAAGGTAGTAGTGGCTGTCAGCGAGGACTTCTATCGTCCTACAGATGTAGTAAACCTCTGGGGTGATCCTTCAAAGGCAAAGCGTGAGTTGGGATGGAACCCACAGACAACATCATTCGAGCAGTTGGTAGAGATCATGGTGCGTCACGATATGCAGAAGGTTGCAGCCGACCATGTGGCAGGCGTTATGCGCACTAACCTGGCTGAGTATCTGGAAAAGGGTCTTGTCAAGTAATGATTATGGAGTTAGATAAAAGGTCCAAGATATACATCGCTGGTCATCGTGGATTGGTGGGCTCGGCGATATGGAACAACCTCAAGGCTCGTGGATATGAGAATCTGGTAGGAAAGACTCACCATGAACTCGACCTGCTTGATCCAGTGGCTGTTAAGACGTTCTTCGATAAAGAGATGCCGGATGCTGTAGTCTTGGCAGCCGCTCATGTGGGTGGTATCATGGCAAACTTGCAGTATCGTGCAGACTTCATCTACGAAAACCTGCAGATTCAGCAGAATGTGATTGGTGAGGCATGGAAGCACGGAGTGAAGAAACTGCTCTTCCTCGGTTCTACATGTATCTATCCTTGCGAGGCTCCACAGCCAATGCCAGAGGATTGCCTCCTTACATCACCATTGGAGTACACCAATGAACCTTATGCAATAGCAAAAATCGCCGGTTTGAAGATGTGCGAGTCGTTCAACCTGCAGTATGGCACCAACTACATAGCAGTGATGCCAACCAATCTGTACGGTCCTAATGACAACTTCCATTTGGAGAACTCGCATGTATTGCCAGCAATGATCCGCAAGATTTATCTGGCAAAATGCTTGAACGAAGGCGACTGGGAGGCTGTTCGCAAGGATATCGGTTTGCGTCCGGTAACTATCAAGAACACCGACAAGCGTGTTGATGCAACATCAACAGAGGAGGACATCCTCTTTGTGTTGTCTCATTATGGTATCACCCCAGAGGCTGTTACACTGTGGGGAACAGGTGCTCCTATGCGTGAGTTCCTGTGGAGTGAGGAGATGGCTGACGCTTCTGTTCACTGCTTACTTAATGTTGATTTCCAGGATGTTGTGAACAACAGTGACTTTGTAGTAAACCACGATGGTATCAAGGAGATCCGCAACTGTCATATCAATGTCGGTACAGGCAAGCAACTATCAATCAAGGAGTGTGCAGAGAAGATTATGGCAGAGATTGGTTTCAAGGGTGAGTTGCGCTGGGACCGTTCAAAGCCTGATGGCACAATGCTCAAACTCTGCAATGTGGACAAACTTCACCGTTTGGGTTGGCACCACACAATAGAGATTGACGAAGGTATCCACCGCTTGTACGAGTGGTATTTGAAGGGTATCTGTATCAACCATTTGTAAGGAACCTCCCCATCCCTCCCCTAAAGGGAATGAATTGTTTCCAATAATATATAAGGGGAATAATTGAATTATTTACTGAGTTCCTATGACGAAAGTAATTTTATCCTCAATTATAAAGGCCGAGGCTCAGCGTCTCGGCTTTTTTACCTCCGGGATTGCACGCGCTGAGCGCGTCAGTGAAACAAAGGAACGCGACTATCGTGAATGGTTGCGTGAGGGTGGTCATGCATCAATGCAATATCTTGAAAATAACCTCGATAAACGCCTTGATCCACGATTGCTGGTAGAAGGGGTGAAGTCTATAGTATGCGTAGCCCTTAACTACGCTCCCTCTGAGACGATTCCCGCCGGTGAACCGCAGATAGCCTCGTATGCACTTGGTAAGGACTACCACGATGTAGTGAAAAACCGATTAAGGCTTCTTGCTGAAAGTATCGGTGCCAAGAACTATAGAGTGTTTTGTGACAGTGCGCCCGTTATGGAGCGATATTGGGCCGAACAGAGTGGTTTGGGATGGATTGGGAAAAGCCAGTTGCTTATCATCCCTAAGGCGGGTAATATGTTTTTCTTGGGTGAACTGTTTCTTCAGGAGGAAGTCGATGAGTATGACAGTCCTATAGATAACCGTTGTGGAACATGCACTAAATGTTTAGATGCTTGTCCGACAGAAGCCTTGGGTGGTGAGCATTTCTGTGCAGAGCGTTGTTTGAGTTACCAGACAATAGAGAATAGGGGAGAATTGTCGGAATTGGCAAAGGAAAAGATGGGTGATATGTTCTATGGTTGCGACCGTTGTGTGAAAGCCTGCCCATGGAATTCGTTTGCCTCACCAACCGATGTGGAGGAGTTCCGCCCAAATCCGGAATTGCTAGCAATGACCCGCGAAAAGTGGTCGAATCTCACAGAAGAAGACTACCGCCGATTGTTCAAGGGCTCGGCGGTAAAAAGGGCGAAGTATAGTGGTTTGATGAGGAATATTAAAGGAATGGCGACAGAAGATGGGCAAACCATCCACGGAACTTCTGCCACGGAGTCCGGAATTCATTCCACGACTCAGGAGTGAGAAGAAACGAGTCTTCTTTTTCGGAATCAAACAGATCCGACAATTGGTTCGTTGTGCAAGGGTCGATGATGACAGCATTCTCTTCATAGTCGAAGCGCAATGAGCGGGCGTCGAGGTTGGCAGAACCAACAGTGCAGAATTTGCCATCTACCATGATAATCTTTGTATGGTGGAACCCCGGTTGGTACATCCAAACTTCACAGCCTTTTTTCATCAGTTTGTGGGCGTTGTAGAAACCACAGTCTGGTGTTATTGGTTCGTCGCTTCTCACACTGAGCATAATCTCAACCTTAACGCCACGCTTTACTGCCTTTTTAAGGGCTTTCTTCAGTTTGTGACTCAGAGTGAAATAGGGATTGACGAGTTTGATGCTCTCTTGTGCATCATTGATGGCGTTCACATAGAAATAGCGAATTATGTCGTTTGAGACACGAGGCTCACGGTTGATAATGCCCACCATCTTTTCTCCCTTTGTGGCACATTTGTCTGGAGCCAGTCCCGCGATATGAACCTCTTCTCCTCCTTTGAAATATTTGTCGTCAACAATTATTTCATCAGTCACCTTATACCATGTCTCAAGGAATATCCTTTGAAGGGTGTTCACTTCGTTTCCTTCGATACGGCAGTGCATGTCATGCCATTCGCCCACTTGCTCCGTACCATTGATATAATAGTCTGCCACGTTCATTCCACCGGTATATGCTATCTTACCGTCAATGACAACAATCTTGCGGTGATCGCGTGAGAACACATGGTTTATCCAAGGAAATGCCAACGGGTCGAACTCATATATTTCAATACCTGTAGCACGGATTCTTTCCAGATGTTCTTTCTTTAATGGCTGATTGTTTGAACTGTTGCCGAAGGCATCATAGAGCAGACGAACCTCAACACCCTGCTTGGCTTTCTCGCCAAGAACATCGAATAAAAGATTGGCAATGGAGTCGTTGCGGAAGTTGAAATACTCCATGTGAATGCTCTGACGGGCTGCTCGGATAGCCTTGAACATATCATCAAACTTGGCTTGTCCACTGGTGAGAAGCGTTACGCTATTGTTGTGGGAAAATGTTATGCCCTTTTGCCGTAACTGGTTGACAATCAAAGAATCTGATGACATTATGACGCTTTCGCCTGATTCGCGCTTTTCCT
The DNA here is from genome assembly GCA_045627685.1 of Prevotella sp. GTDB lineage: Bacteria > Bacteroidota > Bacteroidia > Bacteroidales > Bacteroidaceae > Prevotella. The sequence continues at coordinate 25,320 of JAZQOD010000099.1, read as the reverse complement.
TTGCGTGTTGAGCAAAAGCAGTAGTGCTGACATTTGCCAGCACTAAAAAGAGTATTATGGAGTACAGTGTTCTCAAACCAAGCGTTGCTTTATTTGCTTACTGCGATCTTTTCGACGCGACGAATATGGCGACCTCCCTCAAACTCAGTGTTGAGGAATTCGTCCATGATACCGCGTGCAGTTTCTGTTGAAATGAAACGACCTGGCATAACAAGAACATTGGCATCGTTGTGAAGACGAGTCATATGAGCCAGTTCTGGAGCCCAACAAAGACCGGCACGAATGCTCTGGTGCTTGTTGAGAGTCATAGAAATGCCCTCGCCGCTACCACAGATGGCAATGCCTGGGAACACCTCGCCGTTCTCCATACCCTCAGCAAGGGCATGACCGAAATCTGGATAGTCGCACGAGTCTTCAGAATATGTGCCATAGTCTTTGTAAGCAATACCTTTCTCATCGAGATACTGCTTTACAAACTGTTTCAATTCAAAGCCTGCGTGATCGCTGGCAAGTCCTATTGTCTTGATTTCCATATTGTTGAATTTATTCTGCAAGGAGATTTTTTACCTGCTTGACTACATTATCGGCAGTGAAACCGAGTTTCTCATCGAGTACCTTGTATGGAGCAGAGAAACCGAATGAGTTGAGGCCCCAGATAGTACCTTCTGATTCAGGCACGAGACCGAGAAGGTTTACTGGGAGACCGGCTGTCATACCGAATTTCTTCACGCCTGCAGAAAGAACTGACTGCTGGTATTCCTTTGTCTGTTCACGGAAGAGACCTTCAGAAGGAACGCTCACTACGCGAACCTTAACACCTTCGGTACGGAGAATCTCAGCACCAGCAGAAAGTGTAGAAACCTCAGAACCTGAAGCCACGAGTATTACATCTGGATTCTCGTCTGAACCGGCAACTACATAGCCACCCTTTGTTGCTCCCTCGTAGTCGTTGCCTTCTGGCAAGTTGTTGATGTTCTGACGTGAGAGAATAAGAGCAGAAGGAGTGTTCATATTCTCCATTGCCAACTTCCATGCAATTACTGTCTCGTTTACATCTGCTGGACGGAGAACGAGGGTAGAAGGGCGACCAGAATGGTTGCGAAGTTTCTCCATAAGGCGAATCTGAGCCTCCTGCTCAACAGGCTCGTGTGTAGGACCGTCCTCACCGACACGGAATGCATCATGAGTCCAGATGAACTTCACAGGGAGTTCCATCAACGCAGCCATACGGATAGCAGGTTTCATATAGTCGGAGAATACGAAGAATGTACCGCATGCAGGGATAACACCACCGTGGAGTGCCATACCGATACAGCAACAAGCCATTGTGAGTTCGGCAACACCAGCCTGGAAGAATCCACCAGTGAAGTCGCCGGCTGTAAGAGCGTGGGTCTTCTTCAAGAATCCGTCTGTCTTATCAGAATTTGAAAGGTCGGCAGAAGAAACAATCATATTTGGAACCTGCTCTGCGAGAACCGAGAGACAAGCCGATGATGCAGAACGAGTGGCATCGTTGTCTTTGAGTGCAACCTTCGACCAATCGATTACTGGAGCCTTACCGCTGAACCACTCTGCCTGCTGTGCAGCCTTCTCAGGGTTAGCCTCAGCCCAAACCTTCTCCTCAGCATAACGCTCAGCGCAGATAGCCTCAAGTTCCTTTGCACGGTTAGCATATATCTCAGCAACCTCTGGGAAAATCTGGAATGGGTTTTCAGGATCACCACCAAGGTTCTTGACAGTGTTGACATAAGCATCACCACCGAGAGGTGCACCGTGAGTCTTACATGTGTTCTCGTATGATGTTCCATCAGCCTTGAGGGCACCCTTACCCATGATACACTTACCGATGATGAGTGTTGGCTTGCCCTGAACCTTCTGTGCTGCATCGAGAGCCTCGCGAATCTGCTCTACATCATTACCGTTTATTTCCACAACCTCCCAGCCGAGAGCACGATACTTGGCAGCAGTATCCTCATTCATTACTTCCTTTGTTTCGGTAGAAAGTTGGATATCGTTGGCATCGTAGAACATGATGAGGTTGTCAAGACCGAGAAGACCAGCGATGCGAGCACCGCCCTGTGAAATCTCCTCCTGAACACCACCATCAGAGATGTATGCGTAGATGGTTTCCTTTGCGAATGTTGGGTTGCCGGTGCGTGCTGCAAGGAATTTTGCTGCAATGGCTGCACCGACAGCGAACACATGGCCCTGACCAAGAGGACCAGATGTGTTCTCTATGCCTCGTGTGATGTCGAATTCTGGGTGACCAGTAGTTGGAGAGCCCCACTGACGGAGGTTTGCCAACTCATCGAGAGTGTACTTACCAGTAAGGCACAACTGCGAGTAAAGCATAGGTGCCATGTGACCTGGATCGAGGAAGAAACGGTCGCGACCAACCCATGTAGGGTTCTTTGGGTCGTGCTTGAGATACTCTGAATAAAGTACATTGATAAAGTCAGCACCGCCCATAGCACCACCAGGGTGACCAGACTTTGCTTTTTCAACTGCTGAGACTGCGAGAATACGGATGTTATCTGCAGCACGATTCATAAGAGAAACACTGTTCATATTATCGGGGTTTATTTATTTTACACAATCATTCCACCAACCTATGGTTGGTTATTATTCATTTCTATGCAAAGATACAAAGAAATAATGAATAAAAAAAGGAAACGGTAGGTTTTCTACCATTTCCTTCGTATTATATGACTTATTTAGTAAGTTCCTTAATATCTTACTTTGTAGAGAACTTGTAAACAGTGTGGCTTGTGTACTGCTCGCCTGGCTTGAGGTATGGCTGTGGCCAGTCCTTCTTGTTAGGTGAGTCTGGGTACTTCTGAGTCTCGAGACAAACTGAAGCCTGCTTTGGATACTTGATACCCTTCTTACCTGCTACATTGCCATCGAGGAAGTTACCTGTGTAAACCTGTACACCAGGCTCGTTGGTGTAAACCGACATCTGGATGCCTGACTCAGGGCTGTAGAGGGTAGCAGCAACCTTTGTGTCGTCGCCCTTACCGTCCTTGTATGTGTTCAGACAGAAGTTGTGGTCGATACCCATTCCCCATTTGATCTGAAGACCGTTGTAGCCTGTTGTATCAGCGATACAAGTGCTGAGAGCCTTAGCCTTAGTGAAATCGAACTGGTTGCCGTAAACTGGGCGGATCTCACCAGTAGTCATGAATGTTGAGTCAACTGGAGTATAGTTGTCAGCATTGATAAACATCTCGTGGTTCCAGTTCTCAGCCTCTGGGTGACCAGAGAGGTTGAAGTATGAGTGGTTGGTGAGGTTACAGATTGTCTCCTCGTCGGTTGTTGCCTCATAGAGGATATCGAGAGCGTTATCCTCTGTAAGGGTGTAAGTGATAGTTACATCAAGGTTGCCAGGGAACTGCTCCTTGCCGAATTCATCACGGAATGTGAGGACGAGTTTGTTCTCTGTAACTTCCTTAACATCAAATACATTTGCGTGATAGCCATTGTTACCACCGTGGAGACAGTGACCATAGTTGTTCTGTGTAAGCTGATACTGCTTGCCAGCAACAGTGATCTTACCCTTGTTGATACGATTGCCATAGCGACCGATAGCAGCACCGAAGTTGTTACCTTCTACAGTGATATACTGGTTGAGGTTATCGAAACCGAGAACAACATCACGGAATGCACCGTTCTTGTCCTTTGCCATTACTGAAACGATACGAGCACCGTAGTTTGTGATGCAAACCTCCATGCCGTCAGCATTGGTAAGAGTGTAGAGGTGTACCTCTTTGTTGTCAACGATACTGTCAAACTTTGCTGGGTCGAGTTCTGACTTTGTGAGGCCGTTGTCACCAGAACATGCAGTGAACAATGCTACGCCAAGACCGCAAGCAATAAGAAGATTCTTGATTTTCATAGTTTTTGTATGGGATTATCCCACTAGTAAAAATTGTTTATTAAAATAATAAAGCCCCAACCCCACAATGATAGCAGGGTAGGGGCATATAAAGTTTCAATTATTAGCAAACCTTGCGGCCACCGTCGCCGATGACAACAGGGATAACCTTTGCGTCAACGCCAAACTTCTCCTTGAACTTCTCGAGAGCAGTCTTAATGAAGTTGTCATAGAGATCGTCCTTCACGAGGTTGATTGTACAACCACCGAAGCCACCACCCATGATACGTGAACCTGTTACGCCACACTCCTTAGCAACATCGTTCAAGAAGTCGAGCTCCTCGCATGATACCTCGTAGTCCTTTGAGAGACCAGCGTGTGTGAGGTACATCTGCTTACCTACTTCCTCGTAGTCGCCCTTCTCGAGAGCGTCGCAAACTGCCAATACACGGTCCTTCTCACCGAGAACGAATGTAGCGCGCTGGATATCCTCTGCAGAGCACTCTGCCTTAACCTCCTCGAGATCCTCCCAAGTACAGTCACGGAGAGTAGCGATCTTACGCTCTGGGTGCTTAGCAGCAACAGCCTTAGCAACATTCTCGCATGAGTTGCGACGATCGTTGTAAGGAGAACCTACGAGAGCGTGCTTTACGCAAGAGTTGATAAGAACGAGCTTGTAGCCCTCTGGGTTGAATGGGAAATACTCAAACTCAGAAGAGTTGCAGTCGAGACGCATCAACTTGCCAGCCTGACCGAATGCAGAAGCGAACTGGTCCATGATACCGCAGTTAACACCAACATACTTATGCTCAGTAGCCTGACCAGCGCGAGCAATCTGCCATGTTGTGATCTTGTTCTCGCCGAACATATCGTTCAATGCTACACCGAAGCAAACCTCCATAGCAGCAGATGAAGACATACCAGCACCGAGAGGTACATCACCAGCGAATGCGATATTGAAGCCCTTTACATTTACACCCATGAGGAGGAACTCCTGAACCATACCATAGAGGTAGCGTGCCCATGTAGCAGAAGGACCCTTAGCATCGTAAACCTTGAATTCTACCTTATCCTTGAGGTCGATAGAGTATGCGATGACAGTGTCAGTGCCGTTAGGACGAGCCTCAGCCAAGATACCACAGTCAACTGCGCCTGGGAATACGAAACCACCATTGTAGTCGGTGTGCTCACCGATGAGGTTGATACGACCTGGTGCGTGATATACATTACCTGTCTGGCCATCGAAGTGCTTGATGAAACGACTTCTTACAATTTCAATATCCATCATAATTGTTAGATTGATTTTATAGATTTATACCTTATTAATTATTAGTCCTTATTTGAAACACGGCTACCAACGAGACCGTAGAAGAGGATGTAAGCAACCATAGCGAATACGATCCAGTAGCTCTGGATGTAACCTACAGACTTAGCAACTGTATCCTGGATGAGAGGCATGATACCACCACCAACTACCATTGTCATGAAGAGACCAGAAGCAGCAGCAGTGTACTTGCCGAGGCCCTCTGTAGCGAGGTTGAAGATACCACCCCACATTACTGATGTGCAGAGACCGCAGAGGATGATGAAGAGACACTTCACTGGTACCTCACCGCCCATAAGGTTCATTGTTACTGACTCTGGCATGAGGATAGCGATAGCGATGAATACGAGAGCAACAGAAGATACAGTAACGATCTGTGTGCGTGTAGAAATCTTACCGCTGATAAATGAAGATGTGAAACGACCAACGAGCATCAGCAACCAGTAAAGGGCGCAGATAGAACCTGCAACTGTAGCAGCACCCTCGAATGGCATCTTAGAGATGTAGAAGTTCAACTCACCAGGGAGACCGATCTCAACACCTACATAGAAGAAGATTGCGATGATACCGAGGATGAGGTGACGATACTTCAAAGCACCCTGAATCATCTCAACCATGTTACCCTCAGCCTGCTCTGGCTCAACGATCTTTGTGAAGTAGATAACAACGAACGAGAGAGCGAAGATAGCCATAGCGATGAAGAGCAATGGAGAAACGTCGCTCATAGAAGTGTCCTTTGTCAATGTACCGATGAGTACACCTACGAGCATTGGAGTGAGAGTACCAGAGAGTGAGTTCAATGTACCACCGATCTGGATGTACTGGTTACCCTTGTTACCACCACCACCGAGGAGGTTAAGCATTGGGTTTACAACTGTGTTGAGGATACAAACACAGAAACCGCAGATGAATGCACCGCAGAGGTAGATGAGGAAGTTCATCTTCATGATGCCGCCGAACACCTCAGTGTCAGCACCATAGATAGAAGACATGTACTGAACGCAGATACCTACGAAACCGAGAGCAAGAGCAACGAGAGCGGTCTTCTTGTAACCGATCTTTGTGATCATGATACCAGCAGGGATACCCATGAAGAGATAAGCTGCGAAGTTCATCATGTTACCCATCATACCTGCCCACTCATAGGTGAAGCCCCAGATGTTACCGAATGGAGCAGCCATGTTGGTTACGAAGGAAATCATTGCAAACAAGAACATCATTGCGATAATAGCAACGAGTTTACCATTGTTGTTTTCTGTTGACATAATTTTTTTTAGTTTTAGTTATTTATTGATTTTGAGATTTTTGAATAATCATTGTGTGGAGAATGCTCTCCGTTATAAACGGGCAAATCCTATGGCATCCGAAAACGCCATAGGAATCATTGCCCTGTTGTTATTTTTCAACACCGAACTTGTAGATTGTCTTCTGTGTGTACTTCTGGTCTGGACGGAGAACTACACTTGGGAAGTATGGGTGGTTAGGTGTGTCTGGGAAGTGCTGGCACTCGAAACAGATAGCCGAGCGGCGTGGTGCTGTTGCTCCGTGCTGCAATTTGTAGCCTGTTGCCCAGTTGTGGGTATAGAGTTGTACAGCAGGTTCTGTTGTGTAAACCTCCATTGTACGGCCGCTGTTTGGCTCTACGATGCGTGCAGCGAATGAGAGTTCGCCTTCCTCGTTCTTGTTGAGTACGAAACTGTGGTCATAGCCAGCACCATACTTGATCTGCTCGTGGTCAGCATCGATGTCCTGACCAACTGGTTTTGGAGTGCGGAAATCGAATGGAGTACCTGCAACCTTGAGAATCTCACCTGTTGGGATGTTTGTCTCGTCGGTTGGAACATAGAAGTCTGCATTGATCTCGCAGATGAGGTTGTCAACTGTTGGAGTTGGATCAGCGATACCTGCCAATGAGAAGAATCCGTGGTTTGTGAGGTTGAGGATGGTCTTCTTGTTTGTTGTAGCAAGGTAGTTGATTACAAGTTCGTTGTCCTCAGTGAGAGTGTATGTTACATGGCACTTAACCTCGCCAGTGTAACCTTCCTCGCCGTAAGGAGAAACGTATGTGAGTGACAACTCGTGATCATTCATCTGGATTGCGTCCCAAACCTTTGCGTTCCAGCCCTTCTTGCCACCGTGGAGTGAGTTAGGACCGTTGTTCACGAAGAGTTCGTACTTCTTGCCGTTCAACTGGAACTTACCCTTTGCGATACGGTTGCCGTAACGACCGATGAGTGTTGAGAGATAAGGTTCTGTACTTTCTACAACCTCCTTGATGCAGTCGTGGCCCTGGATTACATTTGCGTAGTTTCCATCGCGGTCAGGTACCATAATAGCAACGAGTGCACCACCATAGTTTGTGACTGCAACCTCTGTGCCTGCACTGTTCTTGAGGATGAAGAGTTCGGTCTTCTTACCGTCGATAGTGGCCTGGAAGTCTTCGTGCTTCAGACCACAAAGATATTGTGTTTCTGTTGAGTTTGACATAAATTTATTGTTTTTTAGTTACTTATTTATCTGCAAAGTAAACGAAAAAAACTCAAACGAGCAAATGAAACACGGAAAATTATGCCTTTTAACTTGTTAAAAACTATTAATTCGGTTTATTTTGGGTATATTAATGCAAAGTTGGCAGTTCTGTGAGTAGGTCAGCAACGACATAACTGCTACCACCAACGAATATCATGTCCTCTTCGTGAGCTTCGTTCAAGGCTGTTTTGTAAGCCTCGATGACGGTATGGAATACTCTTCCCTCGATGCCTTTGCTTTTAGCAATGTCAGCCACTCGTTCTGCGGGAACTGCTCTGTGGGTTGAGGCCTGACAGAAATAGTATCTGGCGTCCTTAGGCAGAAGGTCCATCACTGCGTTGATATCCTTGTCGTCAACCATGCCGAAGACAAGTCTTAGTGAAGAGTGAAGAGTGAAGAGTGAAGAATAAGTTTCCTTTATCTGTGGGGCGAGGAACTGCCAGCCGGCGAGATTGTGACCTGTGTCGCAGATGACGAGAGGCTTTTTGCAGAGTTTCTGCCAGCGTCCCATGAGTCCGGTCAGTCCGCACACATTGGCGAGACCATTGCGAATGGCTTCATCACTGATCTCCAACTGCTCACGAAGGATGTTCACAGCATTTAGGATGGTGTTCTTGTTTTTGACCTGATAATAGCCTTTCAACTCAAATTCGGCATCGCTCTCGATGAAATTATACTCGGCAAAGCATAGCGGTGCTGATTTCTCTGCTGCGATGGATTCAAACACAGGACGTGTCTCTTCGGTATATTCGCCGATAAGGCAAGGCACATTTTCTTTGATGATGCCGCCCTTCTCACGGGCAATCATTGCAAGGGTGTTGCCAAGGAACTGTGTGTGGTCGAAACTGATGTTGGTGATGACCGAGAGTAGGGGAGTGATGATGTTGGTGCAATCCAGACGACCGCCCAAACCTACCTCGATGACTGCAATATCCACCTTCTGCTCTGCAAAATAGAGGAACGCCAATGCTGTTGTCAGTTCAAAGAAACTTGGACAGAGTGGTTCGAAGAAGTCCTTCTCTTCCTCAACCCAACGAACGACACGCTCCTCGGGTATGCACTCTCCGTTGACGCGGATTCTCTCGCGGAAGTCAATGAGGTGTGGCGATGTGTAGAGTCCCACCTTGTAGCCTTGGCTTTGCAGAATGGCTGCAATGGAGTGTGAAGAACTGCCCTTTCCGTTGGTACCGGCAATATGGATTGTCTTGTACTGGCGGTGAGGGTGACCGAAATGCTCGTCAAGGGCTTTGGTGTTTGACAGTCCCTCCTTATAAGCACCTGCACCCACCTTTTCAAAGGCAGGTGCAGCGTTGTACAGATATTCTATTGTCTCTTGATAGTTCATTATTTATTGGTATCTCTTGAAGAAGTTGAATATCGACCTCTTGGTGTCAGTGTCGCCCTTGAAGTTGTCACTGCCACGGAGCGACTCGATAGCCTTCTTCTCGTCCTTCGACAGAGTCTTTGGTACATAGATGCTGATATTCACGAGCAGATCGCCCTTGCCACTTCCGTAGCCTTGTATTGCAGGAAGACCTTTCGCACGGAGGCGGAGAGTCTTTCCTGGTTGGGTGCCTGGCTCAATCTTTATCTTCACCTTGCTGCCTTCTATTGTTGGAATCTCCACATCACCACCGAGGGCTGCTGTAGGGAAATCGAGCAGGAGGTTGTAGATAAGGTCCTGACCATCGCGGATGAAGGTCTTGTTGTCTTCCTCCTCGACATATACCTGGATATTTCCTGCCACACCGTTGCGAGGACCGGCGTTTCCCTTGCCCTGAACGGTGAACATCATTCCGTCGGCAACACCTGCAGGAACATTGATCTCAACGATTTCCTCTTCTTTTACGACACCTGTGCCGCCACATTTCTTACACTTGTTCTTGATGATCTTTCCGTCACCGCCACATGTGCTGCACTCCACCTGAGTCTGCATCATGCCGAACATAGAACGCTGTGTGCGGTATGTAACACCCGAACCGTTACACTGTGAACAGGTCTCTACTGCACCGTCGGCACTGCCCGAGCCTTTACAGTCAGGGCAACACACATCCTTGCGAACCTTGAATTTCTTGGTCACTCCGGTGTTCACCTCTTCGAGTGTCACCTTCACTTTGAGGCGAAGGTCTGCACCTTTATATACGCGTGGACCGCGTGAGCGACCACCGCCGCCACCTCCGAAGAAGTCGCTGAAACCTCCGAAGCCTCCACCGCCTCCGAAGACGCTGTTGAGGATGTCGTTAAGGTCGAAGTCGGCAAAACCGCCACCTCCGAAGCCTCCGCCCATGTTTGGACCGTCGAAACCGAACTGGTCGTACTGCTTGCGCTTTGTCTCGTCGCTCAGTACGCTGTAAGCCTCGGCAGCCTCTTTGAATTTCTCTTCGGCTTCTTTCTTCTCGGCTTCCGACTTGTCGCCCTGACGGTCAGGGTGATATTGGATAGCAATCTTGCGATAAGCCTTTTTTATGTCTGCAGCGCTGGCCTGCTTGTCAACACCCAGCACTTCGTAATAATCTCTTTTTGCCATTGACCTTCCCCCGACCCCTTCCTTTCAGGACGGGGCGTAGATAGTTTATGGGGGTATCTACTTAAGTTTTGTTCAAATAATCATTTCATTCCCCTCCTTGCAAGGGAGGGGGTAGGGGTGGGTCCTTATTGCCCTACTGCCACTTTGGCATGACGTATAACCTTGTCATTCAAGGTGTAGCCAGCCTGAACGCAGTCGATGATCTTGCCTTTCTTGTCGTCGCCCATACCTGGAACGAGTGCGATGGCCTCGTGGAAATCGGTGTCGAAGTCGGCATTCTCGGTGTTAATCTTCTGAACGCCAAGGCCTTCAAGGATTTTGTTCAACTTCTTGGCGATGAGCTCCCATCCTTCTTCGAGTGCCTCGATAGAATCAGCCTTTGGTGCATTTTCGATGGCACGCTCAATGTCGTCGAGCACTGGCAGAACTGCCTTTATGACATTCTGTCCGCCGTTGAGAATGAGTTCTGTCTTCTCAGCGATGGTGCGCTTACGGAAGTTCTCGAACTCGGCAGCCTTGTAGAGCGCCTGGGTTTTGAGTTCTTCGATTTCAGCCAGAGCAACATCCAGTGGATCTTTCTCCTCAGCAGGCTCTGCCTCAGTTGTATTCTCTGTATCTGGAGCAGCCTCAGTAGCCTGTTCCTCAGTGTTCTGTTCGTTGTTAGGAGTCTTGTTCAACTCCTCCTCATTGGTATTTATCTCTTCCTTTTTCATTTTTCTGAATATTTTCATATTTGCCCTATTAGAAACAAACTTCGTGCCAATTAAAAACCCTCCCGTGAGGGGAGGGATTATGAAAAGGTTTATTAAGCGTTGTACATCTTTTCTTTCTGTGCCTTGATCTGCTCGTCGTAGATGTAATCATCGTAATCCATCAGTTTGTCGATGGTGCCGTTTGGTGTGAGTTCGATGATACGGTCTGCCACTGTCTGGATGAACTCGTGGTCGTGAGAAGCAAAGATGATGTTGCCCTTGAAACCAACCAGGTTGTTGTTGAATGCCTGGATAGACTCCAGATCGAGGTGGTTGGTAGGGGTGTCGAGGATAAGACAGTTGGCGTTCTTCAACTGCATTCGTGCAATCATACAGCGCATCTTCTCGCCTCCCGAGAGCACGCGTACCTTCTTTTCTACCTCTTCCTGCTTGAAGAGCATACGACCGAGGAAGCCCTTCATCGTTACCTCATTGCCGGTGCCGAACTGGCTCAACCAGTCAACAAGGTTCAGGTCAGAGTCGAAGAACGCGGTGTTGTCGAGTGGGAGGTAGGCTGTAGTGATTGTCACGCCCCACTTGTATGTACCTGCGTCAGCCTCGCGATTGCCGTTGATAATCTCGAACAATGCTGTCATAGCCTTTGGGTTGTGCGACAGGAATACTGTCTTCTGGCCCTTCTCAATCTGGAATGACACATTGTCGAACAATACTGTTCCGTCTGGCTCTACTGCCTTCAGGCCCTCAACCTCGAGAATCTGTGTACCAGGTTCGCGCTCCATCTGGAAGATGATGCCTGGGTATTTACGTGTAGAAGGCTGGATTTCCTCAACATTGAGTTTCTCGAGCATCTTCTTACGAGATGTAGTCTGCTTTGACTTTGCCACATTGGCAGAGAATCGGCGGATGAACTCTTCCAACTCCTTGCGCTTCTCCTCAGCCTTAGCCTTCTGGTTCTGTGCCTGACGGAGAGCCAACTGTGATGACTGATACCAGAATGAGTAGTTGCCGGCGAATACTGTCACCTTACCGAAGTCGATATCCACGGTCTGTGTTGAAACAGCATCGAGGAAGTGACGGTCGTGCGAAACCACCAACACTGTCTGCTCCACATTCGAGAGATACCCCTCGAGCCACTGTACTGTGTCGAGGTCGAGGTCGTTGGTAGGCTCATCGAGGAGGAGGTTGTCAGGATTGCCGAACAATGCCTTTGCCAGCATCACGCGCACCTTCTCAGTATTTGAGAGTTCCGACATCTGCTTCTGGTGGAGCGATTCTGCCACACCCAGATGCTGCAACAACTGTGCTGCGTCGCTCTCGGCTGTCCAACCGCCCATCTCGGCATATTTCTCCTCGAGTTCGGCTGCCTTGATGCCATCCTCGTCGGTGAAATCCTCTTTCATATAGAGTGCTTCCTTCTCCTTGATGTTCTGCCACAATGGCTGATGTCCCATGAGCACTGTGTCCATCACACAGAACTCGTCGTATTTGAAGTGGTCCTGCTCGAGCACTGACAGACGCTCACCTGGAGCCATCTCAACCGTACCCTTGTTTGGCTCCAACTCACCGCTGATAGCCTTGAGGAGTGTTGACTTTCCTGCTCCGTTGGCACCAATGACACCGTAGATGCCTGGCACGAACTTGATGTTCACATCCTTGTAAAGTACTCGTGAACCGAACTGAATTGCTAAATTGCTAACTGTAATCATACCTTATTATACTTATTTGCTCACAAAATTACTAAAAATCCGTGAGAAATCCGAGAGTTTCGACTAATTTTGCTAACTTTGCACCAAAATATTGATACATTTATGCGACATAACCCAAAATTACACGAATACGACCGCTACGAAGTGCGTGGCGAGGATACCCTTCTGGAATGGCTTCTGAAGAATGTCAAGGGTAGCAAGAACAAGATTAAGGCTACACTCACTGGTCACGGAGTGAAGGTGAACAACAAGACTGTAACCCAGTACGATCACCAACTTCATGCCGGCGACCATATCGCCATCAGCAAGTCGAAGCAGAACGACAAGTTCAAGAGCCGCTATGTGAAGATTGTCTATGAGGACAAGTGGATTATCGTTGTTGAGAAGAACGTAGGCATTCTCTCGATGGCAGCCGGTCACAGTTCGTTGAACGTAAAGTCGGTGCTCGATGATTATCTGCAGCGAACCCGTCAGGCGTGCCGTGCACATGTGGTGCATCGCCTCGACCGCGACACCAGTGGACTGATGATCTACGCAAAGGATATGGAGACAGAGCAGATACTCGAGCACAACTGGCATGATATCGTCTTCGACCGCCGTTATATCGCCGTTGTCAGCGGTGAGATGGAGGAGGATCAGGGTACTATCGCCAACTGGTTGAAGGACAACAAAGCGTATGTCACCTATTCAAGCGAAACCGATAATGGTGGTAAGTATGCCGTGACACATTTCTTCACCCTCGACCGCACTCCTGACCATTCCCTTGTGGAGTTCAAACTTGAAACCGGCCGTAAGAACCAGATTCGTGTTCACTCAGCCGATATGGGCCATCCTGTCTGTGGTGATGTGAAATACGGCAATGGCAACGACCCACTGCATCGTCTCTGCCTGCACGCCTTCCTCCTGTCGTTCTATCACCCAGTGACCCACGAACCGATGGAGTTCGAGACACCGATACCGACTGCGTTCCGACAGTTGTTTGAGAAGAGGAAATAAAAGCCTCTCCCCGGCCCTCCCGAGAGAGGGAGCAGTAAGATTACTTTTATTGGTCGAAGAGCGAAATAATTTTACACGAAATTTTCGTGTTGTGAAAGTGCCGTTTTTATGGGCTCAAAACGCCGTGCGGAGATGATTAAAACGCCGGAATGAGAGCATGAAAACGGTGCTTTTTTGTGCTCCGAAAGTAGGTCTTGCAAAGAGTTGATTATCAATGGGTTGCAAAGGCGTTTTAATGACGAAGCAAGAAAGGAGTGAATGTTGATGTTTGAATTTTGTTTACAGTGTGGTTGGGGTGTTAAGAAATTTTAAGGAATTGGACATTTAGACATTAGACATTAAGACCCCCCGAAAGCCCCCCTGCCCCCCAAGGGGGAGTGTATTAATTGCTTTGAATGGACTGTAGAGTCGTTCTGGAGAATGTTCGGTGAATATGAAAAAATGCATGGATTGCTATAAAAAATAGCAACTTTTTGGCAAGAATTGCTTTATAGCATAGTAGATAGTATATTAAAAGAGTATATTTTTATTAAATTATATTTCTTATATAACTACTTAACTATCAATTACTTATGCTATTTTTGTCTCTTCTCTTTCAGAAAAAATTGGGGTGTTTTCCGACATTGAGTGCTCTTAATGTCTAAATGTCTAATGTCTAAATGTCCAAAATGTTAAAAAGCGTTATCGGACAGGGATGTCCAGATGGTGCTTTTTATGCTGCCGGCATGATGTAGAGATAATAGACAATAGCGAGAATCACCAGAAAAACGATGGTAAACGCAATGCGAAACAGGCAACTTGCCACTTTTTTCACGATGATGATACCAACAACAAGTGCTATAAGAAGATAAATGTATATAGAAAAATCACTCATGGGATTTACGAATTTACGAATTTACGGATTTACGGATTTACGGATTTTTAGACAGCGCGGGGGCTTCACTTTTCACTTTTCACTTAAAAGCTCTCCCCTTTGGGTTTAGGGGCGTTGATGCAGATCCACCTGTGGGAATGGAATCTCGATGGAGTTGTCGTTCAGAGTCTGGTAGATGCACTCACGGATCTGACTGTTGCAGATGTTGTAAGTGATGACCGGTACCCAGCACATGACGATGAGGTTGACTGATGAATCACCAAACTCGCTGAGGATGACATCCACCTCGGAGTTCTTCTTCAGGAACTCAAACTTGCCCACCTCCTGCTTCAGCAATCGTCGTACTTCACGGATGTCGGAACCGTAGGCAACACCAATCTCAATCTTCGAGAGTTGATAGCCGTGGTTCTTGGTGAGGTTCTTATAGTTCTTTGTGAACAATTGCGAATTCTGGAAAGCAATGACCGAACCATCGGCAACGCTCATCATCGTTGAGGTGTAGTTTATGGAATCGACAGTACCGCGATATCCGTCGCACTCGATATAATCGCCAATCTTCACGCGTCCAGCCATGAGCGAGATACCATAGTAGATGTTCTCGAGGATGTCCTTCGATGCAAAACCAAGACCTGTTGAGAGACCTGCCGTGATGACAGCAAGCCATGTGGTGCTCACCTGCAAGATGCTCAGTGAGATGAGCAACCAGATGCCCCATACCACAATCTGCACGATGTTGCGTGCCAGAACATCGCGAGAGGCTGCAGTGGAATGGTCGCTTGCCTCGAAATGTTCGTGGAGAATAGCCTTGACAGTGCGGTTGATATAGGCAAAGAGGAAATAGAGCACTACCACGATAGACAGCCCGTAGATGCTTGCCGAGAAGTTTGGTGTGTTGATGAACTTCGACTTGAAGATTGTCCATGTGGTGTCAGAGAGGTTGAACACATCAGCCGCCCAATATACAGCCAGCACAAGCGAGCAGACGGCGAGGGTAGGGAGGATGACCTTCTGGCAGAAGTCGTAGAGCCATGTCTTTGCAATGCCCGAATCCTTTTTCTTCTTCTTTGCAAACTTTGTGCGTGCCCACTCTTCCATCCAGCCCGAGATACAGGTGATGGTGAGGATACATGTGAGTTGCATTATCCACCAGATGAGAGCCTGTACGCTGAACAAGGTGTAGCCTCCCCATGAGCATACTACTGCGAAGATGAACACCACGAGCGAGATGTATGAGTAGTACATGTCGCTTTTTGGAATCTTCTCGTTGTGACGCATCACCGCTACCCACTGCCAGATGGTGCAACCGAGGAGGATAGGAGGGAAGATGAGGTTTACGAGGTCGTTAGGGATGAGCACTATGCGGAAACTGATTACGATGAGTCCCATCACAACCAGCGGAGCATAGATGCGGATGGCATTCTTGATGATGTCGCTCTCGAGTCGTAGCATCAGCGAGATGAGGATAACGCTCACCAACCAGCAGTACTCTATGAGCAGACCTGATGCCATCACGAAGAAGTTGTGCTCAAAGGCAATGACTCGTGCTACGGCAAGGAGTATGGCGAGAAGCACTGTCGATGTAGCCATGGCAATATATTTCTTGCGCGACAGGTACCACTCGGTCTTGAAGCGCTTAGGCATGAGGAATCGCTGTCCCAAAAGGCTCAGTCCGAATGCTATTATGCCATAGAAAAGGAGTATGACGAAGAGCACAAAGATGGATGATACAGACCACTGTGAGCGTATCTTGTCGCTGTGGGATGTGTATTTGCCCACAACGGAATTGTGCATCGAATCAAACGAACTGCCAAACTGGCGCAGTATGGTGAAATAACTGTCGCCACCATTTACGAAGATATTGTTCTGTATCTCCGAATAACGCTCCATGGCGTAGTCGTTGAGGTGTTTCAGTCGTTCCTCGGTACGCTCATAGTAGGTCACATAGTCGCTCACCTCCTCGTTGTTGGTGTTGAGCGTGCGACGGATGTTGATGGCAAGCGTGAGGCACACACTGCGGTCAATCTTCGCCTTGTCGTCGAGCAGCATCACCGGCATCTGGCTCAATGTGGCTATGAGCGAGTCGTAGCGTGCTATCTCGGATGCGTTGCGTTCAAGATAACTGCGGAAAGGCTTCGACTCATTCTGGAACTGGGTATACATCTCTGTTGCCTCGTGACAAGCGTATGTGAGGTCGAAGATGTAGCCTCGCTTCTGGGAATAGAGCATCAGTGAGTTCTGCGACGAGCGACTCATGTAACTCATCAACTGCTTCCAGATGTACTTCTGCTCATCCTGCATCTTCTTGGTCTCTTTTTCGAGTTCAAGATGATAGGCTGTGAGTTCGCCACGCAGGATGGTGAGAGTGTTGTCGAGGTTCTTCTCTTTGAGCACAGCGTGCGAAGGCAATGCCACGAGAACCGCCAGTATGATGATGCTTAGAAAGCGCTTTATTGTCAGTGATTTGTTCATATAAGTGCACATTTTGTGCAAAGGTAAGCATTTTTTTGAAAACAACAAAAAAAACGGAGATGAAAACGAAAACAACAATTTTTCCCAAGTTTATTTGGGTATTTGACTGATAATTCGTAATTTTGCCCTCTAAATATAAATAATGTGTTTATGAGCAAACCACTTGCAGAGAGAATGCGTCCGTTGAGCCTCGACGATTATGTAGGTCAGCAACACCTTGTAGGCGAGGGTGCCGTCTTGCGACAGATGATTGACGCAGGGCGAATATCATCGTTCATACTCTGGGGCCCCCCAGGTGTGGGCAAGACCACTCTGGCGCAGATCATTGCCAGCAAACTCGAGACACCGTTCTACACCCTCTCGGCCGTCACCAGTGGTGTGAAGGATGTGCGCGATGTCATTGAGAAAGCCAAGAACAACCGTTTCTTCAACTCCGCCTCGCCAATCCTGTTCATTGACGAAATCCACCGTTTCTCGAAGTCGCAGCAGGACTCGTTGCTCGGGGCTGTGGAGCGTGGCATCGTGACACTCATCGGTGCTACCACAGAGAATCCGTCGTTCGAGGTGATACGCCCTCTGCTCTCCCGTTGTCAGTTGTATGTGCTGAAAAGTCTCGACAAGGCCGACCTGCTCGCACTGCTCGACAGGGCTGTCACTCAGGATGAATACCTGAAACAGCGCAAGATAAAGCTCGAGGAAACCGATGCTCTGTTGCGTTATTCCGGAGGTGATGCCCGCAAACTGCTCAATATCCTCGAACTGGTCGTTGAGGCTGATGCGAACGAGGAGTGCGTCATCACAAACGAGATTGTAGTGAACCGCCTTCAGACAAATCCGCTGGCATACGACAAAGACGGAGAGATGCATTTTGACATCATCTCGGCGTTCATCAAGAGCATTCGTGGCAGTGATCCCGATGCAGCCCTCTACTGGATGGCACGAATGATTGAGGGTGGTGAGGATCCGGAGTTCATTGCACGAAGACTGATGATATCAGCATCCGAGGATATCGGTCTTGCCAATCCTAATGCTATGCTCATAGCCAATGCAGCCTTCGACGCTGTGATGAAGATTGGATGGCCTGAGGGGCGCATACCGTTGGCAGAGGCGGCGGTGTATCTCGCCACTTCACCAAAGAGCAATTCTGCTTATCTCGGTATCAACAAAGCCCTGGAACTGGTGCGTCAGACCGGCAATCAGCCTGTGCCGCTCCATCTGCGCAATGCACCGACGAAGTTGATGGCAGAACTCGGGTATAGCGATGGCTATAAGTACAGTCACGACTATCCGGGACATTTCGTTCAGCAGCAGTTTATGCCTGACGAGTTGCAGACCACTCGCATCTGGCAACCACAACATTCGGCTTCCGAGGAGAAACTGTATCAGAATATGGTGGCATGCTGGGGGGAGAGGTTTAAAAGTTAAGAGTTAAAAGTTAAGAGTTAAAAGTTCTTGGCTGAGCCAAGCGGCATAGCCGAGCGAAGAGTTAAAAGTACTTGGTAAGCCAAGCAAAAAATATAGAAAAGAAGATGCGCATTGTAATTATGGACGGATATGCGGCTAACCCTGGCGATTTGTCGTGGGACGCATTCCGAGAGTTTGGAGAAGTGGTGGTCTATGAACGCTCAAAACCAGAAGAGGTGGTGGAGCGAGCAAAAGACGCTGACATAGTGTTTACTAATAAGGTGGTGTTCGATGATGCCAATATGTCACAGTTGCCTAACCTGAAATATATCGGTATCCTGGCAACAGGCACAAATGTGGTTGACCTGGATGCTGCTCATCGTCGTGGTATCGTGGTGACAAACATTCCGGCATATAGCACCGACAGTGTGGCACAACTGGTGTTCGCACATATACTGAACATCCTGAACCGTACCGATGTCTATGCCAATGATGTTCGTCGTGGTCGTTGGGCACAGAACCCAGATTTCTGTTATTGGGATTCACAGATTCACGAACTGGCTTCATTGTCGCTCGGTATCGTGGGAATGGGCAATATCGGTCGTAAGGTTGCACATATAGCCCTCGCCTTCGGAATGAAGGTGAATGTATATTCAAGTAAAGATGCAAGTCAGTTGCCTGAAGGTGTTGAAAAACAGACACTTGATGAACTATTCGCAAGTAATGATGTAATATCTCTGCACTGTCCGCTCACACCATCGACAAAGAATATCATCTGCCGTGAGAGCATCGCAAAGATGAAGCCATCGGCAATAGTGGTGAACACCGGTCGTGGACCACTTGTTGATGAGGCTGATATGGCTGAGGCATTGAAGAGTGGCCGCATTGCTGCCTATGCTACTGATGTGATGTGTCAGGAACCACCACAGGCCGACAATCCGCTTTTCGGTTGTGAGAATGCTTTCATCACTCCGCATCTTGCATGGGGCTCGATCGAGGCTCGTGAGCGACTGATGGATATCGCTCTGGAGAATGTCAGACAGTTTGTGAACAATGCTCCAATTAACGAGGTGTAAGCAATGAACACAGAACCATATATTGGGCAGACTTTCTACCTGATTCTCGAGTTTCTTGGCACCTTTGCGTTTGCCATCTCGGGTATCCGTCAGGCTGCCTCGAAGCATTTCGACTGGTTTGGTGGTTTTGTATGTGGCATCTCAGTGGCTATCGGCGGTGGTACGCTCCGTGACCTGATGCTCGGTGTTACTCCTTTCTGGATGACCAACCCATTCTATATCATCTGTACCGTCCTTGCACAGGTGTTCGTCATCGTGTTCTCGCGTTATCTGAAACATCTGGACAACACATGGTTTGTGTTCGATACCATCGGATTGGCGCTGTTCACCATCGTCGGTGTACAGAAGTCCTTGTTCTGTGGTTACCCATACTGGGTGGCGATCATGATGGGATGTATCACAGGTGCTGCCGGTGGTGTCATTCGTGATGTGCTGCTCGATACAGCACCGATAATATTCCAGAAGGAGTTCTACGCCACGGCTTGTATCTTTGGCGGAATATTCTATTGGTTGCTTACGATGATTGGGGTGAATATGGAGATGACCTCCCTCCTCACATTTGTGTTCATCTGCGTGGTGAGATACCTCGCTGTGAGATTCAATATCTCATTGCCGAAGTTCAAGGATGAATGAAGCCTCCCACCCTTTGGGTGGGGGAGTGAAACGCCTTGTATGGCGGAGAGGGATAATTTAAATAAAGACAAAGACGGAAGTGGAGAATAATAAGACAAATGCTGCGGTGAAATGGTATGTGACGAAGGCAAGGTATTCGTCACTGCCTTATCGTGAGAAGTTGGAAAAAGCCGGATTGGAGTTTTTCCTTCCTACACGCTTTGTCATTCAGGATATAGCCGGTCGCCGTCTGCGCGTAGAGCGTCCGGTAATCTTCAATTTCATCTTCGTCAAGGGTACTGTCTTCGATGTGAAGGACTTCTGCAAACGCAATGAAGGTCTTTCGATGGTATATCGTCGTCGTTATCACGATGAGGCGATGAACAATGAGGAGCATCTCTTGATGACGGTCACGGATAAAGAGATGTCGCTGTTTGCCAAGACCATCGGACAATATACCGAGGAAGTGCCGTTTGTACGTCCTTCGGAGGTTGACTTGCATAAGGGCGACCTTGTGAGAATCCTCGAAGGACCGTTTGCCGGTGTCGAGGGAGTGCTGATGTCGCAGCAAGGTAAGGATGGAGGCAGAGTGCTGGTAAGTATCAGTAATGTTATTGCTGTTCCTACCCTCGAGATCCGACCGGAGTATCTGCAGATTCTTTCGTTTGCCTCGAAAGGCAAGCATCTCTATAAGAAATTCGATTCCTTCATGCCTCGTGCCCGTAAGGCATTGTATCATCATCTTGCCGACAAACTCGACACGAAGGATATAGCCGCCTTGACGACTTTTGAGAAGCGTTTTGCCGAGTTGCAGACACACACCGTCAACTCGCAGGTGAAACTATTAGTTTATCTGCTCATCTGCTACACCTGCCTGAAAAGCGATGATAATAAGAATAAGGTGGAGATGCAGTTGCTCGCCTTGCTGCCACAGGTTAACTCCTCATCATTCAAGGCTTTGGCATTAGTCAACCTTTTTGGTTGTATAGGTCATAAGTCATACCGCCAGGATGCCGAGAAGGTTATTGCCTCGTGGGGCGAGATAGGCGATAAGGACAAGACAAAAAAGGAAATAGCCGAAGATTTGCTTTATTTCACAAACACTTTGATATAGCGCTTCTTTACTATCATAGTCCTCCCCCTTGAGGTGGAGTTAGAGGGGGCTCTGAGGTGGAGTTAGAGGGGGCTTTGGGGCTGGTTACAGTGGTCTCACAACCCTGATGCCAATCTGGCTCGGGTGTTTCTGCATATAACGATATAAGGTCATTGGTTCGTCGATGACCTTTTTGTGTATCTGTGAGGCATTGAGCAGATGCAGTGTACCATCGCTATGCCACGAGGCAATGCCTATATGACTGGTGTCGAGACCTTCCTTGTTGGTAATAATCACGATGATATCGCCCGATTGTATGTACTTCTTCAACAGAGAATACTGGTTGAGGGCACTCTTCGGGATATAGCGGAATGACTTGCCCGTCAGTGCTTTCTCCGTGATTCTGATGCTGTCCACCATCGCCTTGTCGCGAACCAGTGCCGGATAGAGGTCGGCGTGCTGCGACATGAAATTCACATTGAGAGTCTTTGCAGCGGTGAACGGAGCCTGCTCAGCAACCACCTCAGCCACAAAATCCTGTTTACTGTTGGCATCAATCCACGATGTGAAGTAATGCAAGCGTGATGGGTAGGACACATATCCCATGTCGTAGCGTATTCTGCGTAGGTAGTCGGTGAACGCCTCGAACGACTTCTTGCTGTCTCTCATACATAGACTCAGTGCCAACACATTCTCAGTAAAGGTGGTGCAGTCGAGTTCGCGAAGGTTCACTACAAGTTTCTCCGTGGTGTTGTTCTCCAGTGTTTTCCCTACATACGGCACACCCTGCAATGCCTTGCCGAAATGAATCATATACTCATTGGCAGATGATTTCCTTGGAGCATTGTTGAGGAGTTGCATCACCTTGATGCTGTCGGTCTTGGTATATTCCACTGACTGGGCTTCAGCGAGGCAAGGCAGGAGGGATATGATGAAAAGGAGAACGGTTTTCATTGTTTTCTGTATTTCTTTTTGACACCGAAATTGAATCCGGCATAGATGTTGAACGAACCGAAGATATTGTTTGTGTAGAAGTTGGCTTTAGAATAGTTGTAGGCATGCATTATGAAGTTGGCTCCAGCAAACCAACGGTTATCGTTCCACACTACACCGAAACGCCCAACACCGTCGATGGTGAGGTTGGTGAATTTGAAATCGCGGAAAGTGAGACTTTCTACGAAATTATCCACTATGCCGTTGATGCCCTTTGAGGAGTTTGATATGGAACGCTTGTAACTCAGTGCCAGCGACAATGACGAGCAAAAGAGCCAGTTTTTGGGAAACACCCAGTTGTAGCCATAACCTCCCGACAGTGAGAGGTCGGTGTAGGTGACATGCTCGAAGGTCTTCTCGCCAGTGAACTCATCGGCGAAGTCTTCACCCATGATAACCTCGGTTAGGATATTCAGTTTCGACCAGTCCACATCAAGCGAATGTCGTGTGTATCCTATTCCAGCAAGGGCAGAACCTGCTGAGACCTTCTGCTTTGTACTCTGGTTGAAGGCGGCAGGGTAGGAGAAACGACGATGGTTGAAGATGTAGTAGGCATTGAGACCCACGACACTCGACTTTATTCCGTTGAACGAGCAACCGTTGAGAACGGAAGCATCGTGATGGTTGGCGAATTTCACATCCGTGATGCGGTATTCATTGCCCGACTTCCTGTAGAAGAGGTCGAAGCCCATCGGCAGAGTGTAGAAACTCATATCGAACTCCTGTCGGTTGTCCTTGCCTTTCAGGTGGAGCATATCGATGGAAAGACCATAGCCGAGTATTCCCCAGCAAACATACGGCCCCACCTTCATTGATGGTTTCGGGGTGAAGCGAATACTGTTTCCCTCGTTGTCGGTGATGCGATAAGCCTCATACGAGAAGTTGCTCTGCATCATCGTCTGAAACTTGTAATGCTGAGGCTCGATGTAGAAGGTGTCAACATCGAAGAGTTTATGCTGGATGCGCGAAAGGACTGTGAAGAAGTTATGCTTAGCCTTCTCCTTGAAGGTCGCAGGTCGCTCTGCCACAACCATTGTGTCGGGTTCGGTCACACATGCACTGTCCACAGCAACAATAACGCTGTCCGGCTCTACGGCAAAAGTCGCAGAACAGAAGCAGATTAGTATCGTGAGCAGAATGTGACGCATGGTGTAGGATTATAATTTCCAGAGAATTCTGTCCATCACCCAGTTCACTGGGGTGGCACTGACGGAATCGCACAAACAGTGACCATAGCCTTGCAGATGTTCGGTAACATTCTTGATGAGTGGCATCTGAACATGCGGAGGGTTTGCTATGCGTATCGAACGGACGCCCTCCTCGGTGACGAGGCGTATCGGGTCGTAGGTGAATACCGAGAACGACAGTGTGCCTTTCTCGCCGATAAGTTCTATCTGGTCCTCCTTGGCACTCTTGTGTCCAACGAAGCACCACGATCCAGAACCGGCAATGCCACTCTCGAAGAGGAAGCAAGCACTGATATTATCCTCGGTCTTGTACAGCCCACCACGGTTTGTGGTGTAGCCATGAGCACGGGTTATGACACCGAACAGTTCCTGAAGCAGGTCAAGCTGGTGGGCAGCGAGGTCATAGAAATATCCACCGCCAGCGATGTCCGGTTGCAATCGCCATGGAAGATTGCTGCTGTTATAGTCGAGTTCACGAGGAGGAACGGAGAATCGCAACTGTATGTTGAGCACCTTTCCGATGGCACCCTCGTTGAGCAGTTCCTTCACCTTCTTGAAATACGGCAGGTAACGACGGTAGTATGCCACGAAGCAAGGCACACCGGTGTCTTTGCTGATACGGTTGATGCGGGCACAGTCTTCGTAACTTGCCGCCAATGGTTTCTCCACATACACCGGTTTGCCGGCCTTCATAGCCATGATGGCGTATGTGGCGTGGCTCGAAGGCGGTGTGGCTATATAAATGGCATTCACCTCGGGATCTTCAATGAGTGATATCGGGTCGGTGTACCATTTCTTTATACCGTGACGCTCGGCATACGAACGGGCACGGTCGGCATTGCGGCTCATCACTGCTTCTATGTGTGAACCCTGTATGAGATTGAAGGCTGGTCCGGATTTCTTTTCCGTAACCTCGCCACAACCAATAAATCCCCAGGCTATCTGTTTCATATGACCTTATCAAGTCTTCCGCAAAGGAAGGATGTTTTAATGTTTATAGTGTATTTTTATTTGATTTCTACTTGTTTGCCTAACCAAGGGACAATCAACTTCCGGGCTATGCTCAATGGTTCGGGAATGGTCGGGAGATTATCCTTGTGAAACCATCCTCCTTCGGCTATCTCCGAGCGTTGCAGATGAACATCGCCACTTTTGTATTCTGCCATGAACCCCACCATCAGTCCACTTGGATAGGGCCATGGCTGAGACGAGATGTATTTCAGTTCGCCCACTTCCAATCCTACCTCCTCGCGTATCTCGCGTCGTGCGGCCTCTTCGAGAGTCTCGCCGGTTTCAACGAATCCCGCCACCAGTCCGTAGAACTTCGAACGGAAATTGTTGGCTCTTATCAATAGCACCTCGTCGCCGCGGTGTATCAATGTGATGACGGCTGTCGATGGTACCGGCCACACCTCTTTGCCGCACATGGTACAACGCTTTGAGATGTCGGTGTGCAGTTTCATCGGACCGCCACATACTCCGCAGAACTTCGTCGTACTGTCCCAATATAGAATCTGCTGGCATTTCCCCGCTTTCATATATAGGTCGAACGGCAGTTTGTAGTAACTTGCCCTCAGTCCGCACATCTCATGGTCGGGTAGGGAGGTTACTGGCGAATCCACGAGCACCGCCTTCACCTCTGTGCCATCCTCCATCGGGGTGATGTTGTGAACGGTCTGCCACGGTTTCAGTTCGATAGGAGGCCGCTCACCCTCGGGAATGGTGAACATTCCGTCAGGTAACCGCTTAAGCAGCAGTTCAGTCTTGCAGAAGATAAACCAAAGAGCCATATTATTGAACGATAACGATGACGGTAACGATAACGGCTTATGGGAACAGCAACTTATAATCGCGCTCCAGAGCAGGCTTGGTAAGTTCCTCTGGTACGAAACGCCAGTTGTTGTTGGCCTGCGGATTGATGGTCTGGCGCTTCTCAATCTCCT
>JAZQOD010000098.1:0-4774 GCA_045627685.1 Prevotella sp. | reverse complement strand
CTGTTTATCGCCGCGGTGAGTTTAGTTCGTAGAACTGAATATGGATTGAGTGACTGATGGATAATGCTTGCATTAATCCTCAGGCAATCAAGGCAGATTCAAGATGTTCATGGAACATCAAACTCACAAGCGGGGTTTATTTCGGTTTTTGTTAATCCATCTGGCACGAAAGAAAACTGCGATTCCGAAATCAATGTGCCAAAAGGTATATCGTTACCTAATAATAAAGAAATTAACCCAAAAAGTTACGATTACTATCAAAAAACTTGGAATTTTCACCATTAATAGTCGAAAAAATGTTACCTTTGTACCGGATATAAGTGAAAAGAGAATAGTGATAAATCCCGATTTATTAATTTAAACATAAAAGTATAAAAGTAAAATGAAAAAGATTTTGTCTATTATGATGCTTTGCCTCTGCTGCATGGCATTTGTTTCGTGTGAGTCAACAGAAGAAGAGTACACTGGTAACAAGTTCAAGGCTTGTGCGTTTGTTGCTATGCCTACGTATAGTGAGGATTTACGCAACTTGTTGGATATCACTGTTACCTACACAGCTATGGATGGTACAGTGAAGGAGCTGAAGGCTGACAAGGACGGTTCGTTCGTTGCAGAAGATGCTTCTTATACATTGCCTGCAACTGTGAAATTTGTGGTGAAGTCAAAGAAGAGTGCAAACTACGAGGCTTACAAGGCAAGCAAGTCAACATTTGACCTCCTTTTTCTCACCCCTGGTTATGTTGCTGCTTGGATAAATCAGGATGGCAAAGAGACTATTGCTGGCCAGAATACAAGTACGGGAGGACTTTCAGGTCTTTTGGCTGAAAAGGTAGATGATTTCATCAAGGATTACGATAAAAATTTGAACTTCACCTTTGAGGGTACCTACGTAAAGAGTTCAAATGGAGGTTGCAACTTCGAGGTAAAGAAATAATCGCACATTATAGATAATAAAGGAAACGGTATGAAAAAGTTTCTTTGCAGTCTGCTTTTTGCAGCTGTGCCTGTAATGACAGTAATGGCACAGACAGCACCAAAGCACTTCTCACTCAACATCGAGGAGTTTGCCTACAAACCAAGTGCTACCAGTAAGGCACTGACTGTATTGTCGGTTGTTTCAAGTTCCTCGGGCTTGTGGTTGCCAGACAAGTCGATGATGCCACAGATGAACGAGGCAGTAGTGTCGGGAGCAGTGAACATCCCATGGATCGACAGTGCCGATCAGAGCACTGCCGACTATACACTGAAGGGACATTACACCCAGATGGAAGTCTCAACAGGCAAGCCAGAGAGTATCATCGTAAGAGCACGCACCACCCTCATTGACAACAGAACCGGCAAGGAGGTTGCTACGAAGATAGTGGTGGGAGCATCAGATGTAATGCTCACATACGAGAACACAGCCACAAGAAAGTTGAGCGCAGCCTATTCATTGGCTCGTCACATGAAGTGGTTCCTCTTCGAAGCGCTGCCAGTAACCGGTCGTATCCTCGAGAAAGGTGTGGAGCAAGCCAACGGCAAGGTGAAGGAAAAGCAGTGCTATGTTGACCTTGGCGAAATCCACGGCGTTGAGAAGGATATGATGCTCTATGTTGTAGAGAACGGTAAATACAAGGCAGAACTCCGTGTTGTAGAAGTAATGGGCGAAGACCTCTGCACATGCAAGATTGTTAAGGGCGATTCGTATGTCACCAAGAGTATGGAAAATGGTGTCGTGATGAATGTTACTTCGCAGCCAAAGAAAATTGATTCAGTAATGTAAGCAATGAAAAAGATATTATTTCCCCTCATCGCAGCCAGTCTCCTTATGCCCGCCATGGCACAGGAGATATCAGTCGATACCACTACCGTGACAGTAGCATCGGCACAAGAGCAGATGCTCGTGTATGATAACCCAAAGATTCCTGTATATATAGGTGAAGTAGTATATGAACCGCTGAGCCTCGGAAAGAAGGTGTCGACCGTGCTCACTGGTTTGCTCAACAACGAGATCAGTTACGAGGACGAACTGATGGTGGAAGGTGCGAAGGAAGCACTCAGAAACTGTCTGCGCGATGTCAACCGCTTTGACATAAAGACTGGTGAGGTACGTCCGGAAGACAAGGACAAGGCACTCATCTTCTCGGCAAAAATCATTTTCTGTAATGTCTCGGATAAACTGAACAACAAGATTCCCGACAAGGAGGCACGTATCGTAGCGTACATCACACTGACATCAGCATCCGACAACACAGTGTATTTCAACCAGCAGGTGTCGGGTTATACATGGTTGAGCGCCTTCAACTCGATGGTACAGACACGCGAATACACACAGAACAACCTCTGGGTAGATGCAGCCGCAGCCATGCGTCGTGGTTATCCTTTGCGTGGTCACATGCTCGAGAAAGGCTTCGAGAAAGGCAAGAAGCAGAAGTTGCAGCAGTTCTATATCGATTTAGGCTCAAACAACCGCCTCTTCGTCAATTCCACAGTCGATGTGTATATCGTTCGCCGTATTGCCGGACGCATAGCCCGTCAGTATATCGGTTCGGGCAAGGTGTTAGATGTGCAGGGCGAGGACATCGCACTCTGCCAGGTTAAGAAACACGGTGACCTGATAAAGCAAGCCTTCGACCGCGGCGCCGAGATTGCAGTACAAGTATATTAAACCCCTCCCCCTATGATTTACAAACACAAGATTCAGTATTACGAGACCGACAAACAAGGTGTCACCCATCATTCCAACTACATCCGTATTATGGAAGAGACACGTGTAGATGCCATGGAGCAGATGGGATTCGGTTATGAGCGTATGGAAGAGGCAGGCGTCTTCTCCCCAGTTATGGGCGTCACCTGCGACTATAAGCGTCCAACAACCTTCGCCGACATTGTAGAAGTGGAACTGACTGTTCCGGAACTGAGCCGTCTGAAGGCCCGTTTTGCGTATAAGATGACCTGTGGCGGAAAGGTAGTATGCCTCGGCACATCCCTCCATTGTTTCCTTGATCGCAACGGTCGTCCAGTCGCCATCGAGGAGTACTTCCCAGAGTTCTACAACGAGTTGCTCAAACTCCACACCACGGAATAAAAGACAGACTTCAAAAAAAGAAAGCGTTCCCATCAAGGGGACGCTTTCTTCTTCCATAAAGGCTTCTATATGGCCACTGCGAACAAAGCAAAGGCCAAAGTAATTGGTTTTTTCATATTATTCTGTTGTTAGAGTCCGAACTTTACACCAACGTGGAAGATACCCTGATAGCCATAGCCGAGCTCAAGGAAACCACTGATTTTGCTGGTGCCGGCCTCAAGGCATACTGGTGATGCCTGGAAGGCGAAATCAACAGCTGTGGCATTCTCTCCTGGGGCTTCTTCGGTGACACCCTTTTTGTAAAAGTTTACCGACATACCTGCTGCCAGACGTGAGTACATGCCGAAATACTTACCACGGAACCAGTAGGCGCGTGATGTTGGCATGAGTGCGAGATAGTCGGAGTGTACCTTCTTAGTCTTTGTCTCACAATAGATATCTTCGAACATTGCTGTTGCACCTACCGAGAAATGTTTGTTGAGATTGCGAAGATAAGTGATACTGTAAGCGCCATAGGAGTCGTCGTTGCCAGTAAACACATCACCGAGTGACTCTGCGAACAATGTTGCAGTACCGTAGCCGCCGCCGACTAATATCTCGTTCTTTGGCATTTCATAACTCTGAGCACTGGCGCTGAACATCGCAGCGCAAAATAAGAATACTGTTAAGAAAGTTGATTTCATATGTTTAATGATTATTTAATGATTTTCTTTGCCTTGCCGTTGGCACGCTGGATATATACCTTGCCTGCCTGTGGCTGTGCTGTGCGGATACCCTCCACGGTGTAGTACTCTGCCTTAGCCGAATCAGCGTTGATACCACTGACACCTGCAGCCTTGTTTGGATAGAACACGAGTTCCTTCGCTGCACTTGGATGATACACATCGTAAGGGTCATTCAAGAAGAGCAAATCCTCGTGGATACTTACATGATATACTGCGTTCTCGTCCTTCTCTGTGTCGAATGCTACAGGGATGTACCACACTCTTCTGTTCGCCTCGTCTTCTACCACATAGTCCAGGTGACCAACCTTGTTGTCGTTGGCATCATATACAGGGTTGTTCATATTGGCGTAGCCAGAGGCAGTATAATACTCAGGGAGAGTGATTGTGATGCGATTCTGCTCGTCGAGATAGTTAGAGAATTCCACTACCACCGGACCGTCTGCAGGACGCTCTGGGACAATCACATCGTAAACAATGCTGAACTCATCCTGTGGTGCACCATCGAGGAGGATGCTGCCCTCGGTGAATTTGAGTGTGTATTTGCCACTCTTCTTGAATTCCTGACGCTGATTGGTATAGAAATTCAATATCATCTTATTGCCCTCGGTAGTCCAGTGGTCGTTGCTATCGTAGGCTTTTGTCTGAATGACTACATTGCCGTCCTCATCGAGGATCTGTGCCTCGGCCATTTCAAAGAACCCGCGTTTCAGGGTTACATTTTCAATACCGTCGAAGGTGAATTCAAGAGGCCAGAGGTCGAAGAGACTCACTGGTTCTGCGTTCGAAGGAGTGACAGTGAAAGGAAGACCAGCCTTCTCGACTGTGTATTTCACAGCAATCTCCTCGTTGCTCTCCTGGCCACACCACAAATTACCGCCTTCGATCACGAAGTAGTAAACGCCCGACTCAGGGATTCGCTCACGGGTGTTGATAGTCACTACATTGTCGTTTATCTCGCACACACCTTCATAGTCGAGGAATG
>JAZQOD010000097.1:0-4538 GCA_045627685.1 Prevotella sp. | reverse complement strand
TGGAAGACGAAAACGAAGACGAAGACGGAGTTGAGGACGAAGACGGAGTCGGGGTGTTTGGGGATACGGGTTGTGGGCCGGAGGTGGTGACCTCTGGCTTAGTAGCGGCTGGCGCAGTCGTGGCCACCTGTGATGCCACTTGCGTTGACTGTGCCTTGCGTACTATGTTGCGGAACAGGGATTTTAATCTTTTAGGGCTACGCCCGGCACTTGGTGTGTCGGCATCCTCGGGCTGGGTGATCTGGGCTACCTGGATGAGGGTGAGTTCAACGAGGAGTCGCTTGTTGGACGACTGGCGGTAGTTGATATCACACTGGTTGAGGTAGCGCAGTGCCTGATAGAGGAACAATGGTGGGCATTTCTGTGCCTGTTCCACATATCTGTCGCGTTGCTGCTGACTGACTTCGAGGAGTGATACTGTCTGTGGGTCTTTTGCCATCATCACATTGCGGATGTGTGAGGCGAGGCCGGTGGATACGTTGGCTGCGTCGAATCCGCGTGACAACACCTTATTTAATAATAGCATGATGTCGCTGACTTTATTCTCGAGGGCGAGGTCAACAATACGGAAATAGTTGTCGGAGTCGAGTACGTTGAGGTCCTCGATGACTTTGTCGTAGGTGATATTGCCCTGACAGTAGCTTGCTGCCTGGTCGAAGATGGATAGTGCGTCGCGCATACCTCCGTCGGCTTTCTCGGCGATGACGGCGAGTGCTTCTTCCTCGTAGGTGTAGCCTTCCTTCTGGGCTACCATCTTGAGGTGGTTGATGGTGTTCTGCACGTTCATTCGCTCGAAGTCATAGATCTGACAGCGAGAGATGATGGTTGGGAGGAGTTTGTGCTTCTCGGTTGTGGCGAGGATGAACACTACATGTGCCGGTGGTTCCTCGAGGGTTTTGAGGAAGGCGTTGAATGCGGCTGTTGAGAGCATGTGAACCTCGTCGATGATGAACACCTTGTAGCGTCCCACCTGTGGAGGGATGCGTGTTTGTTCCATCAGTGTCTTGATGTCCTCGACGGAGTTGTTGCTGGCAGCATCGAGTTCGAAGATGTTGTATGAACGCTGTTCTTCGAACGAACGGCAACTCTCGCACTGTCCGCAGGCTTCACCGTCGGCGGTAGGTGTCTGGCAGTTGATGGCGCGTGCGAAGATTCGTGCGCAGGTGGTCTTGCCGACGCCTCGTGGTCCGCAGAAGAGGTAGGCGTGGGCGAGTTTACCGGTGGTGACGGCATTCTTGAGGGTGGTGGTGAGCGAGTGCTGGCCTACCACGGAGTCGAATGTCATCGGGCGGTACTTTCGTGCTGAAACGATATATTCCATAGTGATGTATGGGGCAAAAAATGCCCGTGGATATTGATTGTTCGTATATGCTACGGCAAAATTACGAAAAAAAAACGAAAACGAAATACCTTTTGGCACAGATTTATTTTATTAGTTCAAAATATCCTTGTTATTATGATGAAAAATGATTTCCGGATGGACTCCCCTCGCCTCGTGGGAGAGGGGGGGGGGTGAGGCTTTCCTTCTTCCTTCCTTAAAATTTGCTAATTATTTATGGGGATGTTGGATTGAAACGCAAAAAATCGTAATTTTGCAGAAAATAAATCATACGAATGGCAAAACTCGAACGTTTTCTTGATGTTATCGGACATTACAAGTATCTCATCACTATCGTGGTGGGACTCTCTATCATTCTCTTTCTTGGTGAGAACAGCGTCATGAGTCTTCTGAAACTGAAAATGCAGAAGGAAGACCTGCAGGAGGAGATAGAACGATATAACGCCCAGGATGCACAGTCGAAGAAGTCGCTGGAGGAGTTGAAGACTAATCCGGATGCTGTGGAGAAGGTGGCTCGCGAGCGTTACTTCATGAAGAAAGCCGACGAGGATGTGTTTGTGTTTAGTACTGACAAGAACAATGCAGAATAACGATTTCAAAGAATTGAACAACACTCAGTCTATACTCTTTGCCATCGGCGGTGTGCTGATGGTGGTGGGTATAGGCTGTTTTGTGTTTATGTTCCAGCAGCAGATTGCTGGATGTGTGTTCCTCGTGGGAGCAGTGCTCTTCGCGCTCATGCAGTGCATGCAGGTGTATATAGGAAAGGATCGCACGTTGCGACGACTGAAGAGCATCATGAACCTTGCCGACCTGCTGTTTGTGCTCACGGGTGTGCTGATGATAGACACTGCGATTACCAACGCTGCACAGGCTGACCCGATTCATGCCCACAGGTTCCTGAGCCAGATGTTCAGCAACTGGACCACATATATCGAGTGTGTGTATAACAAATGGATTGTGCTGCTGTTCATTGCGGTGACTCTCGAGGTGTACACAACACACCGAATTTCGCATGAACTGGCCAAAAATACGCCAAAGAACAAGCCTGAAAACTAAAAAAACATTAAAGCCGAGGGCTTTTCTTTTAAATACATTAAATTTATTTCGGCAGTTCGCTGTTGTGTATTACCTTTGTTCTGCTAACGAAACGGTTATGAAGAAATTATCTAAAATACTACTTACAATCGGTGCATTTCTCACCCTCACATCATGCATGAGTTCATATAATGTGCAGGGTTCTTCGAATGTATCAAATCTCGACGGAAGAAAACTTTATCTGAAGGTGCTCAAAGATAGCGAGTTCAAGAATATCGACTCTTGCGATGTTGTGCACGGACAGTTCTCATTCCATGGTTCTCTTGACAGCGTACGCCTTGCAAACATCTTCATGGAGGATGTGCAGTTGATGCCGATAGTGCTCGAACCAGGCGATATCGTTGTGAAGATGGACGACAACCAGATGGATGCTTCGGGTACTGATATGAACGAGAAACTCTTCGCGTTCCTCAAGAAGTACAACCAGGTGCTCGGTGAGCAGGCTGACCTCGTGCATCGTCACGACCAGGCTATCATGGAGGGTGCCGACATGGAGGCTACTATCCGTGAGTTGCAGGATGAGGACCTCAGACTGACTGCTGCTCAGGATTCGCTCGTTACAAGTTTCGTTCGCGAGAACTACGACAATGTGCTCGGTCCTGGCGTGTTCTTCCTCGTCACCATCGGCTATCAGTATCCTGCCCTCACTCCATGGATTGAGGATATCATGAGCCGTGCCACCGACTATTTCAAGAACGACGCTTATGTGAAGGACTACTACGAGAAGGCTCAGCAGAACGAGCAGATCATGAACGGATTGCGTGACATCCCTGGTCAGTCGCCATACGTGCCATCAATGCCCGACATGACCGTGCCTGATGCAGCACCAGCACCAACACCAAATCAGTTGGCAGCACCAACTGAAGAGTGAAAAGTGAAAAAGTGAAAAGTTAAAAGTTCTTGGCTGAGCCAAGCGGCTAATTAATACAGGTTTCTCAAGTTGCCTAACGGCAAGAAATCTTAGGCTCTATCGAGCAGAAATCTAAGCCCTTTCGGGGAAATCTAAAAAAGGAAATTATTTCTCTAAAACAGATTTCCAAGCGAAGCGCCAAAAAGATTTCCGGCTTTAGCCGCCCAAATTTCTCGCGAAGCGACCTGATAAACAATGCATTCAAAACGTGCAATAATTGACAATTGATAATCCCCAATCCTCCCCCTCGGGGGCAGGGGGCTTGAAATATATGAGAATACTGATAACAGGCGGTACCATCGTCAATGAAGGACGCTCTTTCCGAGGTTCGGTAATCATTGAGGATGATCGCATAGCAGAAATCACTGAATCGCAAGATACACCCCGTGGCACCTTCGACACGACCGTTGATGCCACGGGGCGCTACGTACTTCCAGGCGTCATCGACTCGCATGTACACTTCCGCGAGCCGGGCATGACACACAAGGCCGACATCGATACCGAGAGCCGTGCAGCAGCCTTCGGCGGTGTGACGAGTTACTTCGAAATGCCGAACACCAACCCGCAGACCACCAGTCAGGATGCCCTCGACGCAAAGTTCGCCTTGGCAAAGGAAAAGAGCCATGTGAACTACTCGTTCTTCCCTGGTGCCACCAACGACAACGGGGAGTTCCTCCGACAGCTCGATGTGCACAGGGTGCCGGGAATAAAACTCTTCATGGGCTCATCTACCGGTAACATGCTCGTTGACAAAGCCGAGGCTCTCGACACCGTCTTCGCCCTTGCTGCCGAGAAACAACTGCCACTGATGGCGCACTGCGAGGATACGGATATTATAAACGGGAATATGGCGGCGATGAAGGCACAGACAGCCACCGACGATCCGGATGTGACGCTCCACCCACAGATTCGCAGCGTGGAGGCATGCTATGAGTCGTCGAAACTGGGCGTTGAACTGGCACATAAGCACAACACCCGTTTCCATATCGCACATATAACAACAGCCAAGGAACTGGAACTCGTCGGCGAGAATGTCACTGCCGAGGTGTGTGTGGCACATCTGATGTTTGCCGACGACGACTATAACACTCTTGGTACAAAGATAAAATGCAACCCTGCGGTGAAGACTGCCGATGACCGACAGGCTCTCCGCGAATATATAGCCACAGCGATGGCACACGACAGTGCAAC
>JAZQOD010000096.1:0-35030 GCA_045627685.1 Prevotella sp. | reverse complement strand
AGCTGGCTTAAATCCAGCTTTACCGTTGGCATTGGCGAATATCCTGACACTCGGCAACCGCTACGTCCGTTGGGCAATGCTCCTTCTGATCATCGCGTTCACGATATACCTATATATATACCACGGTTATCTGCTTCATCGCTATCTCACCTGGCCGTTGGTGAAATAAAAGACCCCTCCCCAGCCCTCCCCATAATGGGAGGGAGTCATGAGGTTACTCTTTCTGACAGTGCGAGGATAGCGGCGCGTGAACAGATTTTTCACTATAAAAAAGATAAGTTGAGTGTTGCAATTGATTGTTTCTTGTGTTTTGTGTTTATACTTGTAATTCGCTGAAAACCAATTTGTTATACTCGTAATTCCTTACAACGGCCATTGCAACACCCCTCGAAATTTTTCTCAAAAATATTTGCACCTCGCATTCATTCTTCATAACTTTGTCGTAAGCAAAACCTGCTGGTGAACGCTATTCCACCCCAGGTCGCAAATGTTTAACCCTATAAAAAATGACAAAGTTATGAGACAGATTGATTTATTTGCAAATGAGTGGCTCGACATTGTTTTCGAGGATCGTAATAAGGAATATGGCGCGTATGTACTCCGTCAGGATACCGGCAAGCGAAATCTCTGGGCCATCATCTCACTTGGTGTTGTCTTTGTGATGGGAGTAGGCATATTCTACCTCACCCACGCGTATGAATCATATAAAAAGGTGCACACATCCTACGAGAATGTCATCGAGTTTATCGACATGTCCGGCAAGAACAAAACCGAACCGATAAAGCCAAAGACAGAGGTTGTTAATCCAGAGCGAGTCGTCGAGAAGGTTGTCAACTCCATCAAGTTCGTTGCCCCTCGTATCGTCAAGGACGAGGAAGCCCGTCCAGAGGATATGCTCCGCACACAGGACGAGGTGATGCATGCCCTTGTGGCTATCGGTTCTATCGATGTCACCAACGGCAGCGACAATGGAGTGGTGCTGCGTCTGCAAGATGTCATCGCCCAACCAGAACCAAAGCCAGCAGAAGAGGATAAGGTGGTCGATGTTGTTGAACAAATGCCATCGTTCCCAGGCGGTCAGGGAGAACTGATGGCTTACCTCGCCAAGAACATCCACTATCCAATAATCTGCCAGGAGCAAGGCATTCAAGGACGAGTGGTATGCTCGTTCATCGTCGAGAAGGACGGTAGCATCACCGACATAAAGATTGTTCGTTCTATTGATCCAAACCTCGATCGCGAGGCTGTGCGAGTGCTGAGAAGCATGCCACGCTGGATACCAGGCATGCAGAACGGTCGTGCCGTGCGTGTAAAGTATAATGTGCCGGTGAATTTCCGTCTGCAATAATTTGCATACTCCGTTTTTTATTTATATTTTTGCAGAAAAGAACCGTTCTTTATGCAGAAGCATATCATTATAGTAATCCTTACCTTCTGTCTCCTTGCCGTCGGTTGCGGTGGGGAGCAGAAGGCTCGCGATACCCGCGACACACTGCTCCGGACTCTCGCCACAAAGCAGTATTCACCCGAACTGATCCGTTCGGCCATTGACTATCAAGACAAGGACACCCTCGCCCTGGCACTCGACATCGTCATTGCCCAATGCTCCGAGAAGGATGCCGACAGCATCGTGAAACGCTCGCTCAACCGTTTTGCACAGGTTTCTGCCGAGCGGTCGCCTGACGGTCGTAAGACCTCGATGAAGCGTGTGAGAGCCCTCATGGCAGAGCGTTACCTCAATCATGGCGATACCACCCGAACTCTGGCTATGCTCGATGCCTCGCTCCGCGACACCGTTCCGACAAAGGTCGAGGCTGTGAAAAATCTTGAACACGACGGGCGACTTGTCACTGAGATGCTTCTTGCCAAGGGCGATATCCGCGGAGCCGTGGAGACATATCTCCGCAACCTCGACACCTGCAATTCGGTCATCGTGGCACTCGTTGATGCAAGGGATGTGAAATCGCGACTGAAAGACAGTCTCGTGAGTGTGCTTCTCGTGCTTCTCGTGCTGGGCATCATCACCTTTGCACTGTTCTTCGTTGACCGTCTGCGTTCACGCCATTACGACAATGAGGAAGAGTATCAGAGCGTCATCGCCCAGTTGCAGTCATCGACAGATTCCTATCAGCAGATGCTCGTCAGTCTCGAATCGCAGCAGACTGACAACCGCCGTGAGGTAGACATGCTCCACCGGCAGATCGACAAGATTCAGGAGACTATGATGCAACGTATGCAGACCGGCAAGATCATCTACGAGACACTACTCCGTGGCGATGCCATGCCTCATACGCTGAAAGATGCCGATAGTTATCTGATAGACTATATGATGATTTTCTTTCCTGAAAAATATAAACAATGGCAGCAGGCGTACGACAAAGTCACGCCTCGTGCCTTCACCTATCTCATCCTCTCCGATATGGGGCATAGCGACACCGCCATTCAGGAAATTCTTTCCATCAGTGCTTCATCTGTTCGCTCCATCAAATCCCGCCTCAACGCTCGAAGAAGATGAGCCCTTCCCCAGCCCTCCCCCGGACCCTCTCCCCTCGCGCTTTGCGCTCTTCCCTCTCCCGTGCCGCTTCGCTAGGGCGAGGGCGTTGTAATGCCTTGTCTATCGGAGGTCGCACTGTCAGAAAGACTATATACTCCCCTCGCCTTGTGGGAGAGGGGTCGGGGGTGAGGCTGTTAATATCCGGTTTCTCACGCTTCTGAGAGCCGGCGAGTAGTATTCCATCTCCATAGCCATCAGCGTGCGTTTCAACTCGTCCATCAGTTCCGGATAAAAGGCGCACATCTTGTATGCCAGTTTCAGACTCAGCGACTGTATTCCCGGGTATTCGTCAGGATTCTGCATGTGGCCCAGACAGAAGTCGAGGAATTCAGTCCTCAGGTCCTCCTCGTTCATTTTCAGCCTCACGATGATATTCATCGTCAGTCGTCTCACCGATGAGTTCTCTTCGTTCATCGCCTTGTCGATGAGTTCGTGGAGCATAGGCTGCAGAGCCGACAGTTCGGCATCAGTAGCCTTTGTCAGTCCCCACAGCGCGTTGCGAGCCACCTGGTAGTCCTCATCGTGTAGGAAGGTCTTCAGAAACGAGAGCCATTCTCCCGTTTTCTTCACCTCGTTATATATAGCCAGAGCCTCCCCCTCGCTATAACTGCCTTTCAGCATCTCGCGTGTAATCATACATGCCGCCATAATGAATTTATTTTATGATGAAAAATGGATTAATATTATGATGAAGGCTTGCAGCCTTTATTGCCTTGTCGCATATTCATTGCCTAAGAGTGAACTCTATGCCAATGAATCTTCTTCCAATGCCACTCTTGATTTTTGATCTTCGAGTGCATCATACTATTAATCTAAAATCGCTGTCGCAGCAAAATATTTTAAAATGGAGACCCCTCCCCAGCCCTCCCCGTGATGGGAGGGAGAAGCTGACGCATGGTGGGATGTTCTCGGCGTGTGAACAGATTTTTAAATATTTTGCTGCCTGCGGCCATTTTAATTTGCTGATAATCTATGCTGACTCATCAGAGGCAGCGTATTGGCAGATGGGAGTGGGTGGCAAACTTGTTTGCAAGAACACTCACATTGACAATACAACCACGAAGTGGAGATTATCAGGAAATCATTTTTCATCTTTACAGAGTTAACACAGGTTATACGGGGGTGAGGCTTCCCTTACAACTCTTCCAGATCTTCGCTGCTTCTTTCCATTATCGAGGCGGCGAGGCCGTCGGCCG
This sequence comes from Prevotella sp., assembly GCA_045627685.1. Lineage (GTDB taxonomy): Bacteria > Bacteroidota > Bacteroidia > Bacteroidales > Bacteroidaceae > Prevotella. The sequence goes on along the minus strand of JAZQOD010000096.1, from coordinate 31,280 downwards.
TCTGGATGATGGTCACGAGAGGGTAGAGTTTGCGCGAGGCGTCATAGCAACGCTCATCCTCGAAACTGTTCATGTTCAGTCCCCATGGACCCATGTGCCAGCGGATTGCGAGCATCTCATCATCGTTGAGCACCATACCACTGCACAACAGCAGTATCACCGACTTCTCACCGTGGCCCATAGGGAACGACTTGTATGACACCTTATATCCCTCGGCGTCCTCCCACTGTCCGATGGCATTCTTGCGTTTCTTTGTTGTACGCTTGTAGATATCGCTCTTGCACACATCATGCAGCAGACTCGCAATAATCACACTGTTACGTTTCACCTCCGTCTCAAGCGAAGGATCCAGCGGTTTCATAGCCTCCCACACAGCCAGTGCAGCCTTGCATGTGTTCAGTGAGTGTTGTACCAGTCCACCCTCTACATTCAGGTGATGTCCAGCCGAAGCCGGTGCAGTGAAGAATCCCATATCCTCGAGGTCTTCGATAACCTCTTTCACACCCTCACGTCCAGTGCCTGTGAGCAGTTCGATGAACTCCTCTTTGTTCTTTCTGATGTCAATCATCTTGTTTCTGTTTTATACCTTATTTTATGTTTCAAAATTATTCTCGCTACAAATATAGGACATTTTTCTCAAATCCCTCCCATAATGAAGCAAAAAAATGAAATCTCCCCCTCGGTTGCTTGGGATAGGGTGGAGAGTGGCAGTCCTTTTTTGCGGGATTGTTGTGTGATGTGGGGTAGGAGTGTATGTGAACGATAAACGCCCGAGGATTTCTCCCCGAGCGTGTGTATATTAAAGATGTGTTCAGGCGAAGTGGGCCAATGAACCTGTCCCCTGATCCACTCCGGAGGTCATGGATGAAGTGGCGGTGGAATGTTATTCGGGATTTCCTTATTCTGTGACATCCTCGGCTACCATGGTAGGTGCCGTTTCTTCCACCTCACCGTAAGTTGAGGATGGCACATTGATTATTGGTGCGCCAAGGGCAAGGGAAATACGAGCAATGGTATTAGTCGTAAAATTGTGGCGACCAGTTAACCACTTGCTGACTTCAGACTCACGTTTACCCAAACGCTGAGCCAACTCACGTTGCGTCATGCCTTTACGTTTCAACACCTCGTCAATGCGAGCAGCGATTGAAAACGAAAGCTCAAACTCTGCCTTGCGTTCCTCTGGTATAGCGGCAAGGCATTCACGGAACAAAGGATTCTGTATCATAACTCAAATGTTGCGGTATCAATACCTGTTATCACGTTGTTTTCTATACTGATTGCACCTGATTTCTGGGCCTGCTTGAGTAGTATGTCAAATTTCTGAAGATCCATTACGTAACCACTCAGCATTCCGTCCTCCTGATATGTAGTCACGTTGCAAAGGTAATACTTTTTTTTGAAGTAACTACACTTTTAATCGAATTTCTTTATATATAAGTGAATTCTATACTGATTTTCAAAGCGTTTCGTTTGTTTTTGTCAAAAAATACAGGGTTTTGCATTGCCAACCAGCTATGGAACAGTGCTATGCAGTCTAATGGCTCTTCCCCCGGCAGGCTTCACTTTTTGCGGGATTGTTGTATGATGTGGGTAGGAGTGTATGTGAACAAAAACGCCCGAGGATTTCTCCCCGAGCGTGCGTATATTAAAGAGGTGTTCAGGCGAAGTGGGCCAACGGACCTGTCCCCAGATCCACTCCTTCCTTAGCCATAGCATACCAATAGTTACCTTCATAAGCATTGAAGTATGTGTTTGGAGAATAGAAGTTGAACTGAGATTCTTCATCTATACATTTACTTTTCTGCATAACATGGAGCAATATCATGTCATACTCGAAGAATCTTACAGTTATCTTCAGGTTCTTGTTTTCGTAAATATACTGTTCAAGGAACTCGGCATAAACAGTTTTTTTCTTGTTGTTACTATTGCACTTCATATTCAAAATCTTCAATATTGTGAATTTAAGTGCAAAATTATAGGCGAGTGCAGACAAATGATGTCCGACTCGCCCAAATATTTATTTCTATCAAAATTCTTAGAAGTCAAATGCTAATTGTTGTGCATTAGAATGGCCTAAAATTTCTTGTTTCTCTTTTTGATTTGCAGCAATTAGTTCCCAGGTTTCTGCCAAACGGAGGTTCTTATGAACACCTATGCCATCCCTATAAGCCTGTGCAACTTGCATCATCATCTCTTTATCTCCTTTTTCTGCTTGTCTGTATATATCATCAAACGAGCCTTTCTTTGGTCTTTTACCAATAAACCTCTCCATGTTATCGTCGTCACGGAATGCTGCAAGAGCATAGTCCTCGATTTCTGACATTAGAGGTTCGTTCTTGTAGAACACAATGGATGTTATGTCAGAACCTTCGTCGTAACTTACCCTAAATTCTTTTCGTAGTTTAGGATTATGAGCCACTTCTATAAGTTTGTCAGTAAGCAGCTCTAAAAATTCTTTCTCTGTGATCATTTTGTTTCTGTTTTATACCTTATTTTATACTTCAAAATTATTCTCGCTACAAATATAGGACATTTTTCTCAAATCCCTCCCATAATGAAGCAAAAAAAATGTTGTTAGGCAGAATAGAGCAACGACTACTTTGACACGATATTCTTCTCAACCACTTCTCCAAGGTGGAATACGGCCATCCAAAGGCATAAGTTTCCATCATCGCAGACGTTCACCCCATTTTCCACATCGTATGTGAAACGGGTAGGTTTCCCAGTCTTTGGGTTGACAACAGGTTCAAAGGTAATGTCTTCAACCTTTACTTTGGCTGTGTCGCGTACTTTATTATAGCCCACAGCAAGATCAAGATAATAGATGCCCTTTGGAACATAAGGATACTCCCCCTCGTTCCACGCCATAATGTCAGCACTTTCTACCATCTCTGTATCATGTACAAGGTCTGTGTACCACATTGGATAGCCTGCCTTGTCCACCTCCAGGTACTTCTTGTAAGTCGTATCCTTGATTTCGCGATACTCCTCCTTTTTTGTGCCGGCAATAATCTGGTCGAAATACACCTGCTTGATAGTCAGATACAAGGTGTTCTCCTTTGTAGGTTCAGGAAACTCAAACTCCTCCTCACCTTCTTCGGTTTCGTCTTCCTCTTCCTCTTTCAGCTCCTCAGGAATATTGGCATAAACCTTTTCCATTGTCTCTTCGCTCAATGCCTCAAGCAGACTTTGAGGAATAACGCAACCCAGCACTACGCCGTAACCGCTCTCTGGATCCGCCAATTCCTTGCATTCGCGCATTGCCTTCTCGAAAGCCTTGCCAATACACTTGTCATACATGTGGGCAGGAATATCTACCGACTCGTAAGAGTAGTTATGCTCAATAACAAATTGCTCCAGTTCTGCGATATCCTTCTTTGTGAACGACACATCTACTTCCGAAACATTGCAAACCTCCTCGTCGTGGACGATTGCATAATCAATAATGTACTTAGCCATGAAATTTAGTTTTTTTATAATGAGTTATTTTGGTTGTCGTTTGTTGTAAAATACATATCATAAGTCTTCAGCAGTTCCTCCTTCACCAGCTCACGGTAGTAAGCAGGTTCCAGCACCTCGACGAGGTATCCGTATGAGAAGATTTTCATTATTAGTTCCACCGTCGGCACCACCTCTATGGTGAAGATGCTGTATTCCTCGTGCGTTTCAATCTCACGTTGAGAGTGGTGGAGTGGGAGAGTGCGGAAGTATCCACGCTGTACGGCAGCAACCTTCAGTTTTATGATGTCAGGCTCATGCTCATCACTGACACGCACTCCAAAACTATATTTGAAAAACTCCTCAGAATCAAATTCCGGATCCATCACAAACTTGCTGCGCTCCATTCTCACATGAGTGATGCGGTCAAGGCTGTATGAATCAATAAAGCCCTCATCATCAAGCAGAACGACATACCAGCGTTGCTGATACAGTTTCACGCAATATGGGCTGCCGGTAACGGTAAATGGTTTCTCAGCAATGAAGTGTTTGAATCCTATAGTTATCTGGTGTGACTTCTCCATAGCCTCCATAATCTTCTCAAGGAATTCTATTCCGCACGGAGCCTTGTCCACCAGCACCCTGCCTTCCAGTTTGGTAGCATTACCAAGAGCCAGGTTCTGTTCGAAGTTGTCCATCATCAGCCTCGCCACAGGAGTAATCTCCGTGCTTGTGATTCTGTACTTATATTCATGTCTGCGGTTACACTCAATGTTTATGCCGAACAGGTCGAGAATAGCCCGGAGATGATTATTGAAAGAGCGGCGCTCCATCTCCTTGCCGGCACTGATGTCAGTGTCGTCAAGCCATTCCTCGTTCAACTCGCTGAGCGACATCGGTCTGCGCTGTAGTTTACGCACAATCCATATCAGTGTACGCAATCGGTGATTTTCAAAACCAGTACTTTTTGCCATATACATTATCTATTAGTACTCATGTTTACCATGTGAGGCATTCCATAAGCAAAGTTAATAATAAAATATGAATTACCCATTATTATATCGAATTTTTTTACCATTTTGACAGTGTATCATACTGTCATTTCAACATCAAACTGCAAAGTTAAAGGCATGATGGGAAATTCCGTTTCCCACCATAACAATAATTGCACTTTTGAGAAATTTTTCTTGAAATCCCTTTTCTGTTAGGAATTCCTGTATTACCTTTGCAGCGATAATTAAATCCCCCCCCCGATTAGAAAGAATATGTTTACAAGATTCAGGCAAAGAAAATTACACGGCAGAGACTACTGCACATTTCAATTAGTGACTGGGATTTTATCCCTGCGAGTAATAGTAAATACAAATAACAGTCATGTTTAACCAGACAGCATAAGTATCAATCATTCCGAATGAACAAAGAATTATATGGATTTATGAAAGAACAGGTAACTATTGAACACAATTACGCAGATATTATCCTATTGTCGTTCACTGGTGACAATGCTTCTGCATGTAAAAAGATCCGCAAGTATCAGAAGAATCTGGAGTCAGTAGAGACTGCCAATGATGACGAACTTCTCGCAACAAAGCAAATATTAGCAGAGAGTATATTTGTTGCAGGAAAAGTAAAAACTGTTGTAGGACTGAGCAACAAGAAGAAACAGACTCTTAGACAAAAAGCAAATCCGACTCTAGAGGAGAAAGAGATGATAAGTATCCTTGATAATTCAAATAAAGTTTGTCAGGTTGTATCCTTGATAGAACTTTTGGAGTTAGCCGTTAAGCATAATGATCAGGATATGCTTAGTTATGGCAAGGAAAGAGCGAATAGCCTGATTGATAAACTCTATGGATATCAAAGCGAATTATTGAGACAGTATTTGAAAGAAGAACTGGAATCGCTTGAGATATTGGCTTAGTCCTGTGTTTGCCTTAGGTTGTCCTTAATCCGCTGCAAAATTAAAAAAATAATCAAAAATGGGCACTTTTCTACGGATTATTTTATGTTTCTCCGTGTAAAAATACCTATTTTGACTATTTTGTGGTACAAAAACTCACAGATGGCTCATTCTAACTCTCAAAGGATACGTACTGCTCACGGGTGAAGGGCGTCTCTGTTCGATAATCAAGAGTTTGGTTTGCCTTCTTCTACTTTTATGCCTAAGTTGAAGAAGTTGGAGATGCGGTTGAGGTCATCGGCTTTGGTGTCGTTACTGATATTGCTATACACGTACCAGCCATCAACCTCGTGTTGCCATACTCGGCCAGGAACAACGGGACGCTTGTCACGCTGAATCTCATTGAGAAGCGGTTCGATGTTCTGGCTGAGCGCAGGCAGAATCTCCTCTTTGATAATCTTCTCTTCGAGGTTATCTGCCGCCTTCAGCAACTTGTCATCTACAGGGAGGTGCATGTCCCTGAGCGACTTCAAGGTGGTGTATAGTTCTTGGACAAGCCAAGCGGCAAACCGATAACTTTTAGTGTAGCCATAGTTGTAGGGATTTTTAGAATAAATCGTCCATTGTCAAGGTTTTATGAAAGACATCGGAATACTCATTTTGTTTTATTCCAAATGTTGTAATTGTTACAGGTTGAATGGCCTTTCGGCCCTTCTTCTCGTCATCGAATGTACTGATGCGATTGAGCACCTTTTCATATTCTGTTTTTTTTAGCAAATAGTCGCCCTTGGAATACTTCACCTCGCATATTGTCACCACATTGTCAGAGCGATCTATTACCATGTCAATCTGCGCACCAGGAGTACTCGTTTTGCTTCTCCAGGAATAAAACTCTGTATGAATTGAGTCCAATCGCAAAGCACGTATGATGCTCCGGAAATGGTACATACACACTCTCTCGTATGCGAGCCCATACCAATTGTTTATCATGGTGGTGTCAAGATGATTGCGCCAATAATGGTCATCAGTCGTACGTCTTTTGCAGAACTTATTATAAAACAATGTATAGAAATCCGTCAACTGATAGATACCTCCATTCTGCTTTGTGCCATTGTTGTAGAGGCGCACAAAGTCGCAACTGACCAGATTCTCCAGCATTACAGACAAATGGCCATTACTTTTGAACTGAGGCAACTCTGCTATTTCCTTCCGAGTCATTCCCTGCTTGCAATCTGCCAATACATTGATGAGCGCAATGTAATTCTCTGGATCTTTGAAGAGAGATTTGAAAAGTCGAGGATATTCTTTCCTTAGTTCCGCATCATCACTAAAGAAGAGAGCATCGATGTTTTCTGCCACACTCATTGTCTTGTCCAACATTCCAAGATAATAGGGGATGCCGCCCAAAGCCATGTATATCTGAATAATCGACAAACGATTCCAGCGCATACCATTGCTTTTGAGATACTCCTCAGTCTCATGCAAATCAAAGGGACGCAAATGCATTTCGTGGGTAATACGGTTGTGCAAACCTCCATGGTTGTCTATGACATTCTTTATCATCCATGAAGTAGCAGAACCACACACCACAAAAAATAAGTTGTCAATCCAAGCGCCCTTGCTATTCCAAAAATGACTCAGTGCATGTACGAATCGTGCGTTAGGGGTATCAAAACAGGGTAATTCATCAATAAACACCACCAGACGCTTTTGCCTTTTCTTCTTCGATTTCAACAAGTCGGCAAGGGATCCAAAAGCTTCCATCCATGTCTTCGCTTTCGCCCCTTTATACCCATATTCTGCCAACGCATCATTGAATACAGCCATTTCTTCGTCACGCGAACCGTCAATGATTCCCGTAACGTAGAAATCGAACTTGTCCTTAAAGTACTGACGTATCAGGAATGTTTTACCGACACGTCTGCGACCATATACAGCGACAAATTCTCCTCTGCCACTTGCTGTGAACTTAGAGAGCTCAGCGAACTCTTCCTGTCTTCCTATTATCTTTTCCATGGTGCAAAGGTACAAAATATTTTCAAAAGCAATGCGCAATCGGGCCAAAAATGCAATATTTTATCGTTTTTGGCCCGATTGTGGTTGTTCGTTACTACCTTTCTGAGAGAATCTTGGGGAGGTTCATATCCCTGAGAGACTTTAATGTGGTGTATAATTCTTTGCTGCGCAAAGCGGAAAGCCGATGACTTTGAGGGTAGCCATAGTCGTGATGCTTTATTTTGTTCCTTCCACTATCGCGATTTCGTTGGCCGTCAAGCCCCGGCAGGCTTCACTTTTTGCTGGATTGTTGTGTGATGAGGGTTTGTTTTGAATTCTTTATTTCGTTATAGAGTTCGAAGAGGGAACTTTCTTCGGAAAGCATGCCGAATACTACCGAAGAGGATATATCTGCAACGTATCGATTGCGAAGGATAGCATTGGAGCGGGTCGTACGAGTGTAGTTGGACAAGGATATAAAGAGTATCTGTCCTTCATTGAATGCACCAGCTAATTCTGGCGTGAGATTTCTGTAGAAGCGACGAGCAAGGACTATTATCACTGGTATTTTGCATCGTAGCAGGAAGTGGAGTACATCCTGTTCCATCGATGACTGAAAACCTCCAACCACACAATCGGTCTTTGGGTCAAGGCTTGTTGCCCAATCGTAGCAAGCCAAGACCTTATCCGTCTGCACAGTACGACTGGCAAGGAATCCTGTCAGCCGCCGTGCAAGCAGATCTTTATTGCCCTTGTATTGTGGTTCGTTCATTACTCTTCCTCGTTGAGGTTATCGCCCATACGATACTTTATGTCATAGTTAATGATGAAATCTAACTCTTTCTCTGTAAAGCCATAGTGCTTTGCTAGGACTTTGTCGATTTCATCGATGATAGGTTTTGATAACTTTTTTTGATAAGCAAATGATTCATTTATTTTCCCATCTTGTTTGGTAATAATAGAAGCCTGCTTATTAGAGTCCATATCTTTTTCTAATGAATCCGCTAATCTACTCAAATCTATATTGGGGTCGTAACTATATCGAAAATCAGCAATGTTCGCCTCTGTTTGATTAAACATATCATAATTTGTCGCGTAATACCACCAATATATATTTGAGTTTAAGCAGGCCATAAGTTGTTTAGATTCATCTTTCCCTATTATATATTTGCATTTATTACTTGCAGAATTCGTCCCAAATCCGTTGTTCAAGAAAATAATCCAATATCGTAAGCCTGCAGAGCGATAATGAATGGCATATTTGCTTGCTGTATTGACAAACATATACGAAATTTTCTTGTTCAAATTGTATTTTAAAAGAATACTTTTCTCTAGAGGATTAGAAAAACGAAGAATTCTTTCATCAGAAATTGAATCAGAGTAATACAAATTTGTAAAAAGTATATTTCTATGCTCACTATACCATCTTTGAACTTCCGTTGTTTTTACTTTGGATGAGTCTGATTTGTGGATTATGAAGATATTTAGTCTTTGGTCCGCTCCCTTACCTCCGTCAAACAACTTTCCCGGTCTTATTTCGTAAGAACTTACGTATAGATCTTTTGACGAGGTAAACATTTTACGGAGAGACAACATATTTTTGGCAGCGGTAAATGATAATGGGATAATCATGCCCATTCTTTGTTTATCGTTTAAAATATCCAAAGAACGCTCCATTACGAAGCCATATAGATTGTTACATTCTATGGATTCATATCCATTAACAGAATACAAATCCGCAATAGACTTTCCCGTAGTTTTGTCTTTCTTTGTATACACCACATACGGTGGATTGCCAATAATAACATCGAATCCTCCATTACCATGGATAATCTCATAGAACTCAGCAAGCCAGTGGAATGGTTGGTGTGATGATTCCCAATCTTTAAACGATAGAGATGCCCCTGTTACTGTAGCAGAGTACATTCGTTTATTCAATGCATCATTAAGTATGGCAAGTCTTGAACGCAGTTGCTTCTTTGCTTCTTTGAATGCCATCATATCTTCCTCCTGACGGAACTGAACGGTCTTGAACTGTTCGAAGGCTCTGGCAGCTTTATCCATTTCAAGTTCTATCTTCTCACGGAATTCCTGATTGGCAAACATATCTCCCTCTGCAAGGTCACGCTCCAACTCCTGCTGTGTTGCATATCCCACCAGAGTATTACCACAACGAATATTGAAATCAATATCTGGCAATGGGTCAAGACCAAGGTTGTCTGCTCTCATGTCAACCTCAACAACAGCCACCATCTTCAGGAACAGGCGAAGCTTGGCAATCTCTGTGGCCTCAACCATGATATCTACACCATAAAGGTTGCGAAGAATGATGCTCTTGTAGATGAAATACTGGCGGTTGCTACGATATTTTTTGTTTATCTCCTCCAACTGAGACTTGAAGAGGTTAGGATTCTGTCTATGCCAATCCTCCATGCGGTCGATACAAACCTCATAGAGTGGTTCAAGGATATTCATTGCTGCAAACAGGAAAGCTCCCGAGCCACAAGTAGGGTCAAGGATGGTAACGCTCTGCAATGCAGAATAGAAATGCTCTACGAAAGTATGGTCTTCCGTATTGAGAAGAAGGTCATATACAAACTGACGGATGTCGAGATTATATGTGATAAAGTCGTTTATCTCTGTAATCTCACCTTCGTTTATCTTCTGCAACAAGCTGTCGCAACGCTGAAGTCTCTCAACCGTCTCGCGCCATATCTCAGTGGGAAGAGCAAACTCTGCTGCTGACTTCTCATTCCAGCGACTGCGACGTTCAAGCAGTTCAGGCTGAGTTGTATCTATACCTTTATAAATATAATTAGGTATGCACTGTTGCCAATCCTTTGAATAGCCTTTCTTCACTGCGTCATAGATGTAGCAGTCGCCACTATTGCGAAGTGTCTTCCAAACGTATCCATCCTTTGTAAAGTCCTTGCCATTGACAGCCTTTACCTTGTCCATAATGAATGGAAGGATGCAATTCTTGCCGATGTATTCTGTGATATCCTCCTTGGTGTAGTAAGCACCCATGGTAGCACGATCGTTGATATACTGCTCGAAGATGTAACCAAGTACATCAGGGTTGATGTCCTTGCCACTTGCTGTCAATCGGGTATCAAGGTGCCATTCCCACTTATCGAAGAATGTAAACAGACGCTCAAAGGCTTCATCCTTAATATCAATATCCTTATACTCCTGCTCCAACTGATGCTCATCAAACATACCTCCGTTAAGATAAGGTATGCGACCATACTTCTGGCGGAAGTCTTCTTGATGACGAGGTGAATTTAATCCGTCATGGAAAAGCGAGCAAAGGAAACCTTTATAGAACGAGCCAAAGAACTGATTACGACCAAGCCCCTGCATCCAGAGAAGCTTATCATGCAGATAGTTCACATTGCCATCTAGGAAACCTTTTTTCTGGATAAAGTAACAGAACATCAGTCGGTTGAGCATCACACTGGTGTACCAATCCTTATTACGGTTCTTCTTATCATCAATGTGGTCATCAAGGCCTGTAATCATAGAGAGGAAAGCCTTATGCTCGGTCTTGAACTCACGGAAGAAATCTTTTGTTATCTTCTCTGAATTGACTGCAAATACCTGCTGTATGGAAGACTTCACATCGGCAATGTTACTAATGCCATCCATGTTTAGACCTTCCAACTTGTTATAGATAAAGTCTGCCTGTTCTGCTGACTGATACTCTACGGCCACAAGGTCGCGCTTGTCAGTATTACGAACAGGGATAACCCACTTCTGGTGTTCACTACCATTGATATGATAGATGAGAATATAGTCCTGAGCACTTGGGCGAAGCTTTGTGTCTATACGTTTGCAGAGAGCAGTAGGCGGGATATTCCCAACTTCACATGCAAGGACTTGGTATCCTCGCATCTCTGCTACTTTCTGGAATGTATATTCCGTTTCGTCAATATCAATGTAGATGTCACCACGTGAGTTGTTCCATTCCAACTCAATAAACAAATCACGGAAACGATGTTCGCTGATACAGTGGTTGAAAACGTTGCGTCTCATATTTTTGTATTGTTGTTAGAGTTAGAATTCTGATTTACGCAAGCCCATAGAGCAGATTATGCTTGGCTCATTTGTGGTAAGAGCATCCTCTTCTATCTGGCAAAGAGAGCCTGTGCGCTGCAGTTCGAGAACATACTCTACAATCTCATCGTTGCTTGTACGACTACGCATCATTCGACCAAGCATGAACTTCGTCTGCTCCAGAAGCTGATTATTGTAGATTGCGTCAATGGCAAGTTTCAACTGCTGTTTCTTATCGTCGGTAAAGAAAAGATCAAGCTCCTTGGTGTTGTAGTAATTGTCGAGGAGTGTGAATATCTTGTATCGTGTAGAGAATCTGTTGCCAAGTACGCCACCAGTCTGCGATACGGTTGTCTCTTCGATAGTCTTAACAGCCTTCTTCACAAGTTCGTAGTGGTTCTCGCTCTGTGTGATAGAAGGAGTGTTGACATCGCAAACCATTGCTTTGAGAATACGTTTCTGTGAGTTGCTGACTACATTACCCTCATTGTCAATCCATGTGAGAACATCAAAACCATTCTTTGTTCGAGCGTAAGTGATAACACCTTCTTCAATCATATTCTCACACTCCTTAGTAGTATCAACCATATTACCAAGATTAGGAATACGCTTTTTCAGGTCAGGATTAGCGCTGATGGCCTCCTGCCATATCTGGTAAGCGTATGATGTAAGGTCAACATCGGTATCCTCTTCGTCGTCAAGTACTCCACTCTTTTCATTGAACATATCACGTAGATTCTGCTCGTTGCCTTCAAAGAAATACTCATCGCTACCCACAACACTGGCATTCTCGTTGATACGGTCATTGAGACGCTGACGAAGTTTGATAATCTTCTCTACACCCTCGGCTGGGAAGAACGAGTAACAAGCAATCTTTTCGGCTTCCTGACCGATACGGTCAACACGACCAGCACGTTGAATGAGTCGGATAATTGCCCAAGGGAGGTCGAAGTTCACGATGATATGACTATCCTGAAGGTTCTGACCCTCGGAGAGAACATCGGTAGCAATGAGAACTCGTATTTCCTTGTCGGTAGGCACATCTGCATTATTGCTCAGAGGTGAGAAACGGTCAACGAGTTCCACCTGATTCTTTGTATCGCCAGTGACACAGGCAATACTCTGTACTCCTCGACCTTTCAACTGACGGAAAATGTATTGAGCTGTATCACTATACTGAGTGAACACCACAATCTTCTCTTTCGGATGATCGAACTTTACAAGGTGCTCGAGAGAGTTAAGCTTCTGATCCTTGTCGGCTTCCCACTCACCACAGAGCAATATCATCTTGATAATCTGCTCGCAGTCATTCTTCAACTGCTGTTTCAAGGTGCGTTTGAATAACGATGAGTCAATCCACTTTACATTGTTCTTCTGGTTGATGAACTCATAGTACGACTCAGCCTTCTGCATATACACCTTCATGTCGGTAGGTATCTTGAAGAGTGAATCCGTGTTTTCGTTGTTATCACCAAGGAAGAATCCGTTAGCATCCTCGTCTTCGTTCATTTCATCTGGTAAGGCGTTCTCATCACCGATAGGCAAACGGAGCTTATTGTCGAGGGCATAAAGATAGACGCAGTTGCGGAGAATATGGCGATACAATGTGAGCAAGAATGAATATCCGCTGGAGTCAACACGCTTATAGAATGTACTCTGGCAGAAACCTCTCATTCGTTCTCCTGCACGTGAAAGATTCTCAGCAGTAGTCTTGTCCATGCGTGATGCCTGTTCCAACTTCACTTGGTCAATGTAATGCTCCAATCCGTATCGAGGCAGTTTCAGTTCCTTTATCATGTCTTGCATCGTTTCAGAGTAGAGTCGTGAATATTGGTCGCCGTCTTGGGTTTCGAACTTCACAGCCAAAGGCTCACGCTCAGGGAAATAGGAACGCTTGTCGGTGCCAGGATATTGCAGATATTGACGTCCGTTCTGTGGGTCGGTCTTGGAATAGTATTTACGAACAAAAGTACGTGTACGACGAACAAGGAAGAGCTTCATGAGTTCTCCCCAGTCATCGGCATTCTCACTCTTTTCAAAAGCAGCAATACTTCGGATAGGAATATCGCTGTGCTTGCGTTGGAACTGGTGATCGCCACCACACTCTGTAACATAGTTCTCTGGACGGATACCAAGGTCTTGGTCACCATTGACGAAGAGACGCAACTGAGTACTGAGGTCACGATAATCTTTATTATAAGGTGTAGCTGTAAGAAGGAGCACTTTGCTATCCTGCTTGCTAATAAGGTCACGAATGTTGCGATAGCGACTTCCTTCTGGGTTACGAAGGTTATGGCTTTCGTCCACTATGATGAGGCGGTAGTAGCGTGAGTTATCAACATCGATAGGTTTTGCCATAGACATCACATCGGCCTTCAAGTCGTACTCCTTGATATACTTTTTCCACATCTCCTGAAGGTTTGCAGGACAGATTATGAGGGTGCTGCTGGCATAAGTGTATTCCCACATCTTTGCTACTGCGCAAGCGGTGATAGTCTTTCCAAGACCTACAACATCGCCAATCATTGCACCACCTCGCTTGTCATTGTTTAGGTGCTTGGCTACAATCTTTACTGCATTCTCCTGGAAATCGAAGAGCTTGTTGCGGAATTCTACTGGGATAGTAAACTCCTTGATACCAGAACGAGCCTCTTCTGAAAGATGATAGACAGTCTTGAGATAGATATCGTATGGAGTGACAGCCTGATTAGCCCAACTGTCTTCAAGAACCTTGATAAGCTCCTGTGTGATATCTATACAAACTCGGTCGTTCCAAAGGTCATCAAACCATCCACACAGCCCTTTGTTCTGGTCGCTGTCGGTAATTTCTATGTTAAGTTCTCCCTTACGAGTAAGACCAGGGCCGGTGAGGTTGCTGCTACCCATTAATGAGTAACAACTACTTCTGCTACCTTCATAATGAGATATGTATAGTTTCGCATGAACTGGAATTCCTGTGTAAAGTTTAATGCATACCTTACCATCTTTCAACTGTTGGAGAAGTCGCTGAAGGGTAAACTTGTCACGCTTCGTTGGTAGGCCAATAAGCAATTGCTTACGGAATTCCTGTGCCATCTGAATACGGCAAGCCTCTTTGTATTTGTTGTCAACCACAAAGTCATCATTTGCTGTGCCATAATAGCGCGCAAGTAAATCCTTTGGTGGTTGTAGCATACCTATGAGCAGACGACAATAACGCATAGGGCGCTCATAGCCTTCATCAACAGGTTCACCCTGTAGAGTGTCTATCTGGTTCATAATAAGATCCCAACCACGGAGGTTGAAATAACCTACACAGAAATCAACACGCTTTACATCTCCATCAAACAGTTTGTCATTGAGAGCGGTTTCAAAAGAAGTCTCTTTGGTTTTGTTGTCGAATATTTGTGCCATAACAGCAATAGTTTTTGGACGTTGCTGTCTTATCTGCTGTGGACAATGCAAAAGGGACTCTGGTGGAGACAAGAAAAACGTGGACGCAATCTTATCTCCAGTCAGAGGCCCTAGGAATAGCCCACGAAATACAGATAAGCCGTCCACGCTATTGCGCAGACGTTCTTATTATTTCTGTACTTCGTTACTTTCTGAATCAATTATGAATTTCCTAGGTTCCTGACTGATTCGATAACACAGAACGTTGTTATTATTTACCCACGATGTAATTGGCCCTTGTTTTTGAGTCGTAGAGCCACAACGACTGTTATGTGTTGCAAAGATACAACAATCATGCGACATATGCAAATTTATTTGCAATATTTCCGAGTGCAGTGTTGCCCAAGACCGGAGAGAAAGGTGAAATGAACGAGTCCCGACGGTGAAATGAACCTGTCCCGACGGTGGAATGACCACTTCATTTGGGCGGAATGAGGTCTTCATTTGGGTGGAATGAAGGGTTCATTTGGGCCTTTTTACAGAAGAGGCTGATGGAGCGTTTTGAGTCGGGAAACTGAGAGTTTTCCAGGAAAAGTGTTTTTCAAAATATCTTTCATCTTTCATTATTGAGTGTAATATACTGGTAATCAAGGGTTTATGTGCTGAAAGATATTTTTCTATCTTTCATTATCTTTCAGTTCTTTCATCTTTGAAAGGAAATGCAAGTGGTTGATAATCAGTGAGTTAGAAAATTTGCTGAGGCTGAGAGTTGTGAAAGATGCTGAAAGATAGAGCGACTATCTTTCAGTGTTGGAGCGGTTGATTTTCAGGGAGTTATACGAGAAAATGAAAGATGAAAGATATTTCGCCGAATTCGGCTCACCTGTAAATCCCAGTGTAGTCAATTTATTATTCAATGAAAAATGTACAGCCAAAGCTTTGCTTTTTCGTTATTCATATCGTTGTTGACATCTAATGAGCAAGCTCTTATCTGACACCTCCAATCTGCCTAACAGTAACTATTGTTACTTGGCTGTACTGGAAAATATGGCCCAATGGCCTAAAAATTCGCAATTGCGAAAAAATAAAAATGGGGGGAGAGGGGAGTGTTTTCGAGTGTACTGAAGATGAAAACGGCGGAATGAAAAAAAAGTGAGGGCAAAAGCGAAAAAAGTTGCTGAAAAATTTGGATTTCGCCGAAAAATTTAGTATCTTTGCATTGTAGTATGGAAACTCCATATTGCCTCTGACAACGGATTCCCTGGGCTATTAACTAAACATGATTAGCCGTTATAATACCACGTCATTAAAAGCACAACAATTTAATTCTTTTTAGTCGTATGTTTGGTACAACAAGCGTAACTCCTCAGGCAGGGGAAATGGCTGCTATTGTCAGCACTGCCTCTGAGCAGACAGGTGCTCAGAACGAGAAGATGGATAAGGCTGTTGACGCGGTTCAGAACGTGAACTCCGTCCAGAACGATTCTGCTGCTCTCGAAAATCCTGTCGATTACTCAATGGGAACTCTCGATGCCGAGTTTTTCCTTCATGAGAACTATCGTCTTCGTCGCAATGTGCTGCGCAACAAGGTGGAAATCCTCAAGCTGAAGGATGCCGAACCTAAGTTCCAGCCGATGACGGATCAGGTTCTCAATGGTATCATCCTGAACAGTCACCGCGAGGGATTTGTGGGAAAGTATGACATCAGTAGCGACATCAAGATGCTTGTCGATTCTGATGAGGTGCCTCTTTACGATCCTGTCAACGACTGGCTGGACAGCCTGACATGGGATGGCAAGGACCGTCTCGTTGACTTCTGGCGTCGCATTCCTGGAGTGGATGTCAACATGCTGCATTTCCTCTGTATGTGGCATCGTTCAGCAGTTGCTCACTGGATGGGCGTGGACGAGGAGCACGGTAATGAGTGTGTGCCTACACTCATCGGTGCTCAGGGCTGCGGAAAGAGTACTTTCTGTGTGCGTCTGCTCCCAAGGCATCTGCGTGACTACTACATGGACAACTTCAACCTTGCCAACAAGAATGACAAGAACATGGCGCTCAGCGACTCGCTTCTTGTCTGCCTTGACGAGATGGATCAGTACAAGCCTGGGCAGCAGGCAGAACTGAAGCAGGCTCTCTCGAAGACGACTGTCAATGGTCGCAAGATCTATGGTCGTACTCACGAGAACCGTCCACGTCGTGCCTCGTTCATTGGCACAACCAACAATCCTCATCCTCTGCAAGATGCTACCGGCAGTCGTCGTTATATCTGCCTTCGCATTCCAGAGGGACACCTTATTAATAATATTGATGAGGTGGAGTATGATCAGCTCTATGCACAGCTCGTACATGAGGTGAAAAGTGGTATGCGCTATTGGTTCAGCAATGATGAGGTGAAGGACATCCAGAAGATGAATGCACCTTTCATGCAGGTGAAGGGGCTGGAACAGATGCTTGCCAACTGTTTCAGTGCATCGAAGAATGGGGAGGGTGAACTGCTCAAGACCGACCGTGTCATCAGCATCCTCAAGGAGCAGTTTCCTAATGCCGACCAGTCGAAGATGAACAAGACTGCGGTGGGTAAGGCCCTGAAGGCGATGGATGTGAAGAAGGTTCACAAGGCCGATGGTGAATACTACCAGGTCGTTGTTAATTAGTCATCATCGGTAAAGCCCGTAGGCAATGGAGCGTCTTGACAACAGTCAGGGCGCTCTTTTTGGGTGATTTTAAGGTGGGGCTATCGTGTTGCCTCGATGGTATAGGTGAAACTGTCGGCCTTGTAATAGCCTACATTATACTCTATGGCGCGGCCTTCTACATCATAAACGAAACGCTTGCGGATGAGAATCGGGTCGTTGGGCGAAATCTCCAGTTTCTCGGCAATGAAATCGCCGGCAAGGCGGGCGCTGATTTCCTCACGGCTGGTCTTCACAACAATGCCGTGGGTCTTCTCAAGCATCTCGTATAATGGCATCTGGAAATTCTCATCGCCGGTGAGTGGCAGTTCGGGATTGAAATAAGAGATGAAATACACAAACGGCATCTCTACATTGCCTCGCACGCGTTCGAGAACGAGACAGCGGTCGGTAGGCTGGGCGTTGGTGATGCCAAAGAAAACGGCTATCTCGTTGCGGAAGGTCTTGAAACTGATCTTCATCTCAAAGTTCTTTATCTGAACTCCTAACTGTTTCATCTCCTGAGAGAAACTCAACCAGTTCTGCACGCCACCCAGAATGCTCTTCTTTGCTACCTTGGTTCCAACTCCTTTCTTGCGCACGAGCAGACCTTCAAACACAAGTTTGTTGATTGCCTGACGCAGAGTGTTGCGCGAAATGTTCAATTGTTTAGACAAATCAACTTCATTAGGCAGGAACTTTCCTGTCTTGTATTCATCAGTGTTGATAAGTTCTCGCAGTAGGTTTTCTGCCTGGAGGTGCAGCGGAATACTGCTGTTTGGATTTAGTTTCATCTTCTATTTACTATTGTATAACGCCCTGATTTAGCGTTTCGGGGGCTTCAAATCGGTGCAAAGTTAATAAAAAGAAAAAAAACTTGCAAGAAAATTTGGAAGTTTAATACTTTTATTATTATCTTTGCACAAAGTTTACTATGTTCATACATATTGATAATAAATTAAAACTATATAAACAATGCGAAAATCAAATTACGATAAATTCCCTTCAACGGTGGTGGAGGGGCCTATCCATATCGGATGGGAGTCGATAGCAACAGTGCTGAAGGATGAGTTCGCGCAGGCTCCAGTGCTTGTGCTTGAACTATATACCGGTACCTACGAGCAAGAGATTGCCGAGGCGATGGCTGCTCTTGGTCGTCGTGTGTTGCTCACTCGCGACTATATGCGTCCTGAGTCGGAGGTGGCTGCTATGACAGAGCGCTTCATGACCGACGATGTGCTGTTTGGCTTCATGTCGAACATACGCATCGAGGAATATTTCAGTGCCGAGGGGCGCAAGGCTCTCGAAGCAGAGGTTGCCAAGGGCGATAATATTATTATAATAGGTACGGGCGCGTCGCTTTTCGCTGATGATGCACCAGTGGTCTATGCTAATATGGCGCGCTGGGAGATACAGATGCGTTTCCGCCGTCACGAGGTGAAGGCTTTAGGTGTCGACAACAGTGCCGAGGGTGCTTCGTTGCAGTACAAGCGTGGATATTTCAACGACTGGAATATCTGCGATCGCATAAAGAAACGCCTCGTAAAGAGCGGTCGCATTCAGTATTGGCTTGACACCAACTGCCGACAGACTCCGAAGATGATAAGCAACGATACCTTCATGCAGGGTATCACTGCCACTGTGAATCGCCCATTCCGCGTTGTTCCATTCTTCGACCCAGCACCATGGGGCGGACAGTGGATGAAGGATGTGTGCGACCTTGACCGCGAGATGGTAAACTACGGTTGGTGCTTCGACTGCGTGCCTGAAGAGAACAGCCTCTACTTCAACATCGACGGCACACTGTTCGAGTTGCCATCAAAGGATGTTGTGATGTTCCAGACACGCAAGTTGCTGGGCAGTTGTGTTGAGGCACGCTTCGGCGATGACTTCCCTATACGTTTCGACTTCCTCGATACCATCGGCGGTGGTAACCTGTCGTTGCAGGTGCACCCAACAAACGAGTTCGTGCATGAGCATTTCGGCATTCACTACACACAGGACGAGAGTTACTATCTGCTCGATGCTGACGAGGATGCTGTGGTTTATCTCGGATTGAAGAAGGGTGTTGACTCGAAGGCGATGATTGAAGATCTGCGCAGTGCACAGAGAGGCGAGATTGTGTTTGACGCAGAGAAATATGTGAACAAACTTCACGCCAAGAAGCACGACCATTACCTCATCCCTGGCGGTACCATCCACTGTTCTGGTGCCGGCAGCATGGTGCTCGAGATCAGTAGCACGCCAAGCATCTTCACTTTCAAACTGTGGGACTGGCAGCGACTCGGACTCGACGGTAAGCCACGCCCTATCAATGTGGAGCGAGGCAAGCATGTCATTGCATGGGAGCGCGACACCGATTTCGTTCACGCAGAGATTGCCAACCACTTCGAGGTGCTGAGCGATGCTGACGGTGTGAAGGAAGAGAAGACCGGTCTGCACGAGCGTGAGTTCATCGAGACCCGCCGCCATACTTTCACTCAGCCAGTGCTGCATAACACCGGTGGCAGTGTCAATGTGCTGAACCTTGTGGATGGGGAGGAAGCCCTTGTGGACAGTCCTTCGGGCAGTTTCGAGCCATTTGTGGTGCACTACGCTGAGACATTCATCATCCCAGCACATCTTGGCGACTACCGCATCACCCCATGCGGCCGCTCCGAGGGTAAGGAATGCATGACCATCAAGGCGTATGTAAGATTCTAACTAATAACACATAAAAACCAGAGTAAGATGAATAAAAGAGTTTTAGGATTTGTCTCATGCCTCGTGGTGATAGCGATGATGCTGTCGTGTGGCAAGGACAATGAGGTGGTGAGCCATTTGCTTACGCTAAGCGAATACTCGGCATCCGTAAGCATCGGCGAGGATGTTGCAGTAGGTGTGAACCTCAGCAACCCTTCGGCAGTGAGTTATATTGATGTGCGCAAGGCCATTGCAGGTCAGATAGTTGAAGATTTCTCCGACCGTATTAATGTGGCAGGCAGCACATTCCCATTCAACTATATCTATCAGGTGCAGCCTGAAGACGCCGCTGGTGTCACCGTTTGCTCGTTCTATGCTCAGGACGCAAGTGGCCAGCAACTCGATGCTGCCGACCTCGTGATGGAGGTGGCAATAGCACAGATACCACTGCTCCTGAAGTATGACTGGCAGATGGTTTCGCAGATTATCAAGGGCGAGGATCTTGCCAAGGAGTATATGAAGGACGATCTCTTCCGTTACAACCCAGACCTTACATGGGAGAAGGACTGGGGTACCGTGCTCTCTGTGGATGGCATGGAGACACTCGATGCCACCTGTGCATGGAAGGCAGTGATGGACGGGGCAAGAATCGACTCCATTTACACCGTAAAGTACAACATATTCTCACCAGGCATACCTGTCATCACTGGCTACAAGGTTCTGCAGTGTGAGAACCGCAAACTCGTTCTGGAGAGCCATCAGGACCTCTCGTTCGTGGCAGGATACGATAAAGACGAGCGTGTGGTAGAGACATTCGAGGCTGTTTCGCAGACTGACGACTTCACACCTTACCGTGGCAGCGATCCAGCAAGTTATTTCATTGAGAACTGTAATCCCGGTTCATACTAAATGCCCTGATAAAAGATGAAGATAAGATTATTCCTTGCAATGCTGATGATGTGCTTCAGCATGCAGATAATGGCACAGAACACAAGTGTCAAAGGACAGATTACCGACGAGAGCGGAGCACCAGTAATGGGTGCTGTCGTTACCGTCGAGGGAAAGGAAAATATTGGTACTGTGACCGATATAGACGGCAACTTCGCGCTTGACTGCCCAGCCGGCTGTAACCTTTCGGTAAGTTATGTAGGCTACAAGAAGCAGGTTGTTTCCACAAAGGGCCGCACCACTCTTGCCATTGTACTCGAAGAGGAGAACAATGTGATGCAGGAAGTAGTTGTGGTAGGTTACGGAACGATGAAGAAGAGCGACCTTACATCGGCCATATCAAGTATCAGTGCCGATGAACTCGCAGCCACTTCTGTCACATCATTCGACCAAGGTCTGCAGGGCCGTGCCTCAGGTGTTGTAGTAATGAACACCTCTGGTCAGCCAGGTGGTGGCACTTCTATCCGTATCCGCGGGACCAGTTCCATCAATGGTAACAACGAGCCGCTCTATGTAATCGACGGTATGCCAATCATCAGCGACGCTGGTAGCATGAGCACCAGTACGCTGAAGAACCCTGCACTCAACCCATTGACCTCGATAAGTCCTGGTGACATCGAGTCGATAGAGATTCTGAAGGATGCCTCTGCAACCGCTATCTACGGTTCGCGTGGTGCCAACGGTGTCATCCTCGTAACAACAAAGCAGGGTAAGGCAGGCAAGGCTCGCGTCACATTCAACGCGAAGGTTTCTATACAGAACCTCTCGAAGAAGATGGATATGCTCAACGCTCGCCAACTTGCCGACCTCGCCAACGAGGTTGCCGACAATGACGGTATTGAGCGCAAGGCAATCTTCGCTGGTCTCAACAACCTCTCGCGTCAGTCAACCGACTGGCAGGACGAGATATTCCGCACAGCACCGCTGCAGAATTATGATATCTCTGTATCAGGAGGTACCAACCAGACATCATATCTTGCAGCAGCCAACCTCCTTTTGCAGGATGGTATCATCATCGGTTCTGATTTCGGCAAGGGCAGTTTCCGCTTCAACTTCAGCCAGGATATCAGCAAGAGTCTCAAACTCAACATCACAACCAACGCCAGTTACAGCCGTAGCAATGGTGTTGTGACAAACTCCGAAGGAGGCTTCGCATCAAGTATCACCTCATGGGCATTGGAGATGAACCCAGGACTCGGTGTATATAATGAAGACGGTACATACGTGTATGAGAACAATACAGCAAACCCTAATGTGGGAAACCCTGTTCAGGATGCGTATGAAGCACTCAACCGCAACACCACCTTCCGTACTATCGACAGTGCATTCCTTGAATATACCGTTATCAAAGGCCTTACACTGAAGGCTGGTATCGGTATAGACTATTTCAGCATCAAGGACCAGGCTTTTGCTCCGGGAAATATCAAGCGTGCTGAAAGCAATAACGGTTATGCTCAGGTGGGAACCCGCGACGGTTACAACTGGAACTGGGAGAGCACAGCCAACTATACCCATACCTTTGGTGACCACACATTCAGTGCACTGGCTGGTTTCACAGCACAGAAGTTCCACTCGGAATATGTAGCAGTGGCAACAGCAGATTTCACCGACGGATTCCTCGGTTTTAACTCTATCCAGTCAGGTAGTCAGAAGCAACTTGCATCAAGTGGCGTAACAGAATGGCAGATGTTATCTTATCTTGCCCGTGCCAACTACAACTACGCTGACCGCTACCTGCTCTCTGTTTCAGGTCGTGTCGATGGTTCGTCAAAGTTCGGTATCGGCAACAAGTATGGTTTCTTCCCATCGGTAAGTGGAGCATGGCGCGTCTCAGAAGAGGCATTCATGAAGAACCAGAGTGTGTTCTCAAACCTCAAACTGCGTCTCAGTTACGGTAAGGTGGGTAACGAGGGTATCGCCTCATACAGTTCGCAGGGTCTGCTGTTCAACACCGAGGCTTACTTCGGCACCAACACCATCCTCACTGGTCTCACTCCATACACCATCAGCAATCAGGACTTGAAGTGGGAGACCACATCGCAGTATAACCTTGGTCTCGACTTCGGATTCTTCGACAACCGACTCAACTTCACTATTGACACTTACATTAAGAAGACATCCGATTTGTTGCTCAACATGCCGGTGTCTTTCCACACAGGTTACGACTCAGTGATGAAGAATGTGGGTAACCTCGAGAACCGCGGTTTCGACTTCACCATAAATGCTGTTCCTTTCAACGGTAAGTTCAACTGGACTATCGATGTCACAGCCGGCTACAACCAGAATGAAATCACCAACCTCGCCGGTACTATGGATGAACTCAACGGTGCTTCCGTCCTTGGTATCACCTATTGGACAAAGATCACCGAGGGAAAGCCAATCGGAACACTCTATGGTTACAAGACTGATGGTATCGTGCAGTTGAACGAAGATCCATCGACCATTCCTTTCTTTGCAGGCAAGACACTTGCACACGGCGATCGCAAGTATGTAGATAAGAACGGCGACAATGAAATCAATGAGAAGGACCTCTATGAACTTGGCAATGCCAATCCGGATTTCACATTTGGTTTCAACAACACCTTCGGTTACAACTTCCGCGACCATTCAAGCATCTCGCTCAATGTGTTCCTGCAGGGACAGTTAGGCAATGAGATTGTCAACTTCAACAAGTTCTCGCTTGAGAGCCTCAATGGTTTCAAGAATAACTCTACAGCCGTGCTCAACCGTTGGACTGTGGACAACCCAACCAACCTGATGCCACGCGCTACCACCAAGTCGGCAGGCAATATTCTGTCTGACCACTTCATCGAGAGCGGCAGTTACATGCGTATCAAGGATGTGACGCTGAGTTATACCTTCCCTAAGGAACTGATCAAGAAATTCTATTGCTCAGACCTCACCGTCTTTGCCAGCGCAAAGAACCTCGTCACCTTCACCAACTATACGGGCTACGACCCTGAGGTGAGCCGCTTTGCTAACAACAACCTGTCAATGGGTGCCGACTATGGTACATACCCAATGTGCCGTTCGTATGAGTTTGGCCTCAAAGTAAACTTCTAAACCACCGGCAATATGAAAAAATATATTCTTCCGCTCCTTGCCCTCATGATAATGTCATCATGCAGTGGCTTCCTTGACGAGCAGCCAAAAGGCAATATCACCACCGAGAGTTATTTCAAGACTGAGACACACGCCCTCTCGGCTACTAATGCCATATACGACTATCTCATCGCAGGATACTCTCCTGGCGGCCTGTGGGATAACAACTTCGGAGGCGTGTTCTTCAACTACTACTGGGTTCTGCAGGATGTGTTCTCTGACAATGCTCATTCACACATGACTGCAACAGAGTATCAGTCAATCGAGAACTTCCAGATTGACCCATACAACGAGCCCCTCGAGTATCTCTGGCGTGACTTCTATCAGGTTATCAAGACCTGTAATGTCGTTATCGACAAGGTGCCAGGCATCAATATGAACACCACCCTGCGCGACAACCTCGTGGCGGAGGCTCGCTTCTTCCGTGCTTATATGTATTTCGACCTGATGCGTATGTTTGGTGAAGTGCCACTCCGCACCCATGATATGACCGGTGCAGAGGATGAGTTGCTGCCACGTGCTCCAAAGGACGAGATATATCAGGTTATCTTCGACGACCTCGACTATGCAGAACAGCACCTCGTTGATCCAAGCCGCCAGTTGGACGGTATGCCTAAGTCAATCTCTGCTACTGCCCTCAAGGCTCGTGTTTTCAATACATACGCAGCCGAGAACCGAAGCAACGAATACTGGCAGAAGGCAGTGGAATGTGCACAGAAGGTAATCGCTGAGTGTCCGATGCTGGCGTCTTTCGCTGATCTGTTCAAAATCGAAAACAAGTTCAACAGCGAGATTGCGTGGGCAGCCAACTTCAGTGCTACTCTCTCAGAAGGCTGGAAGGGCGGTCAGTTCCTTGTACGCCTGCTTCCTTCGCTCGATACCAGCAAGGGCGGACCAAACAACGCTCAGGGTTGGGAGTCGGCAACAGAAAACCTTTGGGAAGCATACAATATGACCGACAGCCGTCGTGACATAACCCTCAAGAAGTCGTTCACATATAACGACAACAGCAAGGTAACCCTGGAGTATCCTTATGTATTCAAGTACTGGGATCAGGCAGCAGAGCCTAACGGCAATAACTGTGATGCAGAATTCCCTGCTATCCGTACAGCAGAGATGTACCTCATAGTGGCTGAGGCTCTCAACGAAATCAACAACGCCCCTACAGCAGAAGCAACAGCGGCATTGAAGGAGGTTCGTTCGCGTGCAAAACTCAAGGGAACAATCCCAAGCGACTATGCTGCATTCAAGGCAGAAGTGCTCAAGCAGTATCGTCTGGAGTTCGTGATGGAAGGTCATCGCTGGTTCGACCTCAAGCGTATGTGTACTCCAGAGGAGTTTGTAAGCATCATTCAGGAGGCAAAACCTGATGCTACTCCAAAAGCATACCACATGCTCTTCCCTATACCACAGCGAGAGATTAACCTCTCAGAGGGACTTATCACCCAGAACCCTGGATATACAAACGCACAGTAACGATTACGTATCATTATGAAAAATATTGTATTGATCATCGCGCTTTCGTTTGTGTCACTTGCGACCATGGCTGAAAGCAAAGTAAAAACTGATGTGTCGGCAAAACGCCCGGTTGACTATGTTGACCCAACCATCGGCACATGCAACTCACGCTGGATGGTGACACCTGGTCCAACCATGCCTTTCGGTATGGTGCAACTTGCCCCTGACAATCAGGAACAAGGTTGGAAGGCTGGTTACGACTACAGCATCAACAACATAAGCGGTTTCTCGCACATCCACTCATGGACCATGGCTGGACTGCTCGTCATGCCTTGCACTGGTGAACTGCAGATCACTCCCGGCACAGAAGATAAACCATGGCAGGGATACCGTAGCAACATTCGTAAGGAAACAGAGGTGAGCAAAGTGGGATACTACTCTGTATTTCTTGATGACTACAATGTCAAGGCGGAACTCACCAGCACCACACGCGTCGGTGTGCATCGCTACACATTCCCTGCAAGTTACCGCTCACGCATTCTGTTCGATCTGAAAGTGCCGGATGAATATGGATTCGATTTGCAGAACAGTTTCATCACCAAGGTGTCTGATCATGAGATTGAGGGTGTCAGTTATCAGCAGGGACACGGTGGAGCAAGTTGGCAGGAATATGCAGTAAACTTCTACATCCGTTTCAGCAAGCCTTTCCTCACATTCAACGGTTGGGTCAAGGACAAGATTTATCGCAACATTCCAGAGACATACTCGTCGGGATGGTATGACAAGGCTGCTGGATTCTTCGTGGAATATGATACGGAAGAAGGTGAGCAGATAATCGTTGAGGTGGGACTCTCGCTCGTCAGTCCTCAGCAGGCAAAACTCAATCTCGAGACCGAGATGGAACCATTCGGTTGGGATTTCGATGCTGTCGTGAAGAATCAGCAGAATGCCTGGAACGATATCCTGAGCAAGATCGAGATTGAGACATCTGATGAGAATGCAAAGCGTAAGTTCTACACCAATATGTACCGTTCGTTCTGTGCACGCACCACATGGAGCGATGTCAACGGCAGATATATGGATATGTACGAGAAACCTCAGCAGTTGGCAAACAAGGATGATGTGGTTATCGGTTGCGATGCCTTCTGGAACACCTTCTGGAATCTGAACGGCCTGTGGAACCTCGTCACTCCACGCTACTCACGCATGCATGTAAACTCACTGCTTGAACTCTACGATCGTGGTGGATGGCTTCCTAAGGGACCAGCCGGCATTGAGTATTCAGGTATCATGGTAGCATCGCATGGCATCGAACTCATAACATCTGCATATATGGCAGGCATACGCGACTTTGATGCACAGAAAGCGTTGAAGGCAATCCTGCATCAGCAGACGGTGCCGGGCCGCCCACATGAGGGAGGCGGATGGGTAGGCAACCGTTTCCTCGAGTCATATATGAAATATGGATATGTAGCCAACGAAGACGGACCTGTGTCGTGTACCCTTGAGTATGCCTATGATGACTGGGCGGCAAGCGAGTTTGCCAAGGCTCTCGGCGATACCAAGTCGGCAGAAATTCTCTACAAGCACAGCCGTAACTTCGAGAACATCTTTGACAGCAATGTGGGCTATGTGCGTATGAAGAACCGTGACGGCAGTTGGGTGGAACCATTCGATTCGCTCTGCTGCAGTACCTTCCTCGGTTCTGGTTATGTAGAGGGCAATGCATGGCAGTACACATGGTTCGTGCCACAGGATGTGCAGTATATCGTTGACTTCCTGGGCAAGGAGGAGTTCTGCCGTCGTCTTGACTATGGTTTCGTGCAGTCTGAACCATGGAGTTTCAGTTCTGAGAGCGTCAACTGGACAGAGAGTCTTGCTTCGATGGGTGCACTGCCTATCAACCATGGCAACCAGCCAAACATGCAGGCTGCATACCTCTTTAACTATGCAGGCAAGCCATGGCTCACACAGAAATGGGCTCGCGCCATTATGGACAAGTTCTACGGCGATCGTCCTGAGAACGGCTGGATGGGCGATGAGGACGAAGGTCAGATGGGATCATGGTACACACTGTCTTCACTGGGACTCTTCCAGATGCAGGGCGGTTGTGCTACAGAACCAATATGGGACCTTGGCAGTCCACAGTTTGCAAAGGCGACGATACACCTTGACAGCAAGTACTATTCAGGCAAGGAGTTCGTCATTGAAGCAAAAAATGCCTCACCAGAGAATATCTATATCCAGAAGGCAATGCTGAACGGTAAGCCATACAACAAACCTTGGCTCTACCACAAAGACATCGTAAACGGTGGTACGCTCACACTTGTCATGGGCCCAAAACCAAACAAGAAGTGGGGAGTGGAGAGTGAAAAGTGAAGAGTGAAAAGTGAAGAGTAAAAAAAATAAGAATTGATGAGATTCATATATAGCATATTGTTTCTTGCATCGGTGTGGTGCTCTGCCTTTGCACAGGGTGCTGCCGAAGGTGTACGCGTCGTGGTTGACACTACATTTACACACCGCCTGTTCGTGCCTGGTACAGGTAATGTGACGGGTGCTGACGGTGTGATTTCCATACCTATGGACGACCATCGCTCCATATTCCTTTGGGGCGACTCGTTCTATGGCGAAGTGGATGGCAACACACGCCCTTCGACTTCACCGTTTATCAGTGGCAACGCACTGACAATAGAGTCGCCTGATGGTCCGCGCACCATTACCGCTGGAACACCCGAAGCACCAACATCACTGCTCACGACAGGCGAGAAGGACGGAATGCGTACTGTGTTATGGCCTGCTCACGGTTTCTGCCGCGACGGAATGCTTCACCTCTTCCTTGAAGATATCGTGGCTTTCGGCACAGGAACATTCGACTTCTATTGGCACTCCATAGACTACGCACGACTGTCGCTGGACGACTTCTCGCTCATCGACATGCGTAATATTCCAAGCCCTGACCTCGGAAGTGTGCACTTCGGATTTGCATGCATCGACGAAGGTAAGTATGTCATCACATACGGCAGTAAACTTGTTGACGGCAATCATAAACTCTATGTGGCACGCTCTAAGTACGACAAAAAGGAAAAGGGCCTCACCACGATGGAATACTGGAATGGCAGGAAATGGAGCACAGACACCACAACGGTACATGCTCTGGAGGGCGATGTGCCGAACATGTCGGAGCAGTTCTCTGTATTCAAGTATGGCAAGAAGTATATCCTGCTCACTCAAGCCCACGGCACATCTGATATATACACCAGCATTGCCGATCACCCTTGGGGACCATGGCGTAATACCAAGAAGATATTCACCACACCTGAGGCTGGTAGCAAGGAGGGTTGGATAACATACAACGCAATGGCTCACCATCAGTATATCGAAAACAACATGCTGTTAGTGGGTTACTGCGTGAACACACTCGACTTCCCGCAACTGTGGTCGGATGTCACATCTTACCGCCCACGATTCTTCTGGGTAAACCTCGATGATATTATCAAATAAATAATTCTATAACCTCTAAATTATTACATTATGAAAAAGTTTTTTACTTTAATTGCAGTTGTAGCAATGGCAACCGTGGCTAACGCTACACCTTACAAGAACCTGCACGTTGAGGCAGAGATCTATCCTTCTGGTTCAGGTCTTGTTTATCTCGATCCTATTGAAGTCAACGAGAATTTCGTAAAGGAGCAGTCGGAGGACTACGCAGAGAAGGTTACACTCAAGGGAACCTTCGGTGAGACTGCCAACAAGACAAACATGGCAAATCGTCCAACATTCGTGCAGGACTGCACAGGCGACCTTCCTAACTATCCTGTATTGCTCACTATCATTCCTGCTGATGGATGGGAGTTCGTATGCGTGGCAAACGAGATTTCTGCAACTGGCGAATACACTCCTGCAAACTGCTACATCACCTATGAAGGTTCGAGCATCGAGGACTTCGTATTCTCTTTCGACTATAAGATGCGTGAGCAGAATCCAATCAATGCTAACTCTGCACTGCGTGAGGAAGACAGCAATGCAGAAACCAATCTTTCGGACTACGATATCGATCGTCAGAATGAGGCTTGGAATAAAGGCGGTTGGCATGAGACACCTGACACAAAGTACTATGTAATTATGCGTCGTGAGGGCGAGACCACTCCATCATTCTCTACAGAATCTACTGGTATCGTAAGCCTCAGATCAGACAAGACTGCTGATGGCAAGGAATACAATGTAGTTGGTATGCCTGTAAATGCTGATGTCAAGGGCATTGTCATCAAGAATGGCAAGAAGTATGTCAAGTAACTTCTAATTCGTTGTACCATATAGCAAGTCCTCTCCAGATCATTCTGGGGAGGATTTGTTTTGCACTTTCGTTTAGGCGTAATGATGAAAAATGGATTAACATTATGATGAAGGCTTGCAGCCTTTGTGCCTTGTCGCATATTCATTGTCTAAGAGTAAACTCTGCCAATGAATCTGACGCCAATGCCACTCTCGCTCTTATGAGCTTCGAGTGCATCATAATATTAATCTAAAATCGCTGTCGCAGCAAAATATTTAAAAATCTGTTCGCGGTGAACCCTTCCCCGGATGGTCTCCCCTCGCCTCGTGGGAGAGGGGCTGGGGGTGAGGCTTATTTTTTTATATTTTGCTGCGACAGCGATTTTAATTTGCTGATAATCTATGCTGACTCATCAGAGGCAGCGTATTGGCAAATGGGTGTGGGCGGCAAACTTGTTTGCAAGAACACTCACATTGACAATACAACCACGAAGTGGAGATTATCAGGAAATCATTTTTCATCTTTCGTTTCAGCTTCCCTTTCGCTAATCAACATCCAAGGCCGGGACGATTACTTATATATTGGTATTTCATTGAAAATATAGGGGCGATGTTTGGGCAAATAAAATATTTTAAGTATCTTTGCAAGGACAACCACCCACAAGGTTTCGTGGGGTGGGGTAGAATCCTAATCCAGAAATGACCAAGACGATAGATATTTGGAATGACATAGAGGCTTCGGCGGTTTTCTCCTGCTTCACTCCTGAGGGTGGGGCAGGTGAACTGCATGCCATACTGCAGGTGGAAGGTTGCGGTGAACTCTTTGCCGATCAGTTGAACAGACTGCTCGAGGCTGAGCGCCGACTGATGGAGCGCCCGCAGATGAACGGCATGAGAACCGTCTTCAAACGATATTTCCTTAGCGATGCCGTAAACCAGGCTCCGCTGATACCAGAAGAAGAGGTTTGTTCGGTGAGCATCATCCAGCAACCGCCTCTCAACGGTTCGAAGGTGGCACTGTGGATATATCTCGCTGATGTAGATAATATTCGCAAGGTGAACTCAACGACCGTTGTGAAGTTCAATGGGTATGAGTATTTGTGGGAGACCATTCGGGGGAGCGATGGCGATAGTTATGGGCAGGCGGAGGACTTGCTGAGGCGGTATGAGAGCATTCTGGCTGAACATGGGGCTACGATTGCTGAGAACTGTATCCGCACTTGGTTCTTTGTGCGTGATGTGGATATGCAGTATAAAGGACTGGTGGATGCTCGTCGCGAATACTTCGAGAAAATCGGTCTGACGAAAGATACTCATTACATTGCATCAACAGGTATCGGTGGTGTGTCGGCTTCACGCAAGGCGATACATCAGTTGGG
>JAZQOD010000095.1:0-2413 GCA_045627685.1 Prevotella sp. | reverse complement strand
GAAGGCAGTTCTCGAGAGTGGCAACTATCAGGATTTCCCTCTCTTCGAGGATTATTATCTCTGGGCGCGCATGATGGTTCGTGGCTATAAGTTCCACTGCATTCAGCAGAGTCTTCTGTCGTTCCGTTTCTCGCGCAACATGATAAAGCGTCGTGGTGGAATAAAGTATGCATGGACAGAGTTGAAGTTTCAGTGGCAACTCCACCGCATCGGTTATATCAGCATTGGAACATTCATGAAGAACATGATGGTCAGGACGGTGACACGCCTTGTGCCTGCAAGTATAAGAGAAGATATTTATAGACAAGTAAGAAAATACAAATAAAATATGTTTGAATCGCTTTATCAGAGCAGACTTTTTGTAGCAGCGATCCCTTTTGTGATAGGAATTGTCTTTGGCAGTTATGTAATACCAAGGATGATGCTGGTCAGTGTCAAGAACCACTGGACGAGCAATACCGACGAGAGCGATGCCGAAACATACAAGGCTATCCAGATAGCTGGATTGTCGTTGTTCCCAGTGTTGCTCATCACCCTGTGTTCAGCATTGATGGTGCCGATGTGCCTTGCCGAAAATGATTTGGCGCGTACATTCTCCAACATGGTGCCTCGTATCCTTCAGTTGATAAGCGGAATGGCTCTGCTCTTCATCACCGGACTGAAATTCGATATGCATGGTTCTTCGTCTTTGGTGCGAGTCGGTACCATTGTGTTTGCTTCATGCATCTTCCCTGCATCACATATCTGGATCAGCGATCTCCACGGATTTTTGGGCATCCATGAACTGTCATTCGCTGTGGGTGCTGTGCTGACAGTATTCCTGTCCACATACATTGTCCTGATGTTCCGTCTGCTTGATGGCCTCGACGGATTGGCGAGCACCATCGGAGTGGCTGTCTTGTCAGTACTTCTTGCCGTCAGTGGTGGTTCGGGTGGTTTCACTCCAGGCATCGTGGCGTCGGGCACACTTGCCACAGTGGCTGTGTTCTGGACAATGCGAATGTTCAGCAAGCAATGGAGCAAGAGCCTTATGGGTAATTCTGGCAGTTATATCCTCGGATATATCATAGCCTATCTGGTTATTGTCATCTCCCGTCGTGCCGGAACAGAGTATTTTGAAGGTGCTGATATAGTGGTGTTGGCTGCTATAATGCTCCCAGCCTGTGACATCGTGCGTGTCGTTGGCAACCGTGTACGCGAGGGACGAAGCATCACTCTGCCTGACAAGAACCAAATCCTGCATCTGCTCTATCGTACCGGTCTTCCTCGGTATGCTTCTGTTGCATTGGTTTTGTTCTTGCCAATCCTATTCTCCCTTGTTGCCTACACTCTTGCTGGCACATTGACTACCACCGCAATGGTGTTGCTGCTGTTTGCGATGGAGTGGGCAACACTGCTCATAGTGAAATTCTTCATCCGTCGCTATCAGACAAAGACTCACCAGACTGCGTGGAACAAGGTCTATGGCGAGGATGCGTGGAATGCCAATGTGCCTGTCGAGAAGATTCGTGCAAAGCAGGTGAACTTCGGCACTATGGGCATGCCGGCTCATTATATCCAAGGTCAGGAGTTGGAGTTCCTGCCTGATGGTATGTCGGCTTTGGAGCGTAATGTGAAACGATTGTGCGATATGCTGGTCTCTGGTGTATGCCTCGTTGTCTTCTCGCCTCTGTTCCTGTTGAGTTATATCCTTATAAAACTCGACGACGGTGGACCGGCTATCTTCAAGCAGGAGCGAATAGGTCGTTTCGGTCGTCCGTTCTATATCTACAAGTTCCGTTCGATGCGCCTTGATGCAGAGAAGATGGGACCACAGTTGAGTCATGCTGGTGGCGATGACGACCCGCGTCTCACCAAATGTGGCCGCTTCCTGCGTGCTCATCATCTCGACGAACTGCCACAGTTGTGGAATGTGTTCTGTGGCGAGATGGCACTCATCGGCTATCGTCCGGAGCGTAAGTTCTATATCGACCAGATTATGGAGCATGATCCTCGATATGCATTCCTCTATCAGATTCGTCCGGGTGTCACATCGTATGCCACATTGTATAACGGCTATACTGACACTATGGAAAAAATGCTCCGCCGTTTGGAATACGACCTCTACTATCTCTCTCACCGTTCTTGGTGGTTGGATATCAAGGTGCTGTTCCTTACATTCACCAGTATTGTATTCGGAAAGAAATTTTAATTAATCATATTATTAACTAAAACAGGTTTATTATGAAAATCTTACTTTGTGGAGGTGCTGGCTACATTGGTTGCCACACTCTCATTGAATTGCACAAGGCAGGCCACGAGGTGGTAGTTGTTGACAATCTTTACAACAGCCAGAAGGAGGCTCTCGTGCGTGTTGCTGACATCCTCGGTGGTGTTGAGATTCCATTCTATGAGGTTGATATCCGCGATCGCG
>JAZQOD010000094.1:0-8730 GCA_045627685.1 Prevotella sp. | reverse complement strand
TATCAACATACTTGATGTCGCGTGTCTCAACATACTGACGGAAACGTGGCTTCATCTCGTTGTACTTTGCCTTGAGATCAGCGTCCTCTACCTTTACGGCAGCGTCGTCAACTGATGAGTAAGGGAAAGCAGCGAGCTCTACTGCGCTCTCCTCTGTCTCTGCCTGGAAAGCAGCCTTTGCCTCAACTGGGTTTGAGAGGAAGCAGTGAGCGAACAAGCCCTGGTACTTCTGAGCGAGGAGCTGCTGACGCAATGTCTTCTCGATGAAGGTCCAGTACTTGTAAATAGACTGATACTGCTGAGCGAGCTGTGGGTTAGCAACCTGCTGCTGCTTGTACTCAGCGAGGAACTTCTTCAACTGGTTAACGTCGAAGCGACCAGTCTGCTGGTTGAGGAATGGAGTCTGTGCGAGCATTGGGTTAGTACCCTCAGAGAGCACGTTCTGCATCTCCTCGTCGGTAACGGTAAGACCGAGCTTTGCTGCTTCGTTCTCAACGATCTTGGTCTGAACATAGGTATTCCATACCATATCCTTAACCTGGTTGAGCTGGTCTTCTGTCAGATTGTCCTGACCAGACTGCATCTTCATTACCTCCTGATACTCATCGATGAGTTTCTGGAAATCCTGAACATTGATTTTTTCACCAAGCACCTCGCCAATCTGCTGACGCTGGTCATTGCGAGTTGACTCACAAGAACGGAACAACTCCTCGGCGATGAAAGAGAAGAGGCCCAAACCGATGATTGCGATGAGCCAAACGCCTTTACTTCTAATTTTTCCTAATACGGCCATTGTTGTAATTATTTTTGTTTGTTTATTATTTTCTTTTTTACCTATGGCGCAACACAAATTCCCCTTAATATTAAGAGGTAATTACGCGCGTATGCGCCAAAAAGCATACAAATTTACTAAAAAAATTGCGAACTACATAATTTTCGACTAAAAAAGTGTTGTTATTCCACAACTTTCAGGCGTACGAGTTCTATTTTAGTGTTTGTTTTCTTCAATATCTTGAATTCGAAGTGCTTTATCTTCACAACTTCATTGAGTTTCGGGAAACTCTGATAATAGTGCAGGATGAGACCTCCGACAGTCATGTAGTCATCATCTTCCGGCAGTTCGATGTCAAACATTTCGTTTACTTTGTCAATCTCCAGACGGGCAGAAAGTTGGTATTCGTTGTCGCCCAACTTCTCGGCAATGAGGTTGGATGAGTCGTGCTCGTCTTCAATCTCACCGAATATCTCCTCCACGATGTCCTCGAGCGAAACGATACCGCCGGTGCCGCCGAACTCATCGACAACGACTCCGAGACTCTTTTTCTGCTGCATGAAAATCTGCATCAGTTTCTGGGCAGCCATGGTTTCAGGCACAAAAGGCACTGTGTGGATATGCTCGCGCCAATCTTCCGCATCGTGGAACATCTCGGAAGAGTGGATATAACCCACCACATGGTCGATGTCCTCTTTATATACGATAATCTTGGAATGGCCGCTTTCGATGAACTTCTGCTTGAGTTCGGCGAGTGTGCAGTCTTCGATATCTACGGCATCGACCTCTGTTCGAGGTATCATACAGTCGCGCACCTTGGTGTCGGTGAAATCGATGACATTCTGGAAAAGTTCCACTTCCGGTTCAATCTCATCGTCGTTCTCGGCATTGTCGATACTCGTCTGCACGAGATAATCGAGGTCAACCTTCGAGAAACCGACGTCCCCACTCTGTTTCTCTGCCTTCACGCCGACGATGCGGAGCATCATCTGCGAGAGGAGTGTGGTGAATTTGCTAATCGGCCACAATATAATATAAAAGATGTATGTAGGGAGGGCGAAGAACGAGAGCCATCTGTTCGGGTCCTTCTTGAACAGTGCTTTTGGGAGGAACTCACCGGTGAAGAGCACGATGAGGGTTGAGAGTATTGTGTCGGCAGGCACTGAGATGCTTGGATCGACACCGCGGAAGATGGTACTGTCGAAGAATTTTGCTATGAGAATACCATAGGTTACGAGGGCGATATTGTTTCCCACGAGCATTGTGGAAACAAATCCGTTGGGGTGTTTATAGAATGTATCCAACAGGCGCTGGGTGAAGCCGTGCCTCTCGCGATCCATCTCGGCGAGCATTCGGTTGCTCGACACAAAGGCTATCTCCATGCCCGAGAAATAGGCGGAGAATGCCAGAGTGATGAGTATGCTTATGACTAATATAGTGTCCAATTTGCAGTATTATTTCAATTTTATGTTATTGCCGGAGGAAGGATGCCACACGGAGTGTGTTATCTCTTCTGTCGCGGTCTTTCAGCCTGACGAACCGGCGGTGCCGTAGAGTCGTTCTTGGCAGTATTCTTTGTAGTATCCTCACCCACGATGTCGCTCTTTTCGAACGAGCCTTTGGTGTTGAATACATAGTATTTGCGCATATTCTCGTCGCTGCGGAAATAGTTGCCTTCGAGTGTGCGCTCCGGGGTTTCCATATACGAGTATTTGTTTGAATAGTACTCGTGCTTGTTCTGGTCCCAGAAGAGTTCCTCGCCACGGAATTTCAATCCGTCTTTGCTCAGGATTCTCACTCTGCCGCGAAGTTCCATCAGTCGCAGTTCGTCGTATTTATAAGCAGTATCTGCCTGGATGTAAGCCTGCACATGATGCTTCTCGTCGAACTGTGTGAGGAATACTCCCTTGTCGAATATCGAGCGTTTAGGGTTGACATTCTGGTTGTTGATGCATCGTTCTGAGACAATGCGATATTTGATAACGCCGGAGTCGCTGATGAGCATGTTTATGCCGTAGGTGGTCATCATCGCCACCGAGTCCTTCTCGTTCACGGCAGGAGCGATGTGCTCTTTCGGTTCGGTGCATGAGAAGACACCGAACAGCAGGCACACTACGACAGCATAAATACCACTACGCAACTTCACGATACTCTTTCTATTGCCGTGAGTAGATTACTGAACGAGCCACTTAGCGAACCAGCGTTCGTTGAAGTTCAGTCCTACGCTTATCATGAACATGTTCTCCTTGATAAGGCCGGAAGCGTTCTGCTGTGCCCATTTCGCAGAGATGTTGACGGTAGAACGGTTGTTCCAGCCGTTGGTGATAGGAATTCCCAAACCAACAGAGGCGCTGATTTCCGATGGACCGTCATGTCCGTTGACTTTGATGTATGGTGTAGCGTATGAAACACCGAAGCGATACTTCACGCGGTGTAACCATGTACGGCTCAGCGGATTGACACAGAACTCACCACCGAGGGTGAACTTCTGGCGATCCATCATCAGTCCTTCGGTCATGACATACTGTGGTTGATCGTTCACAACGCTGTAGATTGGATATTTCACCGATCCCCACTTTTCGAGATTATAGTCAACACCGACACGAATCTTACCGGCATGGTTCCACATAGCACCAGCACCAATCATTGTTGGCAGTGCGTGCTCGCCATTCGCCTTGTAGGTTGTGGTGTCACTGACAAGTGTTTGCGAGTTCTCCGAGATGATGAGACACTCCGGAGTTCCGTGGAGATTATGACCGATGGAATATGTCGCACCGATGGTGAGAGCGTCTTTCTTGCCGAACTTCTGCTGGAACTGAACACCCAGATCGTACTTCAAGTCGCTGATATTGCACTGATAATACTTCGAGAGAGTGTTGACGAAATCATCGCTGTAACTATTGATGATGCTCTTGTCGTAGCGTCCCCAGAGGTAGGAAACATTGGCACCGAGTGAGAGACTTGTGCCTTTCACCTTGAGCGGTTCAACGCCCACACCGAGGAACACCTGGTGCAGACCACCGTCGCCTTTGTATGTATTGGTGTTGATGGTGGCTGTTGTTCCCATCGAACCGTTCTGTCCGAGGGTGTTGTAACTGTAGTAGTTGTAGCCCACATTAGAGAAAGGCATTGCACCGAACGCCATGCCGACATGCTTGAACATGCGGAATGCACCGATGAAATAGTCGAAACTTGAGTTGTTGGCGTTCACCTTGTGCTGACCTTCCTGGAAGTTGGTCATCTTTATCGACAACCCTCCATCAAAGATGAAACTGAGTGAGTCGGTAGCCGAATATG
The DNA here is from genome assembly GCA_045627685.1 of Prevotella sp. Classification (GTDB taxonomy): domain Bacteria; phylum Bacteroidota; class Bacteroidia; order Bacteroidales; family Bacteroidaceae; genus Prevotella. Next base: position 4,661 of record JAZQOD010000094.1, on the reverse strand, counting down.
ACGCAGGGTTCTGGAAGTTCACCTGATTACCCTCACGCACAGCGATTCCCAATCCGTTCATGCCTCGCGAGGCACCGCTCGACTGGTCAGCGAGTTTTCCGTAACCATACTGCGAATATGGTGAGTTTGTAACGTTCTGCGCCTGTACTCCCAGTGCGAAAGCCATCGCAGAAACTGCAAGAAATAGTTTTCTCATTATCTGAATTTTATCTTTTATCGTTTGTTTTGTTGGCGAGGAATGCATTCACACCGCCATACAAAGTGCAAAGATACTCATTTTTTATGAAATAAAATCATCGCGCGTGAAATAAATAAGGTTTTTTAAGACGATTTTTGATACCCGTTAAGTCGAACAACCATCGGCTCCTTGTCCGAAACGCCCTAAAAACCCACAATCCGCCCTTCTTCTCCCCTATTACGAGCCTTCGGCAGAAACGCGATTTTTATCAGTCAAAATTACATTCCAATATTATTTACAAATCTTTATCACAAAGGCTCCATATTTCGCGTATTTTCAACCAACACCACTCTTGCTCGCAAATACGCGAATTTCAGCGATTTTCGCAAGTCGCTGATTATCAAGCCGCTGTGCCTTTTGCTTTTCCAAAAGCCCCCGTTTCTCGGTCCAAAACTGCCGTTCCAAGCCCTTAAAAGCGCCATTTTGAGCCCCTCATTTGGGCGAAATGACCACCTCATTTCAATGGAATGACACCCTCATTCCACCGCTTTCACAGAAAACCACCGCCGAGGAGCCACAATCCGCCCTGTTTTCGCTCGTTTTCATTTCTATTTCGTCAGTTTTCGCTGCACAGTTTCCTTGTGAACAGACTTTACAAACAGCCTCGCGTGCATACAGATACGCGAAAATAAATAAGGAATTTTGCTTTGACAAGTGGGCTTTTTTTAGTAACTTTGCATTCAATATGCGTACAAAAGAAACATCATACACAACAATACATTGGGTCAAGGGCTTGCTCATCGCACTGCTTTTGGGCTTCACTCCTACCCTCTCGGCTCAGGAGCAACCTGCCGAAACAGCCGAAAGCGACAGCGCTCCGACGACCGTCGCCAACGACTCGCTGATGAACCAGGTAGAGATTAGTCTCATCACCTGCGAGCCTCACGACATGATATATGCCCTCTATGGTCACACGGGCATTCGCATCCACAACCTCCAAACGGGCGAGGACCTACTGGCTAACTGGGGAATTTTTGACCAGAAGCAGAGTTTCTTTGTGGTTAGGTTCGCCTTCGGTTTGACCGACTACCGTATGGAAATCGAGACCTGGGAGGGGTTCGTTGATCGTTACAACTACTTCAACTGCGGCATCTACGAGCAGGTTCTCGACCTGACTGCACAGGAGAAGCGTAACATCATCAATGCCGTGTTTGAGAATTATCTGCCTGAGAACCGCTACTATCGGTACAATTTCTACTACGATAACTGCACCACCCGTGCTCGCGACATCATCGAGAAAGGTTTGGAAGGCAAACTCGACTATCGCGAAATGAAGGAATTCACCCCTACCTACCGCGAACTGATTCACCTCTGGAACGGGAACCACCTGTGGGCTCGCTGGGGCAACGACTTCCTGTTGGGTGTGGGTTCCGACAAAGCCACCGACTACCGTCAGCAGCAGTTCCTGCCCGACAACCTGAAGAAGGACTTCCATCGTGCACTCATCAGCCGTAACGGCGAGGCTCGTCCACTGGTAAAGAACGAGTTCTGGGCAACACCTTCGCAGTACAACTACAGCGGTTCGTCGCTGCTCGACCAGTTCACACGCCCTGACGCAGTGGCTGTCTATCTCATATTCATAGCATTGGCAATCACCCTGCTCGAGAAATACCGACTGAAACGACGCCTCTGGCAGTTTGATGCCTTCCTGCTCCTTCTGTCGGGCATACCGGGACTGATTCTCCTCTTGATGATTTTCTCGCAGCATCCAACGGTACGCATTAATTTACAGATACTTGTGTTCAATCCTCTGTCGCTGTTCTTCGCTTGGAGAATCATCAAGAACTTCCGCAAAGGCAAGACCTGCGGATTGACCCTGATACTCGAATTCTGCTTTAGCGTTGCTCTTCTTGCGAACATCTGGCAGACATTTGCCGAAGGTGTAATAGGATTGGCACTGGTTTTGTTCTATAGATTTATGAGTTCTTACGGACTGAAAGAAAATGAAAAGAAATAAACGCAACATACAGCCCCTGCTCCATAATGGTCTTGGACGCTTCTACATAGCAGCGCTCCTCGCCACTTTGTATGGATTCGACCTTGAGGCGCAGAGCCTTCATTCAGCGCCACGACTGGTGGTGAACATCACCATCGACCAGTTGCGCACCGATTATCTGGAGCATTTCGCACCGCTCTATGGCCAGGACGGCTTCCGCCGACTCCTGCAAGAGGGCCGTGTGTATGAGGCTGTGGAGTATCCTTTCGAACCTGTCGATCGTGCTTCGGCTGTTGCGTGCATCGCTACAGGCACCACTCCGCAGTATAATAAGATAATGTCACAGCAGTGGCTCAACCGCAAGACCTTGCGTCCGGAGTACTGCGTCTATGACCAGAAGAAGGTTGCATCGCCTGAGCATATCGCCACATCCACCGTCAGCGACGAGTTGAAGGTCTCTACCAACGGTCGTGCACTGGTGTTCGGCTTTGCCCAAAACCAAGATGCTGCCATTCTGTCAGCAGGTCATGCTGCCGACGGAGCATTCTGGATTGAAGAGCGCAGCGCCTCATGGGCCACATCTGCCTATTATCCAGCAACGGCTCAGACATGGGTGCGTGCCTACAACTCCACCGTCACATCGGGCAAGAAAGACCTGATGAACGATCTTGTTGCTAACGCCACACTGAGTTGCATCAACGACAACGCCGTTGGTCGCGACGAGATTACCGACTATATCGCAGTGACGCTCTCGGCTCGTCTGGGCGACCAGATGGGACAGCGCACCGAGATGGAGGGTGTCTATACATCGCTCGACAAGACTCTCGGCAATCTCGTCTCGGGCATCGAGGCAAAGGTTGGTCGCGACAATGTGCTGTTCGTGATAACAGCCACCGGCGACACCGACGAACCGGAGGTGGATTATGCGAAGTACCACATACCAACGGGTACATTCTATATCAACCGCACATCGCAACTCCTCAACATGTATCTCTCGGCTATCTATGGCAGCGGAACATGGGTTGAGGGTTACTATAAGAATCAGATTTACCTGAACCAGAAACTCATCGAGGACCAGAAGAGTTCTTATTCGGAAATCATCCAGCGCTCGAAAGACCTGCTGATGATGACCTCGGGAGTGGCTTCGGTAAGCACAAGCCCTTACGACACCGCCATAACAGGCGACCTGTGGGTGGAGGTTCGACCAGGATGGAACATCGTCAACGAGGATGACAACACATCGTATCATCATCGCACAGCATTCGTTCCGTTCCCAATCATCTTCCTCGGGGCGAACATCAAGGCTGAACACATTGAAACACCGGTAACAACAGAGCGCATCGCACCAACCATTGCGAAGAGCATCCACATCCGCGCCCCGAACGCCTGCAAGGCAAAGCCGCTGTTTTAAAACGAAGCCTACCCCCTCTCTCCCTAAAGGGAAGGCGCTTAATGAGAAAAGAATCCGTCCCCTTCCCTGCCATTATTGGCAGGGCCCAATAAAGAAAACAAAATAAAAATACAACAATATGAATTTCAACAAATTTTTGCAGTCAATCTTTGGCAACAAGTCTTCACGCGATATGAAGCTCATCCAGCCATTCGTGGAGACCGTAAAGAAGGCTTATCCAGAAATCAAAGCCTTGTCGAACGACGAACTGCGCGCCAAGACAAAGGAAATCCAGCAGTATGTACAGTCATCTGCTGCAGAACAGAAAAAGAAGATTGAAGAACTCAAAGCCACCATCGAAGGCACTCCTATCGATGAGCGCGAGTCTATCTTCAACCAGATCGACAAGTTAGAGAAAGAGGCTCTCGAAATCTATGAGAAGGCACTGAACGATGTTATGCCTGTTGCATTCAGCATCGTGAAGGATACCGCACGCCGTTTCGCCGAGAACGAGGAGACCATCGTTACCGCTACCGACTTCGACCGTGAGCTCGCTGCCAAGCCAGGCAACGACTTCATCACTATCGACGGTGACAAGGCTATCTACCACAACCACTGGACTGCCGGTGGTAACGACCTCAAGTGGGAGATGGTTCACTACGATGTACAGCTCTTCGGTGGTACAGTGCTCCATCAGGGTAAGATTGCCGAGATGGCTACCGGTGAGGGTAAGACCCTCGTGGCTACCCTCCCTGTCTTCCTTAACGCATTGACCGGAAACGGTGTTCATGTCGTTACAGTGAACGACTACCTCGCTAAGCGTGACTCTGAGTGGATGGGCCCTCTCTATATGTTCAACGGCCTCTCGGTTGATTGTATCGACAAGCACCGCCCTAACTCTCCAGAGCGTCGCCGTGCTTATATGGCGGATATCACCTTCGGTACCAACAACGAGTTCGGTTTCGACTACCTCCGCGACAACATGGCAATCTCGCCTGCTGACCTCGTACAGCGTGCCCACAACTATGCCATCGTCGATGAGGTTGACTCAGTGCTCATTGACGACGCTCGTACACCTCTTATTATATCTGGTCCTA
>JAZQOD010000093.1:0-4758 GCA_045627685.1 Prevotella sp. | reverse complement strand
ATGCCGAGCATAGACTTTTTGTCTACTTGCCGCCAGGTTTTCCAATGCTGTCCGGTTAGTTCCTTCTTTTTTACAACAAAAGTAAGGAAAAACCGTCATATAAGCAAACTGCTTTTGTATTATTTCCCACCATACAAATGGAAGCTATTTCAAACAGGCTCATTATTCTGCTGCAAACTTAGAGCTATGCCGCTTGGCTCAGCCAAGAACTTTTAACTCTTAACTTTTAACTTTTAACTCTCCAATGTCCACCCGTGTTCTGCGTGATATATCATCTGTTTTGTCATTCCACCATCAATACAGATGTTTTCGCCAGTGATGAAACCGGCTTTATCAGAGCAGAGGAACATCACCATGTTGGCAATGTCGAGAGGATTGCCGACACGCCCAACAGGTTGCTGGGTTGCGTCAGGCCCTTCATAGACGGTGTAGTCGGTGTCTATCCAACCAGGTGAAATGGAGTTGACGCGAGCCTTACCAGCAAGACTCATTGCAAGAGCATGAGTGAGAGCAGCGATACCACCTTTCGCGGCAGTATAACTCTCGGTCTGTGGCATGCTCATGCGATCGCGCGATGATGAAATGTTCACAATAGAAGCACCTTCTGCAAGGTGATCCTTCAAGCATTTCACCAGGTAGAATGGAGCCGTAATACCAACACTCAATGCGTATTGGAATTCTTCGTACGAACATTCATCAATGCCCCTCATCAGAGGAAGTGCATTGTTGATGATACAATCTACATGACCGTATTTCCCGATGACTTTTTCGCAAAACTCCTCGATTGTTGCTTTGCACGACAAGTCGCCTTGGAAGTAGTCTTCTTGCACTTCATTGTGAGGGCATGGAGCAATGTCAATAACGCAGACATGAGCGCCAGCCTTTCGGAACTCCTCGGTGATGCATTTGCCTATACCATGTGCACCACCGGTTACAATGGCTATCTTATCCTTCATATTTATATTGTTATTGTTTTTTTCGTAGTGGCAGTTTCTTGCCGTAAGTCAGCATTCGCCAGATCCATTCAAGAGGACCAAAAGCAAAGTGTTGCAGCCAGAGATAGGCACAAGCAACTTCAAACGTATATACGCCGATGGCAGAAATGATGACCTCAGGAAGAGTCAGTTGCATGCCCCATCCAAAACCAACACCATAGAACAATACGATGGCAATGGCTGATTGCGAGATGTAGCATGTCAGAGCCATTTTGCCCGCGTAGGTGAATGGAGTGAAGATACGCTTGCCATAGAGTGCAAAGGCTGCCATATAAGCCCATCCGAGAGGATAGATGTTCAGCATTTCAATGATGGTGTGGAGAGGGGAAACCAGCTGATATCCATTCACTGCATCATAAGCATGAACAACGGCGAAAGGTAAGCCGATGGCAAATCCCACTTTCATCACTCTTTGCAGAAGCAGACGATGCTGCTCGATATCTGCAAATATCTTCTTCTTGCCAATCCATAGACCAACGAGGAAAAGGCCGAGAACCTTGAAGTAGCGGTCGCTGGAAATGAACTCGGTCATTCTCTCGAAAGCACCCATGACGAGGAATTTCAGCAGGTCGCTGTATGTCTGACTCTCACGAAGCCATGTGCCCCAGTCGCCTATGCCGAAACGAGTCTGCCAGTAGTCCATCTGCCGGAAGAACCATGCACATGGTTGAAGGTCGAAGACATAAACCAATGAGGATGTAACAACCGGCAGGAACAGGAAGAAAGCCGCCCATCGGAGTATCGTCTGGCTTGAACATCGCCAGAAAAGAGGCAGGAGCATTCCCATTGCTGCGTAGAGCATCAGTATGTCGCCACTCCACAATAGCATCAGGTGGGCAAAACCGAACCCCAGCAATAATAGCATTCGGCGATAGAATATCCGCATGCCATTGGCACCACGCTCCATGGCGTTGGCTATTATAATGCTGAAACCAATGCCGAAAAGAACAGAGAATATGGTGTAAAACTTGCCGTCAACAAGAAAGTACATCATGAAATTGGCAATCTGATCGCTCATGCTGACCTGCACATTTGTTGTGTGCTCTACATCGTAAAAGGCGTAGAGCGTCAGTTCCTTGTAGTTGGCGAGACACACACCAAGCAATGCAAAGCCACGCAATGCGTCCAGCACTTTCAGTCGCTTCTTTACTGGTCCTGATTGAATATCAGAATGTATCGGCTTATTGTTCATCAGTCAGTTATATCCATTTGAAATTCTCTTTGCCGGCACCTAATTCAAAGTGATACTTGGCAATGCCTAAGTCCATCTTGGTATAGCCGATGAGTGAGAACATTCGTTCAGCCTTCACCAAACCGATACCATTCTCATCAGTGCCCTCATATCTAAAGAAGAACTTCTGCTGATTGACAGCGGTAGGAGCAAGGATGGCAGCATCCACGCCCTTATTAAACCATTCAGGAGTAGCATCGCTTACGTTGCTCACACTCTTGGCACTCTTGCGTTTCATGTTTCTTCCAGGATCATCACCATATCCCAGAGCAATCATACAGCAGAGTTTCTCATTATCATTCTTCTCGTATGCCTCTTTGATGTTGTTGTAGGTGAGTCCCACCCAACAGGTGCTGAGTCCGAGAGTCTGTGCCAAAAGCACCAGTTGTTCGCCATAGTAGCCCATACGCTCAGAGAGAGAAGCCTGTGCTGGGTCTGCCGATGCGTCGGTTTTCTTACCCACCATAGCGAAGTAATTGCTCACTCCACTGAATGTGCCATAAGCCATCTTGCCTTTGAATGCCTTTGGCTCGTTTGTCACGAGTTGGATATGCAGGTTGCCCTCTTTATTCACTTCGTTCACCTTCTCTTGCAGAATGCTGACGAGTTCCGGCTCAATCGGTCTGTCGATGTATCGTCTCACCGAGTGGCGGTCTTTAATTGCTTCAAGTAATGTCATATCTATTCAGGATTTTTTACTTTTACCTCGCCTCTTATGTCGTCACCGCTACGCGACTTAACGACTCGGCTCGATGAGCCCTCGCAAGCGAGCTTTCACTTAATTTTTCGCAAGTCATACACTTGCGAAAGTTTATGTCAGTTATATTGGAATGCCAATCGCTCGTCACCATTCCAGCAGTGTATGATGCCGCAGTATTTGAAACCAGCCTTGCGGATGGCGTGCTGCATTGCTTTGTTGTCGCGATGGGTGTCAATGCGGATGGTGGAATAGTTCTGCAGGGCGAACTCCATCGCTTTGCAAAAGATGCCCTTCACCTCACCGTTGCTCGCTATGCGGTGGATAGTGGCGTATGGATTGTCGTTCTGCCATGCTCCGTCATATATCACCTCGTAGGTAGGGTCATCGCCGCCTCGTAGCAAGAAGGTGGCTACCATCCTGCCGTTTTCAATGCATACAAAACTGTCACCGCTGGTTATGTCGTTTGTCAGTTGTTCGACAGAAGGGTAGTTGGCAGCCCACTGGTTGGGATTGCCTGATTCTACCATGAACTGTCGTGCGATGGCGAAGATTTCCTGCATCTGAGGAATGTCTTCCAATGTAGATTTCCGTATAATCATTATCTTATTTTACTTCTATTATTTCGTTGATATCTGTTGTGTAGCATTTTGACCGATGCTCGTGCTTGATGAGATCGCGGAAGTTCATCTGCTCGCCGGTAGCATCATCCTTCGGAAACTGCTGTACACCAAGCACCATAGTGTCGTTGCCCAGACGGCGGTTGATGGTATCCACAATCTCGCTCAGTTTGTTGTACTTCTTACGCTGCTCAGGTGTCAGTTCGTCGAAGATGTTCTGCTGGATGACGTTCTGTCTGGTTATTCCCCCGACAATCACTCCTGCACGCTTGTAATGATAGCCTTCTTTGAAACACGCCTTCAATGCGCGAAGGGCAGCCTGTACAATCTCCTGCGTGGAGTTTGCCGGGGTGATGAGTGTGGCGGTCAATCCAGCATCATATTGTGGCATATCCTCGCGGAAATGGTTTGTCTGGATGAATACCGTCACCATGCTGCATACCCCCTTCTGGGCGCGCAACTTCTGTGCACAATGAGCGGCATAGTTGCTGATGAACATCTCCATCTGGCCGTATTCCTGCACCATCCCGTCAAAACTGCGACTCGTGCATATTGTCTGCTTGTCGCCAGTCAAGACGGTACTGATGCTCGACTGACCACGCAGTTCGTTCCATGTGCGCACTCCTGTCACAGTGAACAGTTTCCTCACCCACGATTCCGACTTCTCGGTAAAGTCCCAAGCCGTATCAATACCATAGAGTTCGCATTTGGCTTTGCCACGCCATCCTATGCCCCATACCTCATCCACAGGCAGAGCCTTCAGTGCTTTCTCACGCTGTTCGTCGCTGTCGATGACACACACCTTGTTGAATCCCTTCCATTTCTTTGCAAACCATGTGGCTGCTTTTGCCAATGTCCGGGTGTGGGCAATGCCGATACTCACTGGCATTCCGGTCCAGCAACCAATCCTCTTCACGAGTTCTTCGCCCCATTGCTTGTAGTCGAAGGTCATGTCAAGAGTGAGGAATGCCTCGTCAATGGAATACTGCTCCATCCTGCCAGGCGCTACTTCCTCCCTGAGAATGCTCATCACACGGTTGCTCATGTCAGCATAGAGGATATAGTTGCTCGAGCGTATCTGCACATCGTGGGTCTGGCACAGTTCTTTTATCTGATAGATAGGCGTGCCCATCTTTATCCCCAATGCCTTCGCTTCGTTTGAGCGTGCAACAACACATCCGTCATTGTTGGAGAGAACAACAACAGGCTTGCCAA
>JAZQOD010000092.1:0-9112 GCA_045627685.1 Prevotella sp. | reverse complement strand
AATTTATGTTCTTTCTCCACTGCGTTACGAAAGCGGCGGAGCCGAGCGGCGCCGCAGGCAATATATATTTTTTTGAGCACGAACGCCCACAAATTATCCAATTTATTCATTTTATCTTATTTTGTTATATTGCGTTTTATTACCATCTTGCACAATGGACTTACAAAGTTACACAAAACGCGACAAATTACAAAAGAAAAATAAGCCATTGCGAAAAAATCGTTGCGAAATTTTCGCAATACAAATTTTATTCTTATCTTTGCATAGTTTTACGCGCGCATGGCGTACATTATAAAAATAGGATAAATAACAGAAACGATAGTGATAAATACAAAAATGAAAAAAATCTATTTTCTTTTTGCAGCTCTGCTATGCTTAGCAAGTTGCAGCGATGAGATTGTCACTGGTGGAGATACAACAATCAAAGAACCAGAACAAGGCTTTACCGAGCCTACGATGAAGACAATCAGGATTTCTGCCTCATCAGGCGAGTCAGACACAAGAACCACCATGGACGGGCAGAGTGTTCTGTGGGACAACAACGACGAGTTCCTTGTTGTAAAAGAGGGTTCCCTGACAATACCATCCACAATGCTCCGTATAACAATGGACAGCAACGGTTCGGGCATTGGGTTTAAAACCACCGAGGGATTGGCTGGACTCTCATCAGAGATAAATGTGAAGTACGGTGATATCAATGTGAATATAGGCAATGAAGATGTGACCGACAAGATTCTATCGTCAGACACAAAAAACGACAACCCATACAAAGTTGGGATAACAAACAGCGATGGGCACTACCAATTCGTTGCGCCTAATACAGAAATGTGGGCGAAATTATATGGAAGTGGAACAAACAAAACTTTCCTGTTATCAAGATCAACAAGCACTGACGGAATACTGTCAGAATCTAATCCTGCCGTCGTAACACTTACCGACATTCAATACAAGCTTAGATTGGAATTTTCTTGGCATTCGCCACTCAACGAGAATTCCACTCTCACCAATGGCGCAAATATCGATGGAGTAAACTTAAGCAACGTAAAGAAGTACGAGTGGCTGCATGGTATCAACTCATCATTCAAGTTGGCTAGCGAATCAGGCTTGAACTATGGCGATTTCTCAGGACAAGTTCCAACCAATACAGCTATTGATGATGAGACTTGCGCGCTATACCCAAAATCAGCATTCAATAAATTGACAAATGGCACTATGGTGCTTACTCTTCCTGCAACACAAACTTATGCAGAGAACTCGTTTGACCACGATGCCAACATCATGATTGGTCAACTTGTTGAAACAGAGGAAGATACATATCATGTGCCATTCAAGAATATGTGTGGTGTACTGCAGCTGAAACTCAAGGGAGAAGGCGAACTGGGTTCTATTTCAGTGACCGACAAGGGTGGCAAGATGCTCTGGGGTACAGCTTCGTTGGCTTTAGGAAACTTTGCAAACGGAATAAATACAGACATGATTAGCGGAGGTAGCAGCACCATTACGTTGAACTGCGATGGTGTATCCCTTTCTGATGAAGAGACGGTTTTCAACATCGTTGTTCCTGAGGGAGCTTTTGAGAACGGAATGGACATCGAGGTGAAATCGAAAGGTGGTCAGATGTACAGAAAGTCAACATCGGCTAACAACAGAATAACCCGCAACATCGTTAAGCAGATGCCTGCACTCAGTGTAGAGATGATTGATGCTTACGATCTTGAAAACGATGCAGTGAAACTGTTCTTCTCGTACCCTCACTACCAGACATACGGTGAGGCCAGCCATTTTACCACATACGCAAGTGTTTTCAAGAACCTTTACAGCCACGACACACCTAACCAAGTGCCATTGTCATGGGCTGGTGATGCATCAACCACTTACACCATTACTCTATCATATAAGAACGATGATGGTGTGAACACCACAAAGACTTATACGGCAACTGGTTCAAACTATAATTTGGACAACCTTGTTCCGGGTAAGAAATACACATACACCATTACAACTGGAGTAAGCGGCAATACAACCGTGAAGACTGGTTCGTTCTACACCAGTGGTCAGGTGCGAATGGGAAGAATCGACGACTCGTGGAACTGCCGTGACCTCGGTGGTTGGACTGGTTTGAATGGCAAGAAGATTAAGTACGAATGGATTTACCGTTGCAGTAGTTTGAATGGAGAGTTCTACAAGAAGCCATCAAGCACAAACTATGTGATAACAGAGTGTGCCAACCCTGCCAACTACACTTTCCATGAGGCATCACGCCAGCAAGTACTTGACCTCGGATTCAAGTCAGAGCTTGATCTCCGTACAACACAAATTGAGGAGAACAACTCTCGTGCAACAGGTCTTTCACATTCATGGGCGCTCGATCAAAACAACACTGGTATAGATGATTGGCACTATTTCCACATCAAGACCAGTGGTGCAACAGCCGCTCTCACGAATTATTCTGTTGTCAAAGATGTAGCATGGATTATCAATGAGGTTATAAACGAGAAGCGACCTGTGGCTTTCCACTGCCGTTCGGGTGCTGACCGTACAGGTATGGTAGCAATAGCGATAGAGTCTCTCCTCGGTGTTGCTCCTGGTGATTTGGCTCGTGACTACGAGTTGACTAATTTCTCGAGCGAACAGCCAAAGGCTGAAGGAAAGAATGAATTGCGTGACAGAAGAGCTGACGGAAAGGCTAGCAATAAGGAGGCTTACACTTTCCACAATACAATCTTCAAGGATGACACAAGCAATCCTGGCACTAACTATCAGGAGAAGATGTATTACTATCTCAACCAGAAGTTTGCCAATATCGGAGTAGCAATCAGTGCATCCGACCTTGACAATTTCATCAAGTTCATGCTTGGTCTGGATAGTTACACTCATCCTTCATGGGCATCAGAGAACGGAAACTCGCTTGAAACCATTTTCAACCACCAATAACAATAACGAATATGAAAAAACAATATATAACTCCTGAATGCGGGACAAGAAAGACAGATTTCCTTCTGCTACAGTCTGCTAGCAATGAAAACCTCGGAACAGAGACTGGTTCATGGGGCGACGACGATGATGACGCAAAGGGATTCCTATGGGAGGACGCTGAATTATAAATGTTTCAATCCTATGAAATAAGGTGGAGCAGCATGGCTGTTCCACCTTATTTGTTATTATCTTTATATGGGGCTTTACTTCTTTGTTGGGATTGAGAATTCCTTAATCTGGGTGAGGGTCTTGTTGCCTTTGTTGACTGCTACGCAGAACATTGCCTGACCTGCCTTGAGATTGGCATCTGTAATGATGCGAGCTGTATAGCGAACGCCCTTTCCTGGTTCGATGCTCTCGATAAGCACTGATGGAGAGATGAAGATGTGCTTGTTGTCTGAAACCTCAAGAACTGTTGGCTGAAGACCATAGACAGTGGCGTTACCACGGTTCATAACCTCGAACGAGATAGAACACTCCTCACGGCGGTTGATAACTCCATCATTGTTGGCATCATAGAAGCGCACATTGCGAATCTCAAGGTTCGGTGCAACCTCAACAGCCTCAACTGTACTACCATCGAACTTGCCGTAGTCACCAGTATTGTTGTCGCTGAAATCAATGTCGATACGATCGTCGGCACTGTTGTCGCTTGTGAAGCCGCTATCTGTAGAACCAGCCTTCGCATAGTCGTAGTCAGGAGCGAATGTAGATGCTGGGGCTACAGTTGAGGCCTGTCCATTACGCGCAGCACGGTTGGCAGCAAGACGGGCCTTCTCCTCGCGATATTGCTGCACATCAGCAACACGCTTTCTTTCCTGTGAATTCTGGACGGCTGCACCACCAGCGGCACCCCCTGCCATACCGAGCAGACGACCTACCTCATGACCACGATAGCCACCGGCAAGACCACCGACTGCACTACCGATACTACCACCCCACAATGCACCAGTACCAACATAGCCACAACTTGTGAACATCACTGATGCAAGAACGATTGCTAAAATATTCTTTTTCATATTAGTTAATTTTCGGAAGTTCCGAAACCTAGGAGTTAAAGGGAATTATGGGAAGTTATCGCTCATTTCACTCGCTAGGGAAGTTAAAGGACAATAGTTAATCTCGCGGTAAAAGGTTTGTAAGATAGAGACATTCGTCCCTTAACTCCCCTTAACTTCCCAAGCGAAGCGATAACTTCTCCTAACTTCCAAAACTTCAATTATTTGTTATTTTTTCTGTTTTGAAACTTTACCGGATGCAAAATTACTCAATTTCCGGCAAATAAAAAGGAAATTTCCCTACAATTACGGGGGAAATTCCCTATTTTCGTTGTTTATTGTGAACACGAAATACACAAATATCACGAATTTGAAGAAAGGATTTAAGGTAAGATTTATACCCTTAATAACTCTTTTTACTTTGTGCCAAATAGTATATCGTCCCCTTTATTTTATAGTTTGGGGTTGCTATGGCTGAAGATAATTCCGGCAGTCCTTGAAGAAACTCCATACTATCATGACAAGCAGGATTCCCACTGGGAAGGCGGCAATGATTGTCACTCCCTGAAGACTGTAGAGGGAATTCTCAGCAAACAGCAGCCCTATTGGCAGGAAGATGAGCAGCACTGCCCAGAATCCACGGATCTTTCGCGATGGTTCCTCATCAGCAGAGATGTGCTTATAACTATATGAAGAGGTGACATAAGTGATGCCATCCAGAGTGGTGCTGTAGAATGCAATCATTGTGACAACAAGAAGCATTAGTGCCACAACCGGCAGTGGAAGGGTATCGAAAATCATAAGAATAGCCTGATACATCTCACCTCCATTGCCGATAAAGCCGGTTATATCCAGGCCATGCTTCATCTGCTGAGCAAGACCATAGTTACCAAGGATGATAAACGAGGTGTAGGTGCCAGCCAATCCCCAGCCGAACGAGCCGAACACGGTATTGCGGATAGTACGACCTTTTGATATCAAGGCAATGAAGAACGGAGTGGCGACACACCAAACAAGCCAATACGCCCAATAATAAACCGTCCAGTTCTGCGGGAACTGGTTCTCACGCAGAGGATCCATATAGGTGGCCATCCCGATAAAGTTCTGGGTAAGGTTGCCCAATGACTGGAAGCCCGTTTCGAGGATATAACGCGTCTCACCACCAAGGAAAAGGAAATAGAACACTATACCAAAGAACAGATACGAGCAGATACTGGCAAGTTTAGAGATACCAGTCACTCCAAACAATACCGTGATGGTGTAGATAGTACAGATGAGCAACAATACAGTAATGGTGATGACGGTAGTTACTTCAAAGCCGCACACTGTTCCTAATGCCTTTGTCAACAGTGGTGTTGCCAGCGAGAAGGTGGTTGCTGTGGCACACACGATAGCAAAGACAGCAATAACATCGATGATCTTACCCAATACGCCATCCACTCTATCGCCAAGCAATAGGCGGCAAGCCTCGGAGAATCGCTGGCGATCACGCTTACGGACATGCATCATAAAACCGAAACACACAGCGAGGATGACATAGAATCCCCATGCGAGCGGTCCCCAATGGAAAAGAGTATAGGTAGGAGCCCACATCTGCAATCCTCCTATCTCCATGACATGCTGTTCACTGCCATATAGCGCCCATTCGATGAGCGAATAGAACATTATATCGGCTGCCATGGTGGAGGTGAATATCATCGTGCCCCACTTGAAATCACTGAAGGCTGGTTTGTCTGTATTACCGAACCTTATATTACCATATTTCGGTTTTATTGCAACATAGAGTGCGCATCCAACACTGCCAATGGCAAGAATTGGATAATATAGTCCTATGGTGTCGCCAAAGAATCCACGCAGAGCATCAACAACGGTCTTTGAATCCTCCGGCACAACCATGAATGTCACCATCAATGCAACGACGATTGCAAATGGGATGAGCATTGTTGTCCAATCTATCTTCCTGTTATTCACTTCCATATATTTGTCACTCGCATAATGTTCTTAAATTTTCAACAGCGCGATTATAACGATCGCGACCATAAGTGCCAAAATCATCGCCTTTGGCTTCTTTGATAACTGTCCACTGTACCCAGAGATAATCCCACAGAATCTGGTAACAGAGAATCTTCCGGCGAGCCTCTGCAGGTACAGCACCCTCAAAATACTCGTTCAGGAAGAACTCGGTTTTCTCTTCTGAGAAATTGCCTTCCAAGAACAATGCCGCCAGATCAGCCATAGGATCGTTCATTCCGGAATATTCCCAGTCGATGAGGAATATCCTACCGTCCTCAGACTTGATGAAATTCTCTGGCACTGCATCATTATGACAGGCACACAGGTCAACTCCTATCTCATTGAGTTTATCCTCGAGAGCCATTATCTGTCTGCGCACTTCCTTGTTTTTTCCATACATCTTTGCTCCGGCACGGTCAATAAGAATGTCGTATTTCTCAATTTCATAGAATATATTGAAACCATTCCTGAATCTCACTCTCGACCTATGGAGTTTCTTGTAGATTGCTGCTATCTGCAACAGATTGTCCGTCTGCTGGATGGTATCCTCGTGGAGTGTCTCGGCATTAGGTATGAACTCAGCCAGTTTCACGCCTGTCTTTGCATTGAAATAGAGCACCGGCGGATTGATGTTCATCTGTCCGCTGATAATCGAGTTCTTTTCCTCATTGGCACGCTCCACCATACCCTCAACTCCAATGCCTGGGATACGAAGCACATAGGTTGCCCCATCGAGTGCAACCTTATAGTTCATATTGCTCATGCCTCCAATTCTCTCGATTGTGGCTGTCGTGACATCCTTGTCTGGAAAAATCTCGCGCAGGTTGTCCTCTATAACACTTCTTTTCAGCATTTGACTATCTTATTGTTGTCGAACAGAAACTCTTCATTATCCTTTATAAAGGAAAAAGTCAGTTGTGGACCATTCGCATTCCTGAAACTATGAAGCATGCCTTCTTTGCAATTCAGTTCCTTTGCTATCTGCTTTATTACCGACGAACGGGTGTCGTTGATATATGATTCATCAAACAGTCGCAACTCATCAATAGAGTCGAATTCCTCAATGTCATGCTCCTTGTAACGATGAATCTTCATCTTTGGCAACTGGTTGATGAACCGGATATACACATCCTCCCAATAGCCTTGGCGAGTCTCGGCTTTCTCATACTCGTTGGCAAGAATCTCACGGAACATCCGACTGAAATCCTCTGAGAAATAAACATGACCAATCATATACCACGCGTCATGACCTCCTACAGCAACATCTATGATGTTGTCATCAGCATCTATAGTGAGACAATACTCGCCAGTCGGTCCTGTTGCATAAAGGGCACTATAATAACTCTGAGCCGGTTCACCAAGGAACACATTCTCCGGGAAATAGTTGTCGGAAGAACATATAAAGGTGTCGGCCAACTTGTCAAGCACACGGATTACGGATGAAGTGTTGTTGTAGCGATAGTAATCTTCGTTGAGCACGATATTCACCCCGAACTTATCCTTCAGGTAGTCGAACATCTCTGCTTTATAACCCACAACGATGGTTATATCAGATATGCCAGCCTCCTGAAGTTGGCGGATCTGACGCTCAATGAGTATCTCGCCCTTAACTTCAAGCAAACCTTTCGGTCTTTCCGCTGATAGCGGTACAAACCGCGAGGCTGTTCCTGCTGCCATGATGATGGCGTTCCGTTTGTTTGACTTCATTCGTTATCAGAGAGTTAATGATGCCGTAAAATTCACAAAAGACTTCTTATAGACCGGATTCAGTATGTATGAACAACTGAGAGGCAGACTCGTACCATTCTTGAAAGTGAGGCTATATGTATATTTCGCCTCAATGTTGCACACACCAAATCCGTGATCATAACCGTTGTAGCACGACTTGTTGAATGCCATGCCACAGGTTGCAGAGATACGATGGTCGTTGAGGAAATCATACCATGTACTGAGTTCTGCGTATGTAGAATACGCCTGTTCTCCATCAAGATTCTTGTCGGCACCGGCAAAGAAATTGCTCAGGGTAAGTGAAGCAGGAATCTTCTCGGGTGCAATAGTAACGACTCCTTCAAGCCAATGTCCGGTAGAGTGGCCCTTGTAGTTGAAATAGTCATCCTCGGCAGTATTGGTGGTAGGATAATAGTAGTCGTTCACACCAACTGTCAACCATTTCCAGGTATAGTTCAATCCATAGTCCACCTCAGCATACTTTCCGTTGAGGTTATAGCCACCCATAGCGTAAACATTCAGTCCCTTGTAGTTGTAGCCAATACTTGGAAATAGCGTTGGAGCCGCATCTTCCGTCTGCATCTCCATTCCTCTCCATATATACTTTGTCTGGAGCGAGAGGCCTAAAGAGAAAGGCGACTCATGGAGCTTGGTCCCCCATCCCTGCGCACTTGAGGTTGTTACCACCACAAGTGCTAGTACAACGAGAAGATATTTTTTCATTAACACCTTATTTTATTTATTAATTGAGCCCTCGCCCTCACCGAAGATCTCATCAACGAATGTTACGCGATGGATGTTCTTCTTAATGGTTTCCTCAGAAGGCAGTTCGCGCCAATCGCCATACAAGCCTGTCAAATACTTATCGACATCATGTGGCACTGGGAATTCCACGCCCTCGAACACTGCTGTAGAGAGAGGCAGAATGGCATCCTTATGGAATGTATATTTTGCCCAGCCCATACCCAATGTATAGTGGTATTCGCCTTTTGGATTGACAAGTCCGACAACACGGAATATTGGATTTATGACACAGAGGCAAAGCCACTGTACCAATCGGGTGAGTGAGTGGCGCAACCATCCGATTTTGACATACGACGAAAGATGAACAAGGTTCTTATAGATTACACCTGTTACAAAAGCAGAGAAATGGGAAGTCTTCTCCAGAACGAAAATATCGATATAGTTGCCTGCCCAGCGATACCAATCCCTGCGGCGGTCTCTTGAATGTTCCTGTCCCTCGCGCTTGCGGAACTTATCGAAACATCTCACATATTCAATATCTGTCTTTCTCGAATGCAAGACATACGTGTCGCTCTGCAGATTGCTGAGAATCTTTTCCAGTTTCTTGTAGTCTTCCCTGAACATCTCGATGTCCACATCATCATCCCATGGAA
>JAZQOD010000091.1:0-19093 GCA_045627685.1 Prevotella sp. | reverse complement strand
ATGATGTGACGGTTGTTCTTGCCCTTGTGGGTGAGCAGGACCTGGCTTATCTCTCTCAGACGTTGACCGAGAATAGGGTGGGCGAGGTATGCGCGGGCTTCGTCGATGCCGTCGAGACCGTAGTATTCGGAGTTGTAACTGCGACCGAGACCTTTCTGTTGTGGGAAGATAAACCATATCCAGTGGCTTGTCTTCATGCCATTCTGCATCTCTTCCAGAGCAATGGGATAGACGAGTGCCTGTGCATCGAGAAAACGGTCGAGGTCGTATTGCGGTGTGTCCTCGGCGGTGGTCTTGCGAAGGACTTCCCATTCGGCGATGATCTCCTTGCGTCCCTGATATTTCAGTTTGGGCAAGTCGGATTCGTGGAAGATCCTGCTTTCGAGGATCATCTGTTCCAGGGCTTTCTTCACCTCGTCTTGGGTTCTGCATCCCACCAGCGAGGTGACATCAACGGTGAGAGTGACAGAATTCTTTGTGTCGAAATTTACAGCAGTGAGTTTCATTTTTCTTGGGCTTAGTATTTATTGGTTTTGAAAAAGTTGAGTATTATCTCGCCCATGCGAGGATTGTGCCAGATGTGCGAACCGTGGTCGGCGTTGGGCTCGATATGCAACTGTCCGTTAGGAATGCTCTCGGCAATGAGGCGCGTGTGACTCTCCATGATGAGGTCGTTGTCGCCGGCACATATCAGAGCGGGGCATTTTATGGACTGCATATCAGCATAGGTCATGTTTGGCTCGTCGTACATCATCTGCACGAGTGGTGGGCGCTGGGCATCGGCAGGACCGAAGATATCCTCGTACACCTCGTCTTTGATGGCACCCTTGGCAGTGATGTTCGCACCGCTGGTGATGATCAGCGAACAAGTGCCCGGATGTAGCACTTCCATTTGCAGGGCGATGATGCCACCGTCGCTCCAACCGAAGATGGCTGGATGGTCGAGATCTTTCGCCTGGATGAACTGATAGGTGTCTTCGGCCATATCCTTGTAGTGATACTCGTTGAGGGGAGCGTTTGCACCCTGACCGCGTGAGTCGAGGGCGAAAACCTGATATCCGTTTTGTGCCAACTGTCGCAGAGTGGTCTCCAAATCATTGTGGCTACCTCCGTTGCCATGGATGAGTATCACCGGTTTGCCCTTGCCTTCGGCAGCATAGAACAGGCTTTGACCGTTCACTTGGATAGTGTCGGTGAAACTTATGTATTGTTGGTTGCATGCGGCGAGGCTGACGGCTGTGATACACATAATGATGAATGTTTTTATCTGTTGCATTTTGAAGAATGAAATTTTGTAAGTGCAAAGATAATAAATTTAAACGATAACGGTGACGATAACGATGACAAAAATAATAACCTGGCAATGACGGAAATCAAGATAAGGGCAGATAAATTGGAGAGAAAAGAAGAAAAATTGCACAAAATTTGCAAAAGTGTGAAATTCGTTATACCTTTGCAGTGCAATTTTGGAGTTAAAAAACAAAGTAACATTATTAATTTAAGAAAGAAACGTAATGAAAAAGATTTTAATCAGTGCGTTTGCCTTGCTGATGCTCGGTCTGACATCGTGCAACCAGGAGGATAACGCAACAGTTGAGAACAGTTCTGCAAGTGAGGAAGTATTCGGCGTGAAGGTTCTCGAAGAGAAGGAAATCAGTGGCGATGAGTTGTTCGCAATGACAATGGGTCAGCGCGAGGACTGTGTTGATGCAGAACTCTACGACAAGATCAAGGAAAGTTTCCATTCATCTTACAACCAGTTGCCATCAGTAACAGGTACACGCGCAATCGTTCCTGCATTCTACAAGACAGTTCGTATTGAGTATCAGACCACCGACGAGGCTATGCGCCCAATTACAGCAAGTGCCCTCATCGTTTATCCGCTCTTGAAGCGCATGAACAAGGTGATGCTCCTGAACCACGGTACACAGATTGGTTTCATGATGGTGCCAACACAGTACACATCTGTTGAGGGTATCATGGCAGCAACAGGTGCATTGTGCATTATGCCAGACTATATCGGTCTTGGTTCGTCGAAGAATCACCCAGACCTCTACCTCAACCACGATGTTCACGGTCGCACCAGTGTTGACGCCCTCCTTGCCCTCCTCGACTATGCAAAGGCAAAGCGTCTGCCACTTGACAGCAACTACAAGACAACAATCCTCGGTTATTCACAGGGTGGTTCTGTATCGCTCGCTTCACTCCGTCGCGTACAGCAGTTGGACGCTGCAACACAGGCTCGCATCCATCTTGACCGTGTGTTCTGCGGTGACGGTCCTTACGACCTCCGTCGCACTTTCGAGACATATATGGAGGAATATGAGGCAGGAAAGCCAATGGGGCTTGGAAGCGTTATTCCACTCGTTATCAACAGTATGTTCAACAGTTATCCTGACGAGATGGATGGCATTAACTACGAGGATTTCTTCACTGCAGAGGCATTGAGAACCGGTGTGCCACAGGCTATCCGTCAGAACCGCGAGGGTATTCTCGATATGGTGGTATGGCTTAACGGCAAGAACCTCGGTCAGATTCTCAACATCCCATATATCGAGGCTAACCCAGAGCATTTGAACCGTCTCCTTGGTTTGATGGACCGTCAGAACCTCTGCAAGGGTTGGATGCCAGAGTATAAGTTGAAACTTCTCCACTGCAACCCTGATGGTGTTGTTCCATTCAGCAACTTCGAGGAGGCTGTTGAGTACCTCAAGAATGACAAGGTTGAGACTGAGGTTGTGAACATCAACACCAAGATCATCAGCGATCCATTGTTGCAGCATATCTATGGTATGCTCGTGATGCTCGCAGAGATCCTCGGCGAGTAAGGGAGCCAGCAGCCCCCTAGCCCCCTCCTGTCCTCCCCGAGGGGAGGTAATGGAAGATAGTCTTGAAGACGGAGGGATGGCTGTGGCGATAGCGAAGAATCGTTGGGAACAGTAATAATAAGAAAAAAGGGTAGAAAGGCGTTGTTGCCTCTCTGCCCTTTTACTTTTTTATTGCACATGGATTATAGCAATCCGTTCATGTTTTCCACAATCTGACCGTCATAGAGATTGATGATGCGATGCGCAAAGGTGGCGTCATGCTGCGAGTGAGTAACCATCACGATTGTAGTGCCCTCGTCGTTAAGCTCACGCAGCAGTTCCATCACCTCCAGACTGTTCTTTGAATCAAGGTTGCCCGTCGGTTCGTCGGCAAGGATAATAGCCGGATTCGCCACGACGGCTCGCGCTACAGCTACTCGTTGCTGCTGACCGCCCGAAAGCTGATTAGGGAAATGTTTTGCGCGATGCGACATCTTCAGTTGACTAAGCACTTTTTCCACACGCTCGCGGCGTTCCTTCCAAGAGATGTTGAGATAGAGTAGTGGCAGTTCCACATTTTCATATACATTCAGTTCATCGATGAGGTTGAACGCCTGGAACACAAATCCAATCTGTCCTTTGCGAGTGACAGTGCGCTCGTCCTCGGAGAGGTTTGCCACATCGAAATCCTGCAACATATACCGTCCCTCTGTAGGCGAGTCTATCAGTCCGAGAATGTTGAGCAGTGTGGATTTGCCACATCCCGATGGTCCCATGATGGCAACAAACTCACCATCGTTGATTTCAATATTCACTCCGTTAAGAGCCGTTGTAACGATGTCCTTCGTGCGGAACACTCGTTTGATGTTTTCTAATCGTATCATAGTATGCTTGTTTATTCGTTGTTCAATAGTTCTGATGGATTTTGTTTCACGGCAGTTCTAACCTTCGTCCATACGGTGAGCATCGTAGCTGTGGCAATGACGATGATGGAGATAGCGGTGGTGATGAGAATGTTGAACAGCCTGTAGCCGGATAGAGGTCCTACGCCGGGCAATATGCAATAGAAGAGATACATTATTAAAAATGATATCACGCTGCAAACGGTGAGCAGAACCTTGTAGTAGTGATAGAACATCCCGGCTATCTGCTTGCGACTTGCTCCGTTGACCTTACGGATGGCAATCTCCTTGCGTCGACGACGGCTGTCGAGTGACACACCACTATAGACGCTGAGTACGATGCAGACGATGCATACTGCCGAGAGGATGAGAATCAGGTTGCGCAGTACTCGCATCCAGATGGTACTCATGAAAACCGACTGCCATAGATTCTTGACAGGAAGCTTGTTCTTTAATCCCGTCACCTTATGCTGCAACTGTTGCAACTGCTCCACTGCCTCTTCGTACTGTCCCTCTTGCGGTTTGATGATAAACTGGCTGCTCATGTAAACGCCCGTCTCACCATCGTAGATGCCTTTCATATATTCATTGTAGTAGATGAAATGAGAGTTTTCAGGCAGTACGATATAAAAGTTAGGTATGGAAGACTCTTGTGCATAATGATAATCGCCCCAGATTCTGGCGTAGCCTATCTTTGAGTACATCTTGCCGTTGGCCAGATCGGCCTTGCCAATCACCTTTGTGTCTTTTCCCATGAGCCGTTCCTTGCCCACTTCCACAAACACCGGCACCAGTTGTTTCTTCTCGTCAGGTTTATCGTAGAGAGGAAAGTTGAGAGTGCTGAAGAAGTTCGGTGTGACGGCATGGAAATAATATCTGTATCTGATTTCCTCTTCGTTTTCCACCATTTGCTTGAATTTCGCCTCATGCGGCACGGCAATAGTGTCGCAGTAGTTCTGCAGTTTTGTTATGCGAACCACCGAGTTGACAGCCGGCAGAGTAGGCATCAGTTTTCGGAATTCAGTGTTGATGTCCTCGCTCTTAATGTAGAGCATCTTGTTGTATTCGTCCTCGTTGCTGCTTGCGGAATCGAAACGGTTGGTGTAGATAAACACTGATGCCACAACGATGATATGCATGAATATCATGCCCACAATGATTTGCAAGCCGAGGAAAATGCTGCGACCGGTGGTGCGGCTTTTTGTGCTTCGCCCCACATTCTCATTGAGTGGCGAGTGGATATATCGCCAAACGGCAACTCCACATACGGCGAGCATCAACAGGAATACGCAACCAACAACCTTCACCTCCATGCTGATGATATCTGGCATATAGTAATACAAATTAGTTAGGTCGTACACGATTTGATGGGCGTACAAGTTCAGTGCCTCAGACAGGAGAATAGCCAGTGTTAGCGTAAAACAAAGGATAAGGAAGATCTCGCAGGCAAGAAGCAGAAACAGTTGGGCGGGAGTAGCACCCACACAGCGTCGCAGAGCCATCTCGCGTGAACGGGCGAAAAACAGTTGTAGCAGAATCTTCATATATCCAATGATGCCGATAATCAATATCAAACTGCCGATAGGTAGAAGGAGAGCCATTACAGCATAAACATAGTTGCTTGGTTTGCTGTCTCGGATGAGCTTTACATTTTTATTCTCACTCAACTTCTGCATTGCCTTTTCCAGAGCGTCAGTGTCGGCATTGCTGTCAAGAAGCAGATACTCGAACGAACGAGCATAGTAATAGTCATCGTCATAAGGGCATGTGAATACCATTTTTTCAGGGCTGCCGGTTTTGCGAGTGTTTACAACATCCTTTATCACATACGGCTGACCGTCGGCATAGGCTATTCTGTAACCCGTGGGATTGCAATCCTTGCCGTAGGTGTTCTCGAGAGCCATATCCGAGATAACCACCTCACCGGGTTTCAAAACTCCGATGCGTTTGCCTGTCAGAGCAGAATGGTACTTGCCCAGGTTCAGGTAAGAAGGACTGACGTAGATGGTGCTGATGTAAATGCTACTCTTATTGCCCTTTCTGTCGGTCACCTCATGCTTCTTTGCCCCCATGTCATACTTATACATCAGTTCCTTCACGCCAGGCAGATGAGCCAGTTGTTCTATACGCTCATCGACAGTGAGGTCAGTTCTCTCAAAAGGAGGAACGTCAACCTTGACGATGTTTTTTTTGTTGGCAAACCGATTGTTGCTATTGTAATCAATGTTCACAAGATACAGGCACAGCGTGAGGCATATAACGCCCACAGCAAGGCATACCACAGAGAGGATGTTCTGCATGCGATATTTAATGATGTTTCGCCATGCCATCTTCAGATTGTGCAGAATAATGCTTATCATAATCATATGGTTGATTTTTCACTTGCAAAGGTAAGGATATCCGGAAAACGGCAATCGATAATGCTGGCGTTTTTTCATGATTGTATGAAAATTGCACATCGTTGTGTATGAAAATCATACAAAATCCTCCCTTGGTCATCGCTTTCGCTATCGCTATCGCAAATATTTCGTTATAATTTATTATCTTTGCATCATGGACAACAGATACGGCACAATACTCGTGGTAGATGACAACACAGCCATTCTCACCGCTATAAAGATAGCCCTTGCGGGAGTGTTCAGCAAGGTGATCACCCTCTCGAAGCCCGATGCTATTCTCACGACTCTTCAGCAGGAGACGGTCGATGCAGTGTTGCTCGATATGAACTTCACTCTTGGTGTCAACTCCGGTCAGGAGGGATTGCTTTGGCTCCGCTCCATCCATAAGCTCCACCCCCACACGCCGGTGGTGCTCATCACTGCCTATGCTGATATACAGCTCGCCATCAGGGCACTGAAAACCGGTGCTGACGACTTCATTACGAAACCATTCGACAATGACGACCTTGTACGAGTGTTGAAGGACGCCATCGACAAGAGTCGTGAGGTGAAACCGCTCGATGAAGTGGAGAGCGACCATATACGCAAGGTTGTGGAAAACTGCCACGGTAACATCAGTCAGGCTGCTAAACTGCTGGGCATAACTCGACAGACGCTGTATGCAAAAGTTAACAAGTTAACGAAGTAACGAATTAACGAATTAACAAATTAACAAAATAATAAAGTAACAAATTAACAAAACAACTCTTCACTTCTAATGAATCTTCTGTTTCTTTTACTCATTATACTCATTTATACCTTTTATCAGCATCAGAAAATGTTGAAGGAACGTGCCTACCTTATGCGTGAGGCAATAAAGAACAAAGAATATAATTTCCGCCTTGCTACCGACAGGCTGTTCTTTGGCGAAAAGGCAATGCAGGAAACACTCAACGAACTGGGCCGTACCATCAGTGAGGTTGTGAGCCATAACGAGGTGGAATCGTGGCAACGGCTCACCCGCGTGTTGACTCACGAGATAATGAATGCTGCCACTCCGATACAAAGCATCAGTCAGGCTTACCTCAACAATCCGGATATAAAGGGCAGCATCTACGAGGAGGGCATACGAGCCATTCACGACACGAGCGTAGGCCTTGCTACTTTCGTCGACAGTTACCGCAAATTATCCCAGATGCAGAAACCGGTAATGAAGGAAATCTCCCTTGCACCGTTTGTTGCATCTCTCATGCCACTTTATCCGGAAGTGGAGTGGGCCGTTGACATCCCTTCTGCTGCAACCATCACAGCCGATGAGAATCTGCTTCGTCAGGTGTTTATCAACATTCTGAAAAATGCCATCGAAGCCCACGCAAAGAGAATATCTATTGCATCCGTCACTCCACCTTTGGGGGCAGGAGGATTTGGTCTTTGCCTCCTTATCAGCAATGATGGAGATATAATCCCACCGGAAGTAAGGCGTGATATGTTCGTGCCGTTCTTCTCGACAAAGCGTAGCGGTTCGGGCATTGGTCTTTCCGTTTCGCAGCAGATGCTCATTATGCAGAACATGAACATCTCGCTCGACGATTCGTCGGTAGCAGGCTACCACACCACTTTCCGTATCACCACCAGTCGGTAAAGGAAAAGCATGGCTCATCGTAGTTGCCAAACAAATTGCAATTTATCCTTCTCTATGGGCTACCTTGACTTTTCAAACCGCCCAAATGTACACTTCATTCCACTGAAATGACCTCCTCATTCCACCCAAATGACACCTTCATTTGGGCGCTTTTTACAAAGCATGAATTCTGTGACATTTAATTATTACGCAACATAAATTTTTCAAATTTCGGTCATTCGGTCACTTTCTTGGCTAATGCATTGATTTACAGTATGTTACGAGTGACCGAATTGTTTTGTTTCGGTCACAAATCGGTCACTTTTCCGTCACACATATCCAATGGAAACAAGAACACGGGGAAAATCCTGTGTTTCTGGAAACATTGAGAATTATCGGTAATCACACGGTGACTGAAAGGTGACCGAAAAGTGACCGATTTTTATTTTTCGGTCACCACTAAAGACATTGATTTACAGCGACTTACAATCAAAGGTGACCGAATGACCGATTTTCTTAAAATACCTTTGGCGTAGCAAAATCCCGCCCTGAGTCTCACGACCAAGGGGCGGGATAATAACTAATATTAACTTTATTCAATTAGAATAAATCCAAAGTGATTCTTTTCCTATTTGCGAAGAGAATTTACTTCCCTCTCTTCGTGGGAGAGAGGTCGTAGATGAGGCTGAAGTCCGTAGCCGAGAGCCATTCTGCATCACAGTGCTCACCGGTGAGTGCTTCGTCGGTGGTGACACCGTAGCGAATGGTGGCGGCTTCAGTAACTTTTATGTCATTGATTCTGACGCAAGCCCAACCGAAACCTCTGCTATCATTAGCTTCTATGGCTTTGTCCATTTCACGTGGCGACATTTCCTCAAGTGCTGTCTCGCCCTGATAAATCTGTCGGCCTTCGTTGTGATTGCCCGGAACCTTGGTAAGATACTTTTCCTCCTTGCCGTCTTTCTCAACAATGGCGTAGATGTAAACACCCTTTGCATCGCGTGAACAGCGGGCTACGGCCTGCAACTGATATGTGCCTGCCTCTACATTCTCGCTACGCTCAGTCTGGAAGACTATGTTCCTGTCAGTAGAGAATGCATCAAGATAACGCACATCGATATCACCAGTCCAGTATTCGCCAGCCGAAGTGAAGTGCTCGCAGTTGTCGCCTTTGACGAGTTTCCAACCTTCGCGGTTGAAGAAATCACGATCTTCATCAGAGAAGTAATAACCATCAATCATGTGGTTCTGGCGGTCTTTCTCCTGCCATTCGTTATAGAACTTACGAGAGTAGTCCTTGCATACAGTTACAAACTGAGTACATGAAACGACGAATGTTACCACCCCGACAATGAAGATTAGGAGCCATGCAATGCGCTGCTTGAATCCCATAGCAGCAGTACGCCCCAGGTGGCTTGCCAGTGCATGGAACACGCAATATAATAAGGTGATGCTTATCACGATGAAGGAAACTCCAGAAAGAATGAAGGGAATTTGAACGGCGCTTAATACTTCGCCAGCCACGGAGAGATCAAAGTCAAACCACTTTGAAAACCATCTAACAGTATTTGTAAAGAATATTCCTCCAAAGCATAGAGCTACGATTGTTTGAATGCTAAGCCAAACTGCGGCTAATCCGAGGAATACTGTCACGACCAATCCAAGGAAACTTCCCATTAAACCAGTTCCGCGTGCGTTCTGCTTCTTCACCTCTTCGCCGATGTTCTGCGGTGTCACATCCTCCCCTTTCATCTGCAGTACATCCTCTGGATTCTCTGCCTTTGGAGCAAGAATCATAAGGCCGATATAGCCGAAGAGGAAGAACATTTTTACGCCACTTGGGTCAAGATGAAACATCTTGGCTAAACTATGTAAGAGGAGGAACGACAATACAAATCCAATGCGCCAAGATAATGGTGAACCACCGAAATACTGTGCACAACCGGCAAGTACACCGCCGACCAACTTGTTCTGCATGTCGCGATAGAAGCGTTTGCCACTGCGTAGAGTGTTCATAACGTTGCGAGCTCCGCTTTCAATGTTCTCACGGAAACGATTACCGGTGCTTTCGCCAGCCTCGTCAGCCGGCTGCTCGTCGGTTGTATCCTCCTCAGGAGCAAGATCTTCGAGTTCTCCAATACGGCTGATCACACCCTGCACATGTTCAATTGTTATTGCTTCATTGCCGTTAGCCATAATCTCTTCGAAGAGTTCGGCAATGCGAGTCTCAATGTCATCGGCAATTTCAGTGTCACCCTCGTGCTTGCCATAGTATCGACGAAGGGTGTCTGTATAATGCTTCAGCAACTGGTAAGCGTCCTCGTCGATATTAAACAGACGCCCAGAAAGGTTTATTGTGATATTCTTTTTCATAATTATTAATTTTCAATTCTTAACTATCAATTCTTTTTAGCTTATGCACCGTACATTCCAACTCATCCCATGCCGCCTCAAGTGCCTTCAGCATTTCTCGGCCATCGTCGGAGAGGACATAATACTTTCGTGGTGGTCCCTGTGTACTCTCTTGCCACTCATAGTTCAGGATGCCGTCTTTCTTCAATCGTGAGAGTAGGGGATAGAGTGTACCCTCCATCACGAGCAGGTTGGCGTCCTTCAACCGCTGGATTATATCCGACGAGTAGCAAGGCGTTTCGTCGAGCAGGAGCATTATGCAGTACTCGAGCATTCCCTTTCGCATCTGCGATTTAGCGTTGTCAACGTTCATAGAAACAGTTGTGATTTAATGATTGTATGATTTGTGATTTATGATTCTGCTGCAAAGGTAGGTAAAAACTATGTACCTTGCAATACATAGTACTAAATTTCTTTATAGAATTAACACTATTTAAGAAGTTGCGTTCTGTTGATACGGAAAAGAGAGTGGGCAAGAAAACCAAGCAAAATCAGTTTTTCGGCAGTGATGAGAAGAATGAACAGAGAAAGTGATGCCAGTAGAAATTGTTTTTGTAATTTTACAGTCCGAATCAGGATAACGCAATATATGGCAGTACATAAAACAGATTCCACCGAACCATCGAAAGCAGTGAGCAGAGTCAATCTGCGACGCGATATAAGAACCCTGACAGCACCTATTTTCATTGAATTGCTGTTGGTGACCACCATGGGTGCCACCGACACATTCATGCTCTCACAGTATGCCGACGACAGCGTGGCAGCTGTAGGTGTGGCCAACCAGCTCATAACGTTTGCCTTCCTCGTATTCCAGATTATCAATATCGGAACAACAGTGCTCTGTTCGCAGTATCTCGGTGCTGGTCGCCGTGATAAGATGGAGCAGATAACAGCCCTTGCCCTTGTGCTGAACATCGTTGTTGGCACTCTAATCTCGCTGATACTCTCGTTTGGCGCAGAACTGCTGTTGGGATGGATGGGACTGAAAGATGACCTGATGCAGTATGGTTTGCCATATATGCAGATTGCCGGTGCGGGAGCCATATTCCAGGCAATGCATCTCACTGTGTCTGCCTCATTGCGTGCCGACCATAAAGCGGTGTATCCAATGCTGGTGGTGATGCTGGTGAATGTGGTGAACATCATTGGCAACTACTCGCTCATCTTCGGACATTTCGGAATGCCAGCCCTCGGTGTTGAGGGTGCCGCCATTGCCACAAACATATCACGTGGAACGGCTATGGTGACACTGTTCATCATACTCTTTGCCCGTCATATTCCGATGCGCCGACTTGTTGACTCGTTGAGTGTGCCTTTCGTGGTGTTGAAAGAGGAGATGGTGAAACTGATGCGTATCGGTTTGCCATCGGCAGGCGAGAATATGTCGTACAATGCCCAGCAGGTGGTGCTCACATATTTCATAAACCTATTGGGAAATACAGCCCTCACCACTCGTATGTATGTGGTGAATGGACTTATCTTCGTGTACATCTTTAGTATATGTATTGCCCAAGGCACATCCATCGTCATTGGACATCTCATTGGCGACAACAAATACAAGGCAAGTTACAAAGTGGGGTGGTATGCCCTCCGCATGGCATTGCTGCTGACGATGATTCTCAGTGTCAGTGCCGCCTGTGTCGGTCGTGAGGCAATGGACCTCCTCACCGACAATCCTGATATTATTGCCCTCGGAGCAACAATCCTTGTCATTGACATTGCTGTGGAGGTGGGCAAGGTGAGCAACATCTTCTACACCAACGTGCTGCGAAGCGTGGGCGATGTGAACTTCCCATTCTATGTCGGTGTGATAATGCAGTGGTTTGTGGGAGTGCTCTTCGGATGGATGTTCGGTATATGGTTCGGCTGGGGACTCATCGGAATGTGGTTCGCGATGATGCTCGACGAAGGCATACGAGGCGGTATCTTTGTATGGCGATGGAAGAGCTGGCGCTGGAAAAGGGAGAATTTTGTGGGCCAGCGATAGTAATATAATAAGGTAATATACTTTTTTAACGGAATGTTTGTTGAGGTCAACACTTTTTTATAATTTTGTAGCGCCTTATGTTAAGGTGCAGATTCAATTTGATTATTTGACAAACTACAAAACAACAATCTATGGATTGGATTAACGAGATATTGATAGAGCATTCACCCATTCAAGCCACTGTGGTGCTTGCCATTATCATAGCCTTGGGAACAGCCTTAGGCAAAGTTCGCGTGGCGGGAGTTTCGCTTGGTGCAACCTTCGTTTTCTTCATTGGAATCATGGCCGGACATTTAGGTTTGAGCATAGAACCAGGAATGCTGAGTTTTGCCCAAAGTTTTGGTCTGGTACTGTTTGTGTATGAGGTCGGTCTTGAGGTCGGTCCAGGTTTCGTGCATTCGTTTCTTGGTTCGGGCATCCGACTGAATGTGCTGAGCACCGTCAATGTGATTCTCGGAACACTCTTAGCAGTAGGATTGGCGTTTGTTTTCAATATACCTATTTCAGACATCTCGGGTATTCTCTGTGGTGCTGTCACCAATACTCCGGCTCTTGCTGCAGCCCAGCAGACATTGTCGCAGTTGGGCATCGACGCATCGAGTGCCGCCCTCGGATGTGCAGTGACATATCCTCTTGGTGTGGTAGGTGTAATCCTTGCTATGGTGTTGCTCAATAAGATGACGATGGTGAAGATTGCCGCCAAACGACCAGCAAAGGAAAACACCGCGAAGCCATATATAGCAACCTTCCAGGTGAAGAACCCAGCTTGCGACGGTATGAAACTGAAAGACATCGCAAAACTCACCACATCGAAGTTTATCATCTCTCGCGTGTGGCGTAACGAGACATCAGCCGAGTCGCCAACGGGTGAGACAATGTTGCAGTTGAACGATCATCTGATGGTTGTCACCGAGGAGAAATATTTGGCACAACTCACCATGCTTTTCGGTGTGCAGGATAAAAGCGAGAACTGGAACCGAGGTGATGTGAACTGGGACAACCTCGACGGAAAACTGTTATCAAGAAATATCGTTATCACCAACAGCGACATCAATGGCCGTAAGTTGGGCTCGTTGCGACTCCACAACCGTTATCAGGTAAATGTGAGCCGTGTGAATCGAATGGGTTTGCATCTCTTGGCAACGCCGGATCTGACATTGCAGTATGGCGACAGAGTAACCGTTGTGGGAACAGCCGAGGCGTTGGAAAAGGTAGAGACAGAGATGGGCGGAAAGATTGGTTCGCTGAAGGATCCTAACCTGGCTTCAATCTTCGTGGGCATCACCCTCGGATTGATGATAGGTTGTCTGCCAATCATGTTGCCAGGAATGTCGTTGCCTGTAAGACTTGGATTGGCGGGAGGTCCGATCATTTCCGGAATCCTTATGGGAGCATACGGAGCGAGGATACGTCTCCGCACATATACCACCCGTTCAGCAAACCTCATGTTGCGAGGCGTAGGACTCTCGTTATATCTGGCATGTCTCGGTTTGTCGTCGGGCCAGCATTTCATAGAAACCGTGATGCGTCCACAGGGCTTCCTGTGGGTAGGTCTTGGCTTCACAATCACCATCGTGCCAGTGCTTCTCATGGCTGTGTGGTGTCTGAAAATAGAGAAGATGGATGTAGGCACAACCTATGGAATGTTGTGTGGCAGTATGGCAAATCCGATGGCATTGTCTTATGCCAGCGACTGTGTCGAGGGTGATGCACCGGTGGTGAGTTATGCTACCGTCTATCCATTGGGAATGTTCCTCCGCGTGGTTATTATACAAGTCCTGCTGTTATGGACCCTATCATAGGGTAGGGAGGGGGCGTGACTACTTCTTAAAGTTCTGCTTGATGATGGTCTTGATGAGTTTCTTGCCGTTCACCTTGTAACTGCCGGATTTATTGACAGCGGCGAAGTCCATCATCACAAGTCCTGTCGCTCCACGATAATCACGGAGCATCTTTATCATTGCTGTATTTGTGACAGACGCATTGGCGCGATAGCCATCGGTAGTGGCAAATTCATCATTGCCAATCATCACTGATGCACTGTAGCCCGAGCAGTGGTTGATGACAAGTGGATTGTCGGTTTTCGGTGCTTTGAGCATCTTCTCAATGCACGCCAGTTTGATGTTGATATCCTCGCCACGGGTGTCGTAGAAATCCTGCACATATAGTGGCGATGTACATTTGTCATTCACAATCTTTGCTTTTGCCTGTTCCGCGAAATCCTCATCGGAAGTCCAGTTGTCGATGAAAGCCCCCACTGGTTGCTCTGCGTAGCGCACTCGTGAGAGGAAGATGATCTTTCCGCGAACATCGCCCACGGTGAGCGAAGAGTTATATTCAATGATATGGCTTTTTATTCTGCTTTGATGTAGGAAATCGTTCATAGCCTTGTTCCACCCCTTGTCGTTGCCATCGCCATCGGTCTCGTGGCGCTGCACGATGAACGCAAACTCGGTAGGGTGGGCATCGAGGAAGTCACAGAGCTGATAGAGAGCCTTCTCATAGTTCAGTTGGGTTTTCATCAGTCCGTGGTAGATATGCAGATGAGTGCCTTCTGCATCGGTTGTCAATGCAGGACGGAGGTCGAAGGCACGAACACCACATTCCAACTGCTCAGCCAACGAACAGTCCTGTGTCTGTGCGAAGGTCAGTGCTTTCTCAGCCCATTCCTCTGTGAATCCGTTGCCCGTGCCAGTGTCGTGAGTGCCAGGGATTGACAACTGTGTTATCGAAGTACTATCATTGAGACGACTCATCCAGTCGTCAGCGTGTGCTGCGAGGCTAACAAAAAGCAATGCAGCAATAAAGGTAATCTGTTTCATATAATCATTTTTTAAGCCTCGCGATGATAGCGCGAGGAACAGGACTTGTTATCGTCTTAATATATCCACTGTGTGGCTGCCGGCACCGATGAGTTCCGGGCGCTCGGAGATGCATTTCTGATATTCTATGAATCGCGCGAACGTATTATCATTCATACGGTTCAGGCGCGTGCGCATATAATCGGCAGCACCATCAGGCGAGAATATCGTTACTCGCTCCAAGCCCGCCTTCTCGTTCAGTCGGTTTATGTCGTCCAGTCGGATGTAGTCATAGAGTTCACCCTCCTGCGACTGTATGTGGAAGTCCTTATCCACAAATCCCTTCTCCATCAGGTCACCAATGCGATCCTCATCGAAACAATACGACAGGATGCTGTATTCGTTCATGAGATACGCCACGAATATCAGTCCTCCGGGTTTTGTTACACGCTTTGCCTCGTTCAGCGCCTTCACTTTCTCCTCGTCGCCGAAGAGATGGTACAACGGACCGAGCAGGAGGGTCACATCAGCAGTGCCCGATTCAATGAAAGGCATATTGCGCGCATCGCCTTGCACCACATCAGCCGTCGGTTCGCGTTTCAGGAACACCTCTATGTTGCGGCGCACCAGTTCCACGGCTTTCACCTTATAACCTTCGGCCATCAGTGCCGATGTGTAGCGTCCCGTACCAGCCCCGATGTCGAGGATGATATCATCAGGTTTGAGAAACCTGTGCAGATGGTGCATGGTTGTCTCAAACTCCACTATCCCGTGTCTGCGCAACAATCGCAGATCCTCGGGATGCTTGTTGTAATGCTTCTCTATATTTGACAGTGCCATTTGTGGATTTAAATTTAAACGAAAACGAAGACGAAAGCGTTGATGGAATTCAATTTAGAGGATGCTATTTCCATGTTTTAACAGTAACTTTGTCCCACTGGATTTTGTCCACGCTCTGTGCTACTGGCACACTCTTGATCTTTGCACCCTGACGCACGAGCATCACAATCTCAATCTCGCCAGCCTCGATGGTTCTCCAACCTGGCTTATACACCTTGCCCGACTGGTAGTCAACCCAGTTCTGGCCCTGTGGCAGATAAACGAGACGCTCCTTAGCATCCTCGAGCATTGGAGCCACGAGAATGTCGGAACCAAACATATACTCATCCTCGATGTTCCATGCACCCGGGTCGTCAGGGAACTCAAGGAGCAGTGCACGTTGCATTGGCCATCCGTTCTCCACGCAGATCTTTGCCTGGTCAACGATATATGGCATGAGTTTGTATTTCATCTCGGCGCACTTGCGATAGTAGTCAACGAATGCCTCGTTGTAGAGCCAAGGTTCGGTTTCAACACCGTGGGTGCGTGAGTGACTTGTGAGGAATCCGTATGGCACCCAACGACGGTATAGGTTCTCAGGACTCTTTGTCACAAAGCCGCCCATGTCGTTGCTCCAGAAACAGAAACCGCTCAATCCGAACGACAGTCCACCACGGATGTCGCCCTGCAAACCAGTATTCGTTGTTGCGGCATCGCCACCCCAGTGGAGTGGGTAACGCTGACTGCCAGCCCACGCCGAGCGGCCCCAGATGATACCCTCGCCATTGTTGGTCTTCTTTATAATATCATAGGCAGCCTTGTTGTAACGCACAGGATAGAGGTTGTGCTCATACAATCCGCTCTTTCCGTTGTGATAGATACCATTAAGATAAGGTGCAGCCTCACCGAAGTCGGCTTTGATAACGCCCACACCTTGCTTCAACAAACCAGCGAGTTTATCCTGATACCAAGCCACAGTGGCAGGGTTGGTGAAGTCGAGCACCACATCCTCGTAAGGCAACTGACCTTTGTCGTTGTGCACATAGAGATCCTTCTCTACGAGTTCGTTGAAATAGCGGTTCTTTGGAGTGAAATAAGGTAGCTGCCACAGACAAACGTGAAATCCGTCCTTCTTCATGTCGCTGAGCATCTGTGTAGGGTTGTCAAAGCGGTCTTTGGCAAACTCATAGTCGCACTGCCAGTCAACACCAAACCAACCAGTGTCAAAATGAATCACATCAGTAGGAATCCTGTTCTCACGCAGTTTCTTTGCAACCTCACGACCTTCCTGCTCTGAGAAATATGTGATGCGGCTTTGCCAAGTGCCGAACGACCACAATGGTGGCATCTCCGGGCGACCAACGAGGGCTGTGTATTCACTGAGAATTTCCTTCGGATTACCGAAGAAGATGAAGAAGTCCATCTCCTCGTCGGCCATAAACAGTTTGTTGGCACCGATATATGAGCAACCGAAGTCGCAGGTCACAGGAGCCGAAGTGTGCATGAACATTCCATAGCCCTTGCTGCTGAAGAAGAATGGAATAGGCTTGTACATATCAGGCGACTCCGGTCCCTGTGGGTCGGTCACGAAGAGGTTAACTTTCTGTCCAACTTTGTTGAGTGATGTGAACGACTCGCCGCAACCGAAAATCTTCTCGCCAGGGGCAAGTGAGAAAACCGGATTGATGGCACGGCTGTTGTCTGAACCACGTTTCATGAAGAGGAATGGCGGAACCTTTATCTGAGTACTGTCGTTATCATTCCATGTACGAGTGTGAGTCAGTTCCTTGCCGTTCTTGTCCTTGATGACGATACGCCAAGGATATGCGTTGATACAGATGCTACCCTCAACCGATTTATACTCCACGCCGTTGGCAGTCTTCGTTACATTCCATTTCGCGCGACCATCGGCAGGCTTGCCCACGAGCATCATCTCATCGCTATAATCATCTTTCGGGATGATAGGTGTGGTGAACACGCGGACACGCACAGTGCGCTCGTTCACTGGTTCGATGCAGAACTGCAACTGTGGGTTGTTGTCGTAAGCCGGAGTAGGGAAGTCGAGCATCTGCAAAGGCTGGTGCAGATAGGTGTTAGCGTTGAAAGCCTGACGAGGCATCAACTGTTCGCGTTTCCATTGCAGCAGGCCTTTACCTGTGGTAGTGTCGAAACTCACCAGACTGTCGGCAAAGAAATATATGTTGCTGAAATCAGTAAACTGCTGGCTCACGTCAACCGACTGCCCCTGCAGATACTGGATACCATTGTTTGTTGTCAACTGCGCCGACACACTTGTGCTTGCCATAGCCATCACGCCCACGGCGAGGTTTCTGAAAATGCTATTGTGCTTCATTGTTTCTGGAAATTTGATCGTTCTTTGATGCAAAGGTAATAAATTAAAACGAAAACAAAAACGAAAACGAAGACGAAAGCGTTGATGGGGTGATATTTCGTACAGTGAGAGGGGAAATTCGTACAGAGGGCAGTCTGTAACGAGCGTAGATAAGAATAAAAATACTAATTTTGCAGTGTGATAAAAAACAAATGGCAAAGAATATGAATAGCAATCGAATGATACTTATACTCCCTGTGTTGATGGTTGTAGCGATAATACTCGGTACAGTGCGTTGTGAGCGACCGATGGGAACGAATATTCCTCCAACAGACACAATCCACAAACCTATGAATGCGGTGTACTACTGGCGTACTTCGTTCAAACTGTCAGACAATGAACGCACATTCCTTGAGAAAGAAAAGATCGGTCGTATGTATCTGCGAATGTTTGATGTGACGGATGGCTATCCAATGGCTGTACCAAACGCCTCGCTGACAATAGTCGATTCGATGCCCGAAGGCATAGAGATTGTCCCAACGGTGTTCGTGACAGTCGATGCAATGAAACAAATGATAAATTTGAATAAGGTGGATGTTCTCGCCGAGAAGATTGTGAAGAGAGTGGAGGCGATGTGTGAGTGGAACAATATCAACAACTGGCACGAGATACAGCTCGACTGTGACTGGACGGCTACAACACGCGGTGGATTCTTTAGGCTCTGCAAGGAGGTAAAGAAAAGAACCAAGGGAAAGTTGGTGAGCAGCACTATACGTCTGCATCAGTTGACTCAGGAAGCCCCACCGGTGGATTACGGAGTACTCATGGTGTATAACACCGACCGTTTTGGTGATTTCGATACGAAGAACTCTATCCTGAACGACACCACTGTGGAGCTATACCTCAAAAAGGAGATGAGCTTTGATCTGCCTTTGGATATTGCACTGCCGATATTCCAGTGGGACATAGTGTTCCAGAACGAGAAGTTTGTGAAAATTGCCAAATACTACGAATCTGGTCAGAACGACAGAGAG
>JAZQOD010000090.1:0-13593 GCA_045627685.1 Prevotella sp. | reverse complement strand
CATCAGTATCTGTTGGTTGGAACATCATGAACGAGAAGTTCATGGAGAGCACAGCTGGTTGGTTGTCAAACATGAAGCTCCGTGGTTCATGGGGTAAGAACGGTAACGACCGTATCGGTAACTTCAACTACTCTGCATACTCTTCAATGAACAACAACTACTTGTTCGGTACAACAGCACAGAAGTTCATCGGTTCTAAGGCATCATTGATGGCAAACCCTGACCTCCACTGGGAGGAGGCTGAGATGTATGACCTCGGTCTCGACCTCGGTTTCTGGAACCAGGCATTGGCAATCACTGTTGATGTATTCGACAAGCGCACTAACGACATGATCATCGAGCGTCCAATCCCAAGTTACTGCGGTGAGAACAAGCCACAGGCTAACGTTGGTAGCATGAGCAACAAGGGTATTGAGTTCGATGTAACATATAAGTGGCACATCGCTGACGCACAGTTCTCTATCAAGGCTAACGCTGCATACGTAAAGAACAAGTTGATCGACCTTGGTAACGCTGACGGTTTCCAGAACTTCGATGGCGTACAGTCACTTGCAGAACTCGCTACTCGTGGTGAGAACGGTATGCCTTTCCCATTCTTCTATGGTTATAAGACAGACGGTATCCTCCAGAACCCTGCTGAGGCAGAGGCTTACAACGCACAATTCGGTTTGGACCGCGTTCCTGGTGATGTTCGTTTCGTAGATATGAACGGTGATAACATCATCGACGCTAACGACCGTACATGTATCGGTAACGGTAACCCAGACTGGACCTACGGTATCACATTCAACGCAGGTTGGAAGGGCTTTGACTTCATGGTATTCGCTCAGGGCGTTCAGGGTGCTGACATCCTCGACGCAACATATCGTACTGACGTTTACTCAGGTAACTATCCTACATGGATGCTCGGTCGCTGGACTGGTGAGGGCACATCAACAAAGTACCCACGCCTCTCACAGACTGGTGCTTACAACTGGGTAGGTTCTGACCTCTATGTATGCGACGGTTCATACTTCCGCATCAAGACTCTCCAGTTGGGTTACACATTCCCAGCAAAGTGGACAAACAAGCTCTTCATCGAGCGTCTCCGCGTTTACGGTTCTGTTGACAACCTCATCACATGGACAAAGTACTGGGGCTTCGATCCTGAAATCGCTTCAGGTGGCAAGTCACTCGGTGTTGACCGTGGTGTATATCCACAGGCACGCACATGGATGGTTGGTGTAAATGTAACTATCGGTGGCAAGAAGCGCGCTGCTAAGCAGGAAGTTACTTACTCTGCACCAAAGGTAGAGTATGTTGACCGCGTTGTTGAGAAGCCAGTAGAGAAGGTTGTAACTAAGGAAGTTGAGACAACAAAGGCTGTCGAGAAGACTTATGTTGCGACATTCGCTGTAAACTCTGCTAAGATTGCTGACGCAACAGAGCTCGACGGTATTGAGAAGGGCGCAACTGTTGATGTTGTGGCTTACGCTTCACCAGAGGGTAAGGCAGAGGCTAACAAGGCTCTCTCACAGAAGCGTGCTGACGCTGTTGCTGACTACTTGAAGTCTCGTGGCGTTAATGTTAACCGCGTTGAGGCAAAGGGTGCTAACACAGACCACGCTAACCGTATCGCAATTGTAACCGTTAAGTAAAAGAAAAGAAATTTATGAAATCAACAATAAAGACATTAGGATTGTTCGCAGCAGGCGTTCTGTTGTCAACATCATGCGGTGAAGACTGGCTTACAGTCGAGAACCCAACTGGTGAGCCACTGGAGGAGTACTACAACACTGACGAGAAGGTATTCGAGGCTCTCACCGCTGCTTATGACCCACTGGAGTGGCCAGACTGGGGATTGGGCCAGTATAATGCCCTCAACATTGACTCAGAGATCATGGGCGACCTCTTCTGGGTTGGTGGTTCAAACTATGCAGATATGCAGAACTGGCACTTGCTGTCAGACTTCAACGGAAACCAGAGCAACACATTGTCATCACTCTGGACTGTTGACTACTCAGGTATCAAGCGTTGTAACGATGTATTGAAGTACATCGGCTGGGCTGACGAGAAGGGTAATCTCACAAAGGAGAACAAGGCTTCTTATTCAGACCAGGCTCGCGTGTTGCGCGTGTTCTATTATAATATGTTGTGGCACTACTTCGGAAATGTGCCTTACTTCCTCACAGACCTGACTGATCCATATACTGCTCCACAGCTCACTGCTGACGAGGTATATGACAATCTCATCGTTGAGTTGGAGGATGTACTCGGCACATGTTCACTCCCTATGCGTTGGGACAATGCAAATGCCGGCCGCGTGTCAAAGGCTATGGCTTACATGCTCTACGCTGAGATGGTGGCATACCAGAACGATACAGCACGCTTCGGCAAGGCTCTCGGTTACATGAACGAGATCATCAACAGCGGTGACTATGACCTCAAGGCTGACTATGCTGGCATCTGGGCTGAGTCAGGCGAGTGGTGCGAGGAGTCAATCTGGGAGATCAACTACGAGAGTGCAAACAACGACCGTGGTTGGGGCTGGGCTCTCGGTACCGGTGGTACTGTACTCCCTACCCTTATCTCACCAAACTCATGGCCAGGCGGTGACGGCTGGGCAGGTGGTGACGGCTGGGGCTTCCTCCCTGTTCGTACATCAACATACAACATGTTCGAGGAAGGCGATACACGCCGTGACGCTACATGTTGGGATGTTCGTGGTGTAGAGTACACAAACCGTTATCAGGATACTCATATCTGGCTTGCTAAGTATCGTCCATTCACTGAGACAAATGCTGCTGCAGGTTTCGACAACAACCTGAACTACAACAACAACTTGCGTTACTACCGTTTCTCAGAGTGTCTGCTCTATGCTGCTGAGTTCATCGTTCGCGGTGCTGGTCAGGGCAATGCTAAGGACTTGCTGACAAAGGTTCGCAAGCGTGCTGGTCTTGGTGAGGTAGAGGCTACTCTCGACAACATCATGGCTGAGCGTAAGCTTGAGTTCGTAGGTGAAGGTAAGCGCTACTGGGACCTCGTTCGTATGGTTGACGTATCTGGTGCATCAGAGAACGCTCTCACTGCTCTCGTAGAGTGCCCATGCGATGGTACTAATCCAACAGACGAAGGTCGTATCGGTCACTGGACAAAGAACAAGAAGTATATTCCAATCGCTCAGGGTGAGCTTGACTCAGACCCAGCATTGAAGCAGAACGAGGAGTACTTCAAGTAAACTAACCAACATTAAACAGAAAGAAAATGAAAAATATATTCAAATATCTGTTCGGGCTCGTAGCACTCGCAATGTTTGCTGCTTGTACACCAGAGACCTTCGAAGGTGCTAACGGTCAGATCCCGACACTTGATGGTATTGAGCCTGTGGTTTCTGTAGATCAGAACCTCAACCAGGTTACCTTCTCACTCCCTGATAACGTAAAGGGTTGTATGCCTGTATGGATTCTCTATGATGAGAATGATAAGGTTGTTTACTCTACTGTTAACGGTCTGAAGAAGATCTATACACTTGCCGGTACATATCGTGGTGAGTTCAAGTTGATGAACCGCAATGGTATCAGTGATGGTTCAAAGGAGTTCACATTCACTATGGACAACTCTATCGTGAACTACGACAAGTATCTCACACTGCTCTGCGGTGCAAAGGAGAACTCTTCAAAGGAGTGGCGTATTGACAATGACAAGGCAGGTCACCTCGGTTGCGGTCAGCCAGCTACTACCGGTTTGGACTGGTGGTCGGCAGGCGCTAACGAGAAGGAAGGCTACGGCGTTTACGACTGTCGCTTGACATTCTCTGCTGACTATAAGTACAATTTCAACCCAGGTGAGTCTGGTCAGATCTATGTAAACAAGGATGTTGTAGCACTCGGCGGTCCTCAGGGCGAGGACTTCTGCGTTGACGCTACAGAGCAGACCGTTGATTACAAGTTCGAGACTAAGGGCAACGACCTCTACATCGTATTCCCACAGCACACATTCTTCCCATACATCGCTAACGATGATATCTGGAACGAGCCTCGCTATAAGGTTGAGAGCATCACAAGCTCTGAGATCAACCTCGTTATTGACAATGGTGGTATTGCTTGGCACTATATCCTCACTTCTGGTGCTGCTGCTGTTAAGTTCTCAGGCTTCAAGTATGATTCAGAGTTCAACCTCTGGAAGCCAGTTGACGACAACAGTGCATTCACAACTCACTTCTGGTATGCTCCTAATTGGAACCAGATTGCTGACCCAGAGTTCAGCAAGGATGGCAATGCATACACATTCCACTTGCCAGAGGCAACAACAGACCAGTGGATGGCTCAGTGTCCTTTGAAGCCAAACGAGGGCGTGCTCCATCTCTCTGCTAACGCTACATACGATATGTCATGTATCATCTCTTCTGATGCTGACATCAAGGGCGTAACTGTTAAGTTGACCGATGTTAACTCAGGCGACAACTTCGTATTCGCTGAGCGTGTTGATGTTGCTGCTTACGAGGACAAGGTATTCTATGTATCAGGCGTTAACGAGCTCTCTGCTGACTGCGACTGTGAGTTGTTCTTCGACTTCGGTGGTAACCCAGCAAACACAACTGTTACTGTAAAGAACATTGTTATCAAGGATCACGCTAACGACGACGGTACTGTTCTTCCTTCAGACGAGCCAGGCGATCAGGGTGGCGACACCAAGCCTCTCGATCCAAACAGCCCTGCTAACCTTTGGACCGATTACACACTCGAAACATGGTATTCTCCTGGTGACTGGTCAGGTGGTCTCAACCCAGAGATCAAGGTTCAGTCAAAGAACGAGTACACTGTAGTTGTTCCTGAAGGCGTAGGCGGTGGTGAATGGCAAGGTCAGAACAAGCTGACTATCGCTGTTCCTGCTGATGCATCAAAGAAATACGACTTCGGTTGTGCATTCTACTCAAGCGTAGATGGCGTTATCACTGTAAAGCTTGCTGATGCAAACGACGATTCTAACCACGCATTCTTCTATGAGAACAATGTTCAGGTGAAGGCATTCGAGGATGTAACATTCAAGCAGCTCGGCATCGCTACTGACGGTGGAAACTACGAGAAGGTAATGCTCATCATCGACTACGGTCGTCTGCCTGCAGGTACAGAGATTACAGCAAAGAACTTCGTATTCCAGGAGCATAAGCTTGATCCAAGTGAGGTTTCTCTCACATGGGATATGCCAGGCAACCTCTGGGCTAATGCGAACGTAAATCTTGGCTGGTGGTATTCTGCTGGCGATTGGTCAGGCGCTCTCACTCCTGACATCAACGACTCAAAGGCTCCACGCGAGTATGTCGTTACAATTCCTGCTGGAATCGGTGGTAGCGAATGGATGGGACAGACCCAGTTCCATACTGACATCCCAGCATCTGCTTCAAAGACATACAATTTTGGTCTTACTTTCAACTCTTCTGAGGCTTGCACCGTAACTGTAAAGCTTGCATGGGAAGGCAATGACAACGATCACGCATTCTTCTATGTAAACGATGTAAAGCTTGATGCTTATACCGACTTCCAGTTCAAGCAGATTGGTGTTGCTCCAGATGTAGACTACGACAAGGTTGTTCTTTTCGTTGACCTTGGTCGCACACCAGCTGGTGCAGAGGTTACAATCAAGGATTTCGTCCTCGTTGAGAACTAATCACACATCTAATCTATATTATAAGGCTCAGCCCCAAAAGGGTTGAGCCTTTTTTCGCCCCAGTCGGTTTTATCTTCAGACAGTGCTCGGCCGCTTGCGTAGCGCAGAGGAACAAGAATGACATATATTTTCTTGTTAACGACAACCTTATGTATGAATATAAATTTGTCATTATGTCATTATCGTCTTAAAAATCAATAAGCCCAAAGGCATATCATTTCCAAAAGATTTGGATATTATGTGAAAAAGCAGTATCTTTGCAAATAGAATAACAACCAAAAAATGACAAAATGAAAAAATTCATCAATCTCATGCTTCTGCTCGTATGTGCACTGCCTATGATTTCGTGCAGTGGAGACAACGACGAGCCTACTCCAAAGCCAGATTCAGACAAGACAAACGTAACACTGAATCCAGAGAATTACACAGCAACTGCTCAGGCTACTACATTCACCATCAATGTGACAACAGACGCTAAGGAATGGACTGCCTACGGTTCGGATGACTGGATGAAGGTTACTCCAAATGCCTCTGCATCGACAATAACCGTTGCTCTCACAGCCAACACCAGTGCAGAGCGCACAGGAACAGTGACTTTCAAGAGCGGCCAGACTCGCAAAGAGGT
This sequence comes from Prevotella sp., assembly GCA_045627685.1. Lineage (GTDB taxonomy): Bacteria > Bacteroidota > Bacteroidia > Bacteroidales > Bacteroidaceae > Prevotella. The sequence goes on along the minus strand of JAZQOD010000090.1, from coordinate 7,322 downwards.
GAACGTAAAGCAACTTGCTCCTCTCTCGGTAGCAGAGACATCACTCTACTTCCAGAAAGAAGGTGGCAACAAGAATGTTGCTGTAGAGTATAACGGCAACTGGGAGGCTACTGCATCAGAGGCATGGATAACATGCAGCAAGAGCGGCAAGGATGTTGTTATCACCGTTGCTGCCAACGAAGGTTTCTACCGTACAGGTATGGTTACTGTGAAGACTGCCGACGAAGAAGCAACCATCGAGGTAAAGCAGGAAGGCAACGAAGAGATACAGTGCCCACTCGAGGGTTATCATCTCGTTTGGAATGACGAGTTCAGTCAGGAAGGTATCGACCTGAACCGTCAGGACTGGACACACGAGGTGAAGAACTCTGGTTGGGTGAACCACGAGTTGCAGAACTATGTGAACACAAAGTCGCCAAAGGGCGCACGCGTGACAGAGGTGACAGAGGGTACATTGAAGATAAACTGCTTCAAGGAAGACAACAAGGTTTACTCTGGTCGTGTATATGCTCAGGTAGGCACAGGCTGGCAGTATGGTTATGTAGAGGCAAAGATCAAGTTGCCTTCAGGCAAGGGCACATGGCCTGCATTCTGGATGATGCCTGTTCACTTCACCTCATGGCCACACGACGGTGAGATTGACATCATGGAGGAAGTAGGATACCATAAGGACTATGTATCATCATCACTCCACGCTGACGGTCATGTACACTCTAACGGCACTCAGGTAACCAAGGAGGTTTACTGCAAGGAGGCTGGAGCCGAGTTCCATGTATATGGTATGGAGTGGACAGCAGACTATTTCCAGTTCTATGTTGACGGCAACAAGACTCTCTACTACAAGAACCCAGGTACTGGTGTTCGCGACTGGCCTTACGATGCACCATTCTATGTCATCCTCAACCTTGCTTGGGGTGGCGACTGGGGCGGTTCACAAGGCGTTGACGAGTCGAAACTTCCTGTGACAATGGAAGTAGAATATGTACGCGTGTTCCAGAAATAATAATCTCTATCCCCTTATCCCCCTCCCCCTATAGGCGAGGGGGAACTGTTTATAACAACCGAATAACCTCAAATCCATATAACTATGAAACAATTTCTATTACTACTCATGACCATCGCGATGCCGGCGATGGCACAGACAACACTCTTTGAGACTGTCGAGGGGCAGCCTCCGTATCGTATTCCTGCAATAGCAACAGCGAAGAACGGAGATGTGATTGCCTTGAGCGACTATAGACCATGTTTCAATGACATCGGCTACGGTCGTGTGGATATCAAACAGCGAGTGAGCAAGGACAATGGTAAGACCTGGGGCGAGATGACGGAAGTGCTCACCGGCACTGGCGAAGGACTGACAACAGGTTTCGGCGATGCTTGTCTTGTGGCCGACAGAAACAGCAACGAACTGCTGTTGGCTTGTGTGGCAGGCAACATGACATACTGGGCTTCGTCGCTGGCAAATCCACAGCACATAGTAACCATCCATGCCTATCTCGACAAGAAAACAGGCGAGTGGGTGTGGGACAAACAGTTCAAGGACCACACGCTGCATATATACCACACTCTGCTGCACGATAAGGTAAGAGCGTTGTTCATGGGATCAGGACGAATCTGCCAGAGTTCGAGAGTGAAGGTGGGCAAATACTACCGTATCTACGGAGCTCTCTGCACACACGAGGGAAACTTCGTGCTTTACAGCGATGACTTCGGACGCAACTGGAATGTGCTCGGCGATTCTTATAATGTATGCGTGCCTAAGGGCGATGAACCGAAATGCGAGGAACTGCCTAACGGAGATGTGCTGATAAGTTCGCGTAAGGACGGCGGACGATATTTCAACATCTTCCATTATACAAACAAGAAGACTGCCGACGGTCAGTGGGACAAGTGCGTGGACTCACGCGAATGTCCTGGTGGCATCAGCAACAGCGGAACGCCTACCGACGGTGAGATAATGATTCTGCCTTGGAAGAAGGATGGAAAGAAATGTCATGTGGCATTACAGAGTATCCCGGCAGGACCAAAGCGTTCGAATGTGACCATCTACTACAAATTCCTTGAGAGCGTGGCGGACTACTCTACCCCACTCGCCTTTGCATCAAACTGGGATGGCGAGTATCAGGTGAGCGATAAAGGTTCGGCATACTCGACAATGACTCTGCAGAAAGATGGTACTATTGGATTCTACTACGAGGAAGAACCGCTGAACTACCAGATGGTGTATAAGAACCTGAAATTGGAGGAGATACTTTCCGGAGGAAAGTGAAAAGTTAAAAGTTAAGAGTGAAGAGTTAAAAGTTTACGATGACGATGACAAATTAACAAACAACGCCGGTCCTGAGGAGGATCGGCGTTGCTGTTATTATTAAGAGGCGGCTTATTAGAAGCGGCCCATCTTGACCTTTACTGGTTCCTTGCCCTTAGTGTTGATAGTAACGACAACAGAGTCGCTGCCTGGAACCTGACGGATGATGCTCGCCATTGGGAATGTTGTCTCAAAAGCCTGATAGTAAACAGAACCCAAAGACTTTGCACAATGACGGTTGTAGAGGAATGTCACCTCAGCCTCGTTCTCCTTGAATGTAGCAGGATCATAGGTAAGGTTGAAGGTAGGATAGATACCCTTACCATCAAATGCATAACCTGCATAGCAAGGAATGTTGATGTACTGCTTAGCGCCAACCCATGGAGCGATTCTAACACCATACTGAGTGTCGTAGAAGAGAGTCTCTACGATGAAGAGGCTGTCCTCCTCAAGCTGCTTCTGGCCATTAGCCTGCTCAATAGTCAATGGATCCTTCTCATCCATATACTGACCTGACTGGATTACAGCATTACGGATAATAACATCTTTATCACTTTCAATAACATTCTCGTCAGTGTAAGACAAGAGAAGGTTTACACGCTTATGTCCATCAAAGCCTTTTCCACCAGGAAGCTGCGATACACTCTCTGAAGTAAGATATACGGTATAGCCGTGGTCAGAATAGAGCGTGTAAGTAGGATAGATGCCATCAACAGTGAAATAATCCTGGATATAGTTCTCGGCAGGACCACTCTCACCCTTGATACATGACGATACAGTGAACGCAAAAGCAATTACTGCAACGATTGCAAAAAGAAGTTTCTTTGTCATAATTTTAATAGTTTTGTTCTAATTTGTGTGCAAAATTACTACTTTCTCGGTAACTAAGGAAATAATACAGCGAAAAAGAGACGTTTTTTAAGTATTATTTTGCTTTATCTTATTTTATTTTGCTATCTTTGTAAAAAATAAACAACCATTTCAACTCATGAAACTTAAGACCTTATTCGTATGCGCATTGTCGCTACTCTGTTCCATCAGTGCTTTCGCTGACGGCAAGACATTCAAAAACCCTGTGATTTACTCCGATGTTCCTGATATGGACGCTATCCGTGTGGGCAACGACTACTGGATGGTGAGCACCACAAACCATTTCTCGCCTGGTGCACCAATCATGCACTCAACAGACCTTGTGGACTGGGAAACTGTGAACTATCTGTTTGAGACACTTAACGAAAGTCCAAAGAACAATCTCGAAGGAGGCAATGTCTATTCCCGCGGTCAGTGGGCGGCATCACTGCGCTATCATAAAGGATTTTATTACTGTTTCTTCGGTACAGGCGTGAAGTCTTACCTCTATCGCACCACCGACCCACGCAAGAAGTGGGAAATCATTTGGCAGTGTGACGAATATCTGCACGACGCATCATTCTTCATTGATGATGACGATCGCGCGTACCTATTTTATAATGGCAGTCATATCAAACTTAAGGAGTTCTATCCAGATTTCCGTCCGGGTTTCAATCCTGACGGTGTAGATACAGAGGTTATCCACGGCGAGCCACGCGGACTGCTCGAGGGTTCACATCTCTACAAGCACGATGGCAAATACTATCTCACTTGTATCTGGTGGCCTGAGGGTGGTATCCGCACTCAGATTGTTTTCCGTGCCGACAAGATTGACGGTGACTATGCCAACAATATGAAGATTATCCTTGAGGACCACATGGGATTCTGGCGTAACGGCAGATACAACGGTGTGGCACAGGGATTCTTTATCGACACTCCAAATGGCGAGGAATGGTCGATGATGTTCCAAGATCACGAGGCTGTAGGTCGTATTCCATTCCTTATGCCAATGCGTTGGGAGAACGGATGGCCTGTGCTGGGCGATGAGAACGGCTGCATAGCACAGGAGTTGCCTATGCCTGGTGGTGGCAAGCCATGCAAGGAGCGCATAACAGCCAGCGACGAGTTCAACAAACCAGCACTCGACATCGTATGGCAGTGGAACCACAATCCAGACAACAGTCTCTGGTCGCTCACAGAGCGTAAAGGATGGATGCGATTGAAAACCGGCAAGGTGGTGAAGAGCCTTTTCGAAGCACGCAACACATTGATACAGCGTTCGTATGGCCCAATGTCCGAAGGAAGTATCAAGATGGATGTTAAGGCGATGAAGGACGGTGACCGTGCCGGTATCTCGATGTTCTGTTCCGAACCAGGAAGCATCCAGGTGAATATGGATGGAGGCAAGAAGCGCCTTGTGATGACAGACAGAGAGAAGGAGAAGTTCAGCGTTGATCTGCAGAGCGATATCGTATATCTGAAGGCATCGTGCGACTACACCACAGATGTGGCGTTCTTCTCATATTCCTACGACGGCAAGAACTGGAAGCAGTTGGGCAGAGGTTTTAGAATGATATTCAGCACAGCCCATTTCACCGGCAACCGCTTCGCTATATTCAACTACGCGACAAAGCAGGCTGGCGGTATGGTTGACCTCGACTGGTTCCACTTCCAGAAAGACTAAAGGTCATAAAAAAAACAACTGTGATGCAAATTTCTGCCTGATTATTTGCTAATTATAAGGAAAAGAAGTAAATTTGTAATCGGATAATGTCAAGATCAGATATTTCCATATACAAAAGCAGTAGTGTTTAGAGTAAGAAGGCTGAGAAATGTTAGGATTGACTATGTACCAATGGCTGATGTTGATGGCATCGTTAGTGACGCTATCAATATCATTTATTGCTGTTCGTTGGGTTTATTTTAAAATACTGAAGATTGCCAAAGACAAAAATATCGTTGACAATCCTGATGCACGAAAGTTGCAAAAGGCGCCAATACCAGTTATGGGCGGTATTGCAGTATTCTTTGGTGTACTAGTCGGAGTACTTGCCTCATTAGCATTACCTTATCATTTTCCTATTCATTCGGATGTATTCCCTGCCCTATGCGCAATGTCTATAATGCTATATGTAGGAGCAATGGACGATATCGTTGGTCTTACTGCAAAGAGTCGCTTTACAATCGAGATCCTTACCATTATAGCACTCATCTACAGTAGCGGATGTTGTGTGGATACCCTCAGAGGATTGTGGGGCGTATATCATTTCTCTTGGTGGATTGGTGTACCTCTGACAGTACTCACTGGTGTGGGAATCATCAACGCTGTGAATATGATTGACGGAGTAAACGGATTGGGGAGCGGTCTGTGCATAGTGTGCGGACTGATGTTCGGACTAGTATTCCTTAAGTCTGGCGATATGCCAAATGCATTCTTAGCCTTTGCCATGACCGGTTCATTGATGCCATTCATCATACATAATGTATTCGGTCTGCGCTCACGAATGTTCATTGGTGATGCCGGAACAATGGTCATGGGTATGCTGATGACATGGTTTGTGATGTGTATTTTACGAGACGACACTCGACTGACATATTATGCCGGAGCAAAGGGCGTGAACCTAATTGCACTCGTTCTTGCAATATTATCATTACCTGTCGCAGACACTTTGCGCGTGATGACAATGCGAATCTTGAAAGGGCGCAGCCCATTTAGCCCTGATAAGACCCATCTTCATCATGTATTCATAAACATCGGTGTTAGCCATTCTGTGACAACACTCACAGAAATAATTCTTCAATGTCTTATTGTACTGATATGGGGCATTTCTGTGAAATGTACCGTTTCATACGATATGCAGTTATACTTGGTGATTTGTTCTGCAATGGTACTAGTGTGGGGCACATATTTCTTCCTGCGTTATCACATCTACAACCATACTACTTTCTTGCATTTCTTGACACATTTCAGCATTGCCACCCATATGGGACGCACAAACTGGTGGAAGCGCATAACGGCATGGCTTGACGCTCCAGAACTAGAGAACGAAGAAGAGGAACGTATGTTACGACAAAGTCATCTGAACATGAAATACGAGCATAATAGTCCCTATGATGTTAGCAAAGAAAAGATAGTCAATTTCATGAGGGGAAAGGCTGAGGTTTATGTACAGGATATAAAAGAACATTCCGGAGCCGAGGCTACTCTTGTGGATGTTATTCTCAACGAGATACTGCGCAGCAATAATCTGGTTGTAATAAAGGAAGATGAATACGGGAAAAACATTATCGTTGCATTGACAGACTAACAAAATCGCCAGTCCGTTGGGACTGGCGATTTTCTGTTTATACCGAAGTACCTTACTGCTTGTTTTTCCGGGTATCCTCCTTTGGGGCATCCTCTACATCTGGTATTATCTCTTCAGCCTGGGCCATCTCCTCACGGAAACTATCCCAGTCCTGGAATCCAGCGAATATAGCCAGATGATCGAGAGTATCCTTTGAAGGATGCTCATGAATACCCTTTATGAGTTTTGCCTCAACCTTTTCAAGCAGAGCCTTTATATCTTTCTTCATCAGCAGATGTATTTACTTATGACGGTTAGCACGCTGCTCACGGTATTTCGCTTTCTGCTTGGCAGAACCCGAACCATGAGCACCAGTGATGTACTTCTTTTTCTTTGCCTTGGTCTTCACCTTCCCTTCGTTAGGGTCCTTACGTTCTCCCCCACGTCCGAAGTTGATACCATTCATCAATATGTTTTCGAAATCGTCCATAGACTTTCCCCCGATTCTTAGTGGTGGAACAGACGGATGCCGATGAATGCCATTGTGATGCCGTACTTATCGCAAGTGTCGATAACATGGTCATCGCGAACAGAGCCACCAGCCTGTGCAATATACTCTACACCACTCTTGTGAGCACGCTCGATGTTATCACCGAATGGGAAGAACGCGTCAGAACCGAGAGCAACGCCAGTGTTCTGTGCAATCCATGCCTTCTTCTCCTCACGGGTGAGAGGCTCTGGCTTCTCTGTGAAGAAGAGTTCCCATGTACCATCAGCAAGTACATCCTCATAATCGTCAGAGATATATACATCGATAGTATTATCACGATCAGCACGACGGATACCCTCCTTGAATGGGAGGTTCATTACCTTTGGAC
>JAZQOD010000089.1:0-12943 GCA_045627685.1 Prevotella sp. | reverse complement strand
TGCAATGACCTTTACCTTTCAAGAAATGTTCTTACCAATGCAGTGACAAGCGAAACTCCTACTGAGTGGGTTGTTAATAGCAATGGTATTTCAAATGCAACCTTTGGCCGTTTGGAGTACATCCTTGGTCAGTGGTGGGTTACATTCAATATCTGGGATAGCAACAATGCGTTCGTCCTTTCTGAATCTATGACTCCAAAAGCAAACAATGGTTTGAAGCTTGGTGTTCAGGAACTCTTCAAGACAAGACCTGATGCTCAGGGTGAAAGTTCTTGTGCAGGCAATACATCGGATGCATACCGTTCAAAGTGGGGTAAGTATTTTGGTGCTGAGGCTAATGGTGTTTATGGTAAGTTCCAGCAGCAGATCAAGGTTAACTACACTGGTTGGTATGTTGTTTCTTGTCAGGGCTTCTATCATAATGAGGATGAGGTATCTAACGAGGTTGTTTCGCTCTTCGCAACAGTTGATGGTGATACTCGTCGCCAGTTCCTTTCATTTGGTAACATCGAGGGTGAGGTTCCTGCTGACTGGCATGCAGCTGCTGAGCAGCTCTTCCCTGGTACACGCTATGCAAATGCTGTGATGTTCTTTGTGGACATGAACACTGCTTCAGGTTATAGCGCTACTGGTAAGACTATTACTATCGGTCTCGAGTGGGATGAGGAGAATTCAAATGTAGGTGACTGGACAGTATTCGATGACTTCCAGCTCGAATTCCTCGGTGACAATAATAACCTTGTACTTGAGGAGAATACTTTGGATTATGACTACCTTACTCAGACTACAGAGACATACAAGAATGCAACATTGCTTCTTAACCGTATGTTCACTGAAAACGCTTGGAACACTCTTGTCCTCCCTGTAAATCTTACAAAGAAGCAGTTCCTCACAGCATTCGGTGCTAACGCTCGTATTGCTGATATGGTGAAGGTTAAGGATGGTGTACTCAGTTTCGTAACTATCGAGAAGAAGTCAAAGCGTGACGATGATATCCTCCTTCAGGCAAACAAGCCATACATTGTATACATTGAGCACAATCCTGCTGTAACTGTTCAGTATGAGGCTTCTCTCAATAAGGCTGATGGTACAGGATTCATTAAGAAGGCTATTGGTGGTCCTGATGCACCTTATTATATGGTACCACGCGTGACACTTGACAAGGCTAATCTTGATGGTGTTGATTCTTATACTTTCGAAGATGGTGATGATGCTTCAATCACATTGAACGGAACTCTCGTTAAGACTTACGAAGGTAATAAGATACGTGATGGCTTTGATGATATGGTCGGCAAGATTATCTTCAAGGGCGGTAAACTTTGGTGGCTTGATAAAGAATATGGTATGAAGGCTTACCGTGGTTGGCTTGAGCCAATGGGTTATGGCATCAGCGATGATACTTCTGCAGGTGCTAAGATTAGCTTCGAGATTGATGGTATCGAGGATGATGCTACTTACATCCGTGACCTCTTCGTAGGTGGCGAGTCTGAATCAACACCTGAGAAGTTTGCTAACGGAATTTATAGCATCAATGGTATGAACATGGGCGCAACATCTGTTGACAATCTTCCAAAGGGTATCTATATTGTAAATGGTAAGAAGTATATCGTAAAGTAATTAAAAAGGAGAATAGATTATGAAGACATATATTAAGCCAACAACAGAATTTGTTCTTCTCGAAGGCGGCCGTTACATGCAGCTCGAGGGCGAAGTTCTCAACAAAGCCTCAATTCACGATACAGACTCTGGTAACACAGAGGTAATCGAAATCACTCCTGGTACTCCAGGTGAGTGGGGTGGTGATGCTAAGGATTGGAACGGTTGGGATTAATCATCCAGTGCGTTAATTTAAGAAAATACAAAAATCTTATATTTTGAGAAAAGGGGATACCTAAAGGTATTCCCTTTCTTTTTTGCCCGATTTTCGTTCATTGTTAAAAAATGCAAAAGAAATACATTTGTCATAGTGGTTTTGTTCGTAATTAGGATAAAATTTCATAATTTTGCTAGATAAATAGTGGAAGTGACAAACTAAAAGCCCCTTTTTTGAGGCAACAAACACTTAAAATACTGTATTATATCGATAAATAAATATAGTGATAAAATAGTAAAAGTTATGAAACATTTTGATTCTATCCTCGCATCATTATTGATGTTTGTAGGTTTGGTATTTGCAGGTAATGCATCTGCACAGACACCAGATTGGGAGGGAACTGCAATTTCTGCAGGTATGGCTACAAGTGCAAAGCCAGTCTATCTCTATAATGTTGGTGCAAAGGCTTTCTTGGTAAATGGTGAAATGTGGGGTACTCAGGCTGCTCTCAATACAGAGTATGGTTTGCCAATCATTTCTGTAACTGGATCAGGTACTTCTTTCCAAATGACAACTGGTATTACAGCTCTCAGTACAAACTTGGGTATGATTACCGAGAGTGGTTCTGATGCTCTCTACGAAGTATTCTGTGATAGAGGTTCAAGTTCAAGTACTATAAATATGACATGCCAGAAGGTTTCTGGTAATGCATATAACATTACTTTCAATGGCCGTTACATGACTGCAAACCCAATCTCAGGTAGTTCTAAGAAGGGTACTTTGACAACAAAGTCAAGCGCAGATGGCGAGTATTCACAGTGGCTTATCATTACATATGATGAAATCAAGCGTCATTTGGAGAAGAGTCCTGCTGACTTGAATAACCCAACAAATGTTACTTACCTTATCAAGGACCCAAATCTTGATCGTGGTTCTAATGATAAAACTTCTTGGAAGAGTGATTTGCGTGCCTCAGGTCAGGGATTGAAGGTTGGTTACCAGACAGTGTATAATACAACCTTTAGAAATGGCGATACCTATACTAATAACACTGGCGGTAATTCTGCAAAGAAGGCTTATGGTAAGTATTGGGGAGCAGAGGCTCGTGGTGTTCGTGGTCAGATTTATCAGGATGTGAAGGTATATCACACAGGTTGGTACTCAGTTTCTTGTCAGGGCTTCTACTGGAATGCTGGTAATGAGAACAAGGTGGTATCACTCTTTGCAACAGTAGATGGTGATACACGCAACCAGTTCCTTGCTTTGGGTAATACTGAGGGTTCAGTTCCTTCATCATGGAGTGCTGCTGCTCAGGCATTGTTCCCAGCAAACCGCTATACAAATGCAGTTATGTTCTTTGTTTCAATGAACAATCCTAACGAGAATGGTTATGATGCAAATGGTAAGACTGTAAGAATTGGTCTTAACTGGGATGAGGATACTTATGCTTCTAACGATTGGACTGTATTCGATGACTTCCAGCTCGAGTTCATGGGTTACAATACCAACCTCGTACTCGTAGAGGATAACTTGGATCACGACTACCTGACAGAAACAGAGGAAGGATACACCAACTCTACAATGCTTCTCAACCGTAAGTTCTCTGAGAATAAGTGGAATACATTGGTTCTCCCTGTAAGCCTTACAAAGAAGCAGTTCCTTACTGCATTCGGTGGTGGTGCTCGTATCGCTAACCTTGAGAAGGTTCAGAACGGTGTAATCAGTTTCGAGACTATCATGAAGACCGACAAGACTGATGACTTCGTACTTCTCGAGGCAAACAAGCCATACATTGTATATATTGAGAAGAACCCAGGTGTAACAGTACCTTACGAGGTTTCACTTACACCTATTGCTGGTGGTGATATGGTAAAGAAGGCTATCGGTGGTGAGGACGTACCTTATTACATGGTACCATTCGTAACCCTCGACAAGGATAATCTTGCTGGTGTTACTCCATATACTTATGGTTCTGGCGATATGACAATGACATTCACAGGTACTCTTGTTAAGACCTACGATGACGAACAGAATATCCTCGTAGATTATAGTATGCTGGGTAATATCATCTTCAAGGGAGGCAAACTCTGGCAGCTTGACTCAGAATATGGTATGAAGGCTTATCGCGCATGGCTCGAACCAGGTATTGGTTACTTCGACGGTGAAGACACATCTGCAGGTGCTAAGATTAGCTTCGAGATTGATGGTATCGAGGATGACGCAACATATATCCATGGTATCTTCAATGAGGGTGAGTCAACAGCGGAGAAGTTCGCTAATGGTATCTACACAATCAACGGTATGAACATGAGTGCTACTTCAGTTGAGAACCTTCCAAAGGGTATCTATATTGTAAATGGTAAGAAGTATATTGTAAAGTAATTAAAAAGGAGAATAGATTATGAAGACATATATTAAGCCAACAACAGAATTCGTTCTCCTCGATGGAGAGCGCTACATGCTCGAAGGTGAAGTTCTTAACAAGGCTTCAATCCACGATACAGACTCTGGTAATACAGAGGTAATCGAAATCACTCCTGGTACTCCAGGTGAGTGGGGTGGTGATGCTAAGGATTGGAACGGTTGGGAATAATTCCTGTATCCGAATCATCAGAAGACTTACAAAATAAGTTCAAATATCAGTGCGAAAAGGGGACACCTTAAAGGTGTTCCCTTTCGCTTTTTTATTGCTTTCTCCTACGTGCATAATTGTTGTTTGCGTGATTGCTTTTTGATAAATTCGTAGCAAAATCGTTACTGTTAAATAATGCAAAATTATTGCGATAAATTACTTGTGTTTACAGAAAAATAAGTTATTTTTGCACAGCTTTTGTGGTGATTTCACCATTATTGGCACTAAGATTAGCATTAAGGATTTGTTTTTATTAAGGAGATTTCTTGTAGAAATTATGCATGAGAAAAATTTGAAAAGCCTCCTCGGCCTCGCTATGGTGGTCGTTGGATTGGCATTGCCAAACAAGGTGTTGGCACAGGATTGGACGGGAAGTCCGATTGCTGCAGGAATGACTGATGGGGGAAGTGTTTATCTGTACAACGAAGCAGCCCATGCTTGGTTTTACATCGGTTCGAAATGGGGCACTGAAGCATCAATCAATCGTGATTATGGTATTCCTATTGTTACAGTGAAAGAGGGTAATACCGATGAGTTTATGTTGGAGACCGGTCTTGAGTCACCAAGTGGCTTTGGTCAGGGACGATACGTAGGATATGTAGGATATCATACAGGCGATGCAGCAATCGACAACGGACTATTCTGCGATCGTGGTTCTGAACTGAATGGATCTGAAGCCGGCATCAATAGTTTCGCATTCACACCAGTTGGAACAGACAATGAGTATTACATTTCTTTTGCTTATAATGATAATACATATTATATCACTGCGCCTTCTGAAAACGGAGCACCATGTGAATTGACATCCTCGGCAACATATCTATCAAAGTGGAAGATAGTTACTACGGCCACTATTGAGAATAAATTGCGAACTTCACCTTCAGCATGGAACCAGCCAACAAACATCACATACGCAATTGCTGACGCTAATTTCGTTCGTAATTCAAATCGTGAAAATCAATGGGAATCTACACTTGTACCTCTTGAAACAGGCAAAGGAATTCAATTAGGTGGTCAGTATTATTATAAGACGGTGATAGGAAATACGACCTATAACAATGACAAGACAAGTGACAATCCTGATGAGGAATTGAACAACAGCGCGAAGTATCAGAGACATCGCGGTAAGTACTTTGGAGTACAGGTGAATGGTTCGGAAGGTGCTGTATATCAGACTGTTAAGGTAAATAACTCGGGTTGGTATCGCGTTTCTTGTCAGGGATTTTATTGGAACGAAGGTAAGACAACGAATGATGTCGCTTTCCTGTTTGTGTCCGATGGAACAATAACTCATAAGACTCCACTGGCACTTGGAAATGTGGAGGGTTCTGTACCCGAGAATTGGGATGCGGCGCAAAATGAATTCTTCGGTGGTGGCTCGCGTTTCAAGAACTATGTTATGATAAAGGTTATGATGGATGGCAACAATAGTTTTGACGCTGAAGGAAAGACCATTTCTGTTGGAATAGATTTGGCGGAAGAAACAGCAACACCTGAAGATTGGACGGTGTTCGACGACTTCCAGATAGAGTTTCTTGGATATAATACGGAACTTATATTAAAGGAGAACAATCTTGACTATGATTACCTTCTGAATACGCAAGAGGAATACACTAATTCGACTTTGTGGCTCAATCGAACCTTTACTGTTGGGAAGTGGAATACCCTTGTTCTACCTGTCGCACTAAACATCGGACAGTTCACAACGGCTTTCGGTTCAAATGCCCGCGCAGCAGAACTCGTCGAGGTGAAGGACGGAGTCCTCAGGTTTATGACAATCAAGAAAACCGGCAAGTCAGGAACGGATTCATTCCTTCAGGCAAATAAGCCGTATATCGTATATATTACAGAAGGTCCAAGTCGTACGGAAGAGGAGATGGTGTCACTCACAGATATTGATAATCAGCCAGTTATAGTCGAGATAGGAGGAGCAGACTGCCCATATTATGCTATTCCGTATGTAACTCTCAACAAGGACGATATCAGCAGCAAAACAGGCAATATTACTGGTGCTTATTCGGTATCGGATGGTGAAGCAAGCCTTACCTTTAATGGAACTCTCCTCAAAACCTATGATGAAGAATTTAACATCAGGAATGGTTTTTCAAATATGGAATATAATATCATTCTCAAGGATGGACAATTGTGGTGGCTGACTGAGCCTTATGGAATGAAAGCATTCCGTGCATGGATCGAGACATGCGATTATATCCCAACTGTTGACCATGGTTCTATGGATGCCAAAGTAGCCTTCGAAATCGATGGTGTCGAGGAGGAAGTAACCCTTGTCCGCGACCTCAATGATGGTAACCAACCAGTAGCAGAGAAGTTTGCTAATGGTATCTACACAATCAATGGTGTGAACATGGGTGCAACATCTGTAGAAAATCTGCCAAAGGGTATATATCTCGTTAGTGGGAAGAAGTACATTGTTAAATAAAAAAGGAGAATATATTATGAAGACATATATTAAGCCAACAACAGAATTCGTTTTTCTCGGAAGCAACCATTACATGCAACTCGAGGGCGAAGTTCTCAATAAAGCATCAATCAATGATACCGACTCGGGCAATACCGAGGTAATAGGTATCACCCCTGGAAATCCTGGAGGCGGAACCGATAACTGGGGCGGTGATGCTAAAGAGTGGAATGGTTGGGAATAACCAGGAAATGAATACTAAGATATATTAATCACTTTCACTATCTAACACTATTTTATTACTTTAAGGAATTATGAGACTAAGATTATTATTTGCATGGCTCTTGATCTCAGCAGTTCAAGTTGCCATGGCTGGTGTTGTAGGAGTTGCACCAGTTAATGGAGAGAGTTACAAACTGTACAATTTAGGCCAGAGACTGTATCTGACTGCCAATAGTGATGGTACTTTCTCTCTGTCTGACGAAGGTACAGAATTCACCATCGTACAGTCTGCCGACGATGGCACCTATCAACTTTTATCGGGCGTAGGCATCTTGTCAACCTCTTTCGGTGCGCCAGCTTTCTATCCAGAGCCAGGTGTTTACAACCGTTGGAGTTTCCGCAAACTTAATGCTGACAGGCAGATTTACGCTATGTCTTGTCTTCAAGACGAGACAAACGCCTTTGCCTATGTTTATTACAGCAATGCTACATCCTATCTGGATGTGACTTCTGCGATGACAATGCTTGCCAACGGTCAGTGGATTTTCACCGATGGCGAACTTATCAATGACCCAAACATACCAGATGACTATGGCGAGCCTGTTGTGGAATTCCATCAGGATGCCACAGAGGTTGTTTTGCCAGAGGGAATGCCTGAGAAGGTTACTGTCAAACTGTATCGAACACCAATGGCACTCAACAAGCGAAATGTCTTCTCAGTACCTTTCAGCATGTCGGCAGAGCAGATAGAGGCCACTTTCGGCGAAGAAACAGTTGTATATCAGTACTTGCGCAATGTCGGTTCGAAACTGTATTACACCTTCTCTACAAAGATTGATGCAGGCAAGCCGTATATTGTCATTCCTACAAAAGAGCATGAAGGCGACTATTATGAAATCATGAAAGTTGAGACTTCAACCTTCACTGACGAGCCGATAGATGTCGTTAAGGGCAGTTTCGCATTCCGTCCTGTATTATGCCGCACCACAGACCTTCCGTCAGAGGCATGGACTTATAGTGGAAAGGGCATGTTCACACATTATTCCAACCCAACAGATATTTCTGGTTTCCGTGCTTACTTCTTTGCAGTTGACGGACAGGCAAAGATTGAAGGCGAGTTCGTGGAGGATGAGGAGACAGGTATCATTGAACTGAGCAATACCGTTTCACTACTCAATCCAGTTTATAATATCAATGGACAGATGGTCTCAACCTCTTCTGATGATATTGACGACCTCGCTCCTGGTATCTATGTTGTCAATGGAAAGAAATTCATTATCAAGTAACTAACCTCAATCCGCAATACTTATGAATACTAAAAATATGAAGTCAATACTTCGCATGGCTCTTGTGGCTTTGCTTTTGACCGTTGCAAATACTCAGTTGTGGGCAAACTATGATTCTGCCTTCAAATTCCTCACCCCAGGTGCTACCTATAGCATCACCTCTTCGGCAGGAGCCCTTGGCGTGAAAGATGTAGTAGTCAATGGTGCCATATATTCAGTTCCTACTGACGCGACAAGCGCAGAACAGCAGTGGACAGTCCTCTCGGGAAGTGCCGAAACTGGCTATACCCTCGTGCTTGCTGCCGACAATAGTCTCTATTTTGATATGGCAACCAGTGCCGACAATGGACAGTCAAATCCTGTTCTTTACACAGTATCGACTGTAAATCCTGAGAATCAGTTGCTTTTTGTGACAGAGGATGGATTTGTGTATAACAATGATGTGAACAATACCCCTCATTATCTTGTAGCATCGGCATCTGATGCTGTAGTGTCAACAACCACATCAGAAGAATCTGCTACGCAGTTCACCTTCAAGAAGGTTGTTGCTCCTCGCAGTTTCGATGAGTCATGGGTGAATAATCCTGCAGTCTTCGGAATGTATAAGGAACCAGCCCATGCCACATTCATTCCTTATTCTGAAAGCAAACTGATGAAGAATGACTACAACTATAAGAAACCTTGGGAACGCCCAGAGTATGCAGACTATATCTGTCTCAACGGTTCGTGGATGTTCAAATATTCTGCAGATAAAGCAGATGCACCTCAGGACTTCATGAACGAGGGCTATGACTATAGTTCATGGGATGAGATCATTGTTCCGCTCTCTTGGGAAATGGCAGGCTATGACACCCCTGTATATACCAATGTGGGATATCCTTTTACTGCAAACACCAACTGGACAACAGAGGCTGCCCCTCATAGCAATGCAGACAAATGCCCTGTAGGTTCGTATGCCACTTCGTTTTATCTGCCATCTCATTGGAACGACAAACGCTTCTTCCTCCATTTCGATGGTGCTTACAGTGCTATCGCCGTGTGGGTGAACGGACAGTTTGTGGGCTATTCACAGGGTGCAAATACCGATGCTGAGTTTGATATCACCGATTTTGCACGCGAAGATGATGAAAATCACTTGGCAGTACGATGTTACCGTTGGTCGGATGGATCCTACCTTGAAGGTCAGGACATGTGGCATCTCTCGGGAATCCATCGCGATGTATATGTTGTGGCTACCCCAAAGGTATATGTAAGCGATCATGTCATTACATCCAACCTGAGTCCTGACGCAACAAGCGGCTCGATGAATGTCAGTCTTACCATCGACAACCGTGACCTTTTCGAAACCGAGCAAACAATTGTCGTATCGCTTATTGATGCAAGCAATAAGACCATAGCAACAAAGGAGGTGACGGTAAACACCACATCAACAGAACCATCCGTTTCTGCGAGTGTTTCAATTGAAGGTCTTTCGGGCCTCAAACCATGGTCGGCAGAAAATCCTTATCTGTACACAGTGGTTATCAAGCAGAAGAACGAAATGATATTCTCAACCCAGTACGGATTCCGTAATATCACCAAGCAAGGCAATCTGGTATATATCAATGGCAAGCGTGCATTCTTCAAGGGTGTCAATACTCAGGACACTCATCCTTTCACTGGTCGTGCTATTGATACCGCAACAATGCTCAAGGATGTGACAATGATGAAACAGGCTAACATCAACACAGTCCGCACCAGTCATTATCCACGCCAGCCAAAGATGTATGCAATGTTCGATTACTACGGACTCTATTGCATGGACGAGGCTGATATCGAGTGCCACGGAATGCAGAGCATCTCAGGTATGGCAGTTTGGACCAACCAGTTTGTTGATCGTACAGAGCGCATGGTGAAGCGTGACATCAATCATCCGAGTGTCATCTTCTGGTCGCTCGGTAATGAGAGTGGTAATGGCAACAACTTCCAGGCGACTTACGATAGATGCAAGCAACTTGACACCCGTCTTGTGCACTATGCCGATGCTAATCAGTATTCAGATCTTGGTTCAAACATGTATCCTAAGGTTTCTGCCGTTCAGAATTATTCGTCAGGATACAACGGCAAGCCTTATTTCATCTGCGAGTATGCCCATGCTATGGGACAGGCTGTCGGTAATCTGAAGGAATACTGGAATGCGATAGAGTCAAGTACGGGTATCCTCGGTGCTTGTATCTGGGACTGGGTTGACCAGAGCATCTATGATACAAGTGTCAGTGCCGCATATACATGGACGGATTTCTGTCAGGATTTCAAGAACGAACTCAAATTGAACGGTTTCAACAGATATGTCTCTGGATATGACTATCAGACACCAGACTGGACTGTTGGTCCTCAGGGTAATTTCGTAAACAACGGTATTATCACCGCTGGTCGTGAGTGGACAGCGAAACTCACCGAGGTGAAGAAAGTGTATCAGAATGCCGCATTCTCGCTCAACGGCAAGACTCTCACCATCAGCAACAAGAATGCATTCACCAATATCAGCGACAAATACTATGTTCATTATCAGGTACTTATGAACGGTGCTATCGTTGAAGAGGGTAAGATTACCGCTCCTTCAATAGCAGCAGGCAATTCTGGTACATTGACAATACCTTTCACAACAGAAATCGGCTCCGATGCTGAGTATCATCTCAATGTGGCTCTTGCTCTCAGCGAATCGTCAACATGGGCAGAAATGGGCTATGAGGTTGCTTCTGAGCAGTTTGCGCTCAACAGCCGTCCTCAACTCCCAGTACTCACTGCATCGGTAGGTGGCTCTATCTCTGTTAGCGGAAATACTGTATCGGGCACAACAGCCGATGGAAAGTCGTTCTCAGTTACATTCACTAATGGTCAGATGTCAAGTTATAAGTATGATGGCACAGAGTATATCGCTTCTGCTCCAAAGTATTGTGGCTATCGTCATATCGACAACGACCGTGGCTCTGTTTTTGGCAACACAATAACATTGGCTACGAATTCTACGCTTAACCTTGTGGATGGTGTTGCTACCTATGGCGTAACTTCTGGCAATCGTGTGGAGTATAAGGTTTATCCAAATGGTGTCGTTGATATGACATTCGCTGTCACCAACAATTCCATCAATGCAGGTCGTGTAGGACTCGAAATGCAGTTCCAGAATGGATTCGAGAATGTAGAGTATGTGGCTAAGGGACCTTGGTCAAACTATGTTGACCGTCAGACAGGTTCTTTTGTTGGTCGTTATTCAACGATTGTTGACAAGATGATTGACGAGAATCCTCATCCTCAGACCTATGGCGACCATCAGGGACTTCGTGAACTTGTTCTTGATAATGGTGAAAAGCAGTTGACAATACAGACATCAGGCGATGTGGCATTCTCGCTTTCTCATTACTACGAGCGAGACTGGAACAATGGCGACCTCTATGCCGATAAGTTGCATTGGTATGATTTGACTCGCCACGACGATATCTATGCTCATTTCGATGCTACCCAGCGTGGTTTAGGAAATGGAAGTTGTGGTGGTGATGCCATCCTTAGTGGTTATACAACCAAGACAGGAGCCTTGACATACACCCTCCGTCTCACTCCAGGCGAGAAGTAATGGAGCCCCCCTCCAACTCCCCCTTCATAAGGGGAGGACCTTAAGTAATTTTGACGGTAGCAGTTGCGTGATGTGGCTGCTACCGTTTTTTTGTACAGAATTGTGGACGTTTTTACCCATGCACAAAGTAATGTGAAAAAAATGCGAAATATTATTGGCTGTGTTGATGGGAAAACAGTTTATTTTTTATAACTTTGCACTAACCAATCATTAATACATCATAAAACGAAACCTATTATATGTCTAAACTGGTAACAACAATCTCTGTGCTTGTATTGCTCTTTGCAAGTTGTGAGAAGGTGGATCTTGGTGAATATCTCGAAAAGGATGATGACGCGATAGAACTGACATTCACGTTGAATCGGTATGCAATAACAGATTTTGATGATGTAAATGGTAATGAAGGAAAGTCGCCTGCAAGGCTCAACAAAGTGCAACAATCAGCGAGCGATATGGGCACAGTGGTGAATTTCGCAGTGTTCAGAGATGGCGAGAAGATAAAGACCATCAACCAAAAGATTGCTGATGAGGGATTCGGCACAGTAAAGATTGTGCTCCCGGCAGGTGATTACCATATTGTAGCGTTGGTACATAGTGGTAACGGCAATGCAACAATATCCTCGCCAGAGAAGGTGACATTCCCTAACAATAAGGTCACTGACACGTTTGCTTATACTGCCGATATCACCGTAAGCGAAGACCAATCATTCAGTGCCGAATTGCAACGAGTGGTGGCAATGTTCCGCTTTACCGTAGAGGATGCCATTCCTGAGGATGTGGCTAAGATGCAGTTCTATTATACAGGTGGTAGTTCTACGCTGGATGCAGATAGTGGTTTTGGATGTGTGAACAGTCGCCAGACAGAGATTCGTGAGGTGATGGATCATTCGGCAGGACAGGTGTTCGAGGTTTATACCTTTCCGCATGATGTTGCTGGTAGCCTGAACATGAAGATAACGGC
>JAZQOD010000088.1:0-10502 GCA_045627685.1 Prevotella sp. | reverse complement strand
AAGCAACTGGGTG
This sequence comes from Prevotella sp., assembly GCA_045627685.1. Lineage (GTDB taxonomy): Bacteria > Bacteroidota > Bacteroidia > Bacteroidales > Bacteroidaceae > Prevotella. Next base: position 10,489 of record JAZQOD010000088.1, on the reverse strand, counting down.
TAGTCGATGAGCACGATACCGTTCTTTACTACAATACCGATAAGCATGATACCACCGAGCATTGACATGATATTGAGGTCGGTGCCTGTGACAGCAAGCGAAATGGCGATACCGCAGAACGCGAATGGTACGGAGATGATAATGATGAACGGATATGTGCGCGACTCGAACTGTGCTGCCATCACGATGAACACAAGGATGATGATGATGACACCAAGTGTACCGAGGTCGCGGTTTGACTCCTGCTGATCCTCATAAGAACCTGCTACCTGGATGCTGCATCCCTGAGGAATTGCCATCTTGCTGTAGATGCTCTCACCAAGCTCAACACCCTCAGAGAGTGCGTGTCCGTCGGCAAGAACGGCACTGACAGTGACATAACGCTGACGGTCCTTGCGCTCGATGGTTGGTGGAATGGCACTCTCAACAACCTCGCCGACATCCTGAATACGTACATTCTGACCACGACCGTTAGGGATTACCATGTTCTCGATATCCTGAATAGAGATACGCGCTGTTGGCTCATAACGAACCTTCACATCATACTCTGTACCATCCTCGCGGAAGTAAGTCATCTGCGAACCATTGATGATATTACGTACATAACCGGCAGCTGTGCTGAGGGTGAGACCCTGCTGAGCAAGCTTCTCGCGGTTGAAATTGACAACAATTTCTGGCTGATAGTCAGAACGAGAGATGTTGACCTGTGTGATAATCTCGTTCTCGCGGAGCTTGAGTGCAAGTTCCTCAGCAAGGTCGCGGGTAGCATCGAGGTCATAGCCATAGATCTCGAATGTGGCTGTTGACTGGCCACCCATACCGCCACCACCTCCACCGAGGTTTACGATATACTTCGCGAGTTCAGGGATAGCCTTGAGGTCGGCACGCATCTGGTCACAGATAGTACCAAGACCAACATCACGCTTATCACTCTTCACGAACATGATATTGAATGTGATGATGTGCGAACCACTCTCTGAGAGCGATGCAAAGGTGTTGTTGTCGCCTGCCTGACCTACTGTGAAGTTACAGTTCTCCATCATATCGCCGTAACGCTCCTGCCACTTTGCAACGAGTGACTTGGCGAGAGCCTCAGCCTTCTCCACACGTGTACCGATTGGCATCTGGAGTGTGATACCCACACGACCAGAGTCATTGGCTGGGAAGAAGTCGGAGTTGACACCGATGAGTTTTACAACGACAATAGTGAAGAAGATGAATGCTCCACAAATGCCAAGCACAGTCTTACGATGGCGGATAGCCCAATGGATGCGCTTCTCGTACCATGCGTCGAGACCGTCGAGGGCGTGACTGATAGGTGTATAGAACTTCTTGAACCAGCCCGATTGCTTCTTCTTCAGTTTGAGCATCTGCGAACAGAGCATTGGGGTGAAGGTAAGAGCAGAGATTGTTGATACGGTCATGATGATACACATCATCCAGCCCAACTCCTTGAAGAGCACACCTGCCATACCACTAACCATTGTCAATGGGAAGAATACGGCAATCATGGTGAGGGTTGAGGCAATAACGGAGATTGCCACCTCCTGGGTACCATGAACGGCGGCCTGTTTAGGGTCGGCACCTCGTTCGATATGCGTCGTGACATTCTCGAGCACAACGATGGCGTCATCCACAACGTTACCAATAGCGATTGACAGACAGGCTAGCGAGATCATGTTCAGTGACGAACCTGTTGCATAGAGGTAGATGAACGACGCAATGAGCGACATTGGGATGGTGATGACGATGATGGCTGTTGCACGCCAACGACCAAGGAAGACGAACACCACAAGGGCTACGAAGAGCATAGCATAGGCAATGGTCTCCTCGAGCGAGCTTACCGTAAACTTGATATTATCAGAGGTGTTGACGATGACACCGAGTTTGATATCCGACGGCAAACCCTTCTGCAATTCAGGGAGTTTCTTCAACACAGCGTCAGAGATAGCAACGGAGTTAGCACCCGACTGCTTCTGTACGACAATCATCGCACCTTGCTTACCATTGGTGAAAGTACGCTGCGAACGTTCCTCGAGGTTATCCTCAATGCGAGCCACATCGCGGAGATATACATTCGAACCATTGACGCTTGCCACGATGACATTGTACATCTCACTTGGATCATGGAACTCACCCTCAACACGCACGGTGAATGTCTGAGTACCGACATCTACGGTACCGTTTGTAACATTGAGGTTCTCTTGTGCTATGGCTGCACTGACCTGTGCTGGCGACACATGGTATGCCTCCATCTTGCGTGGATCGAGATATATATTGATCTCACGCTCTGGTGCACCGGCGATACTTACCGAACCTACACCATCGATACGTGCCAACGGATTGGCAACACCCTCATCAAGAATCTTGTAGAGAGCCTTCTGCGACTCTTCTGCCTGTACCGAGAGCATGAGGATAGGAATCATGTCGGTAGAGAACTTGAAGAGGATAGGAGTGTTGGCATCATCAGGCAGACGGTTGGAAACCATATCGAGCTTGTCGCGGACATCGTTGGTGAGAGCGTCGATGTCGTAGCCGAACTCAAACTGGAGTGTTACAACACTGATGTTATCACGCGAAGCCGAAGTGATATGCTTAAGATGCTCCACTGAGTTCAAGGTGTTCTCGAGTGGACGGGTTACATTGTTCTCTATATCATTGGCCGACGCACCATTATAGTAGGTCATGACCATGATGGTATTGGTATCAATATCTGGCATCAAGTCGATAGGCAACTTGATGAACGAGAAGATACCGAACACTATGACCGCCACGAAACAGAGGCTGGTCATGATCGGTCTTTTGACCGCTCTTTCATATAAAGTCATTGGAATTTACAATTTAGCAATTTACAATTTACCAATTTTACTTACTTCACTACCTTAACTTTCTTACCGTTAGCAAGACGAGACTGACCAGCGATTACTACCTGATCACCAACGTTTACACCACTGATGATTTCATAGGTGTCGTTGATGTGCTTACCAAGTTCTACCTTGTTGTAAGAAACGGTCTGTGCCTTAGAATCGTAAACATATACATAACGGTCGCCAGCACCAATCTGCTTTACGAGAGCCTCGTCTGGAATGAGCACATGGTTCTTTGAACCGAAACTGATGGTAGCACGGGCGAACATACCTGGACGCACCTTCTGTGCAGGGTTGTTGATGGTAACCTCTACTGGGAATGTGTGGGTTGCTACGTCAACAGATGGATATACGATGGTTACCTTACCGGTGAACACCTCACCCTCGTATGCGTCGAGAGTGATATCAACAGCCTGACCTTTCTTCACCTCCTTGTAGTGGTTCTCGCTGACATTGCAGAGAATCTTCACTGGGTTGGTCTGCTCAATAGTGAGCACAGGGAGACCAGAATACATATCGCCATTATCGTAGTTACGGGCTGTAACAACACCACTGATAGGTGCATAGAGGGCTGTGTTCTTTGCCAACTGAGCAAGTTGTGACTTAAGGACATTCAACTGAGTCTTCTGGCTGTTGAGGTTGACCTTAGCATTGTCGTACTCTGCTTTGCTCACACCACCAACCTTATAGAGCTGCTCAATACGGCTGAAGTCAATTTCAAAGTTATCGATTACTGACTGCTGGTTGGCAATGTTCAGTTTCAACTGGTCAAGATTTGACTGGTCGAGGCGTACCACGCACTGACCTTTGCTTACATTGTCGCCTACTTCAACGAGAATCTTCTCAATACGGAGTGGTGCGTTAGGAGCGATATTGTTCTTCACATCACTCTCTACGGTTGCTGTGTACTCCTCTGTCTGTGCTACATCCTGTGAAGACACTGTTGCGATCTTCACCTGTGGCAGTTCGTCTACTGCAGCCTCTGCATCCTTCTTCTTTCCACAAGAAACGACGAGCAGGGCTGCCATTGCCATTGCTAAATACTTGATCTTCATATTCTATTTATTTTCGTTTTCTTTTACCTTATTTAATATATGTCTCACGGCCGAGGGTATAGTCGAGATCGGCTTTGTTTGACAGATAGTCGTAGATACTCTGGTTGTAGGTGAGTTCTGCCTGTGTGAGAGCAGTCTCACTCTGGTTGACCTCGAGGATTGTACCACGACCTACCTCATAGCGCTTGCTTGAGATAGTCACAGCCTTGTCAGCCTGAACGATAGCCTCCTTGTTCGACTCTACCTGGGCAATTGTTGACGCCATGTTACGACGATAACTCTCAACTGCCATCTTCAACTGACGCTCTGCGTTCTCGCGACTGTCCTTGAGTTGCTCCATCTGGAGACGGTTGCTCTTGAGTTTTGTCCAGTTGGTTGCGTGGAAGATTGGAATAGACACCGCAAACGAGAGGGTTGAACTTGGTGAATAGTGATACATGAAGATGTTCCAGTCAGGGTTTGAGTATGACTGGTACTGATAAGCGGCCTGAGCCACTACTGTAGGCATGAAGTTGGTCTTCAAAATCTTGTTTGCATGCTTGAGGAGGGTTGCGCTGTAATCCAACTGGCGGAGGTTGGTGTTGTTGCCAATCTCAAGGATTGCAGTATCGGCATCAACCAACGAGAGACCGTTCTCATAGTTGCGGAGGTCATCATTGATGTTGATATCAACATTCTCTGTTACTCCCATAAGCACCTTCAGACGAAGAAGGGCAAGCGTAAGACCAGTCTCAGCACTTGTCACTGCCGACTTCATTGAACGGGTCTGCACATCAGCAGAAATGTGAGAGTATTCGCTCACACGACCTACCTCATAGTTCTTTGACACTACATCAAAAGTCTGCTTTGTGAGGTTGTAACTCTTCTGCATCACCTTGTAACTGTCCTTTGCGAGGAGGGCAGAATAATATGCCTTTGTCACCTGATTGATGAGGTCGAGGCGACTGCCGCGCGCTTTTTCCTGAGCAAGGAGGATATCGTCCTTTGTCATCTTCATGTTCTGATAAACAGCAGGTGCGAAGATAGGGAGAGTGAGGTTGAGAGAACCTTGTGCTGTGGTTGATCCATCCATACCCATTTTGAATTCACCCATCTGAGTCTTGATGGCTGCCACCTTGATACTGTGCTGGAGAGCGAGTTGGGCATCGAGTGTCGGCAATAGGTTCATCCACGCCTCTTTATCGGCAATCTTCTTTAATTCAACATCTTTGTCGGCCACCCTGATGGTTGGGTTCTCCGCCAAAGCGATCTCTATGGCTCTGGCAAGATCAAGGTCGAGAGTGCCTACCACCGGAGATGCTGTTTCCTGTGCAAAAACAGGAAATGCAAAAGCCACCAATGCTGTAGCAAGCACATTTCTTAAACTTTTCATATTCATATCTTTTTTACTTTTATTTCGGTTATTTATTTTCACCATTTTAATAAACTTCACGCCACAATATCCTGAAAGCGCGAAAACCGGATGCAAAGTTACAGTTTTTACGGGAATTATTTATAATTCATGAGAAGAATAGTATAATTATTTGTAGAAATATAACATAAATCATTTAGATTCGCAAAAAAAACAATACCTTTGTAGGTGGAAATCCATTTATTACCGTTTTTATAAGTATGCAAAGTATGAAAACAATCACTTTTACCCGCCGTATAGCGTTAGGCATCATCGCTTGCTTCTCACTTTCGGCTTCTGCTCAGAATGTCGAGGTTAATGTTGCAAAAGAAGGTAACATCACCATCGCTCCTGAAATCTACGGACAGTTTGCTGAACATCTCGGCTCATGTATCTATGGTGGACTCTGGGTTGGTCCAGATTCTTCCATTCCAAACACCAACGGATATCGCAATGATGTGCTCCAGGCTCTGAAGGACCTCCATGTGCCTGTACTGCGTTGGCCAGGCGGTTGCTTTGCCGACGAATATCACTGGATGGACGGCATCGGTCCTCGTGAGAAACGTCCGAAACTCCAGAACAACAACTGGGGTGGTACTATCGAGGACAACTCATTCGGCACCCATGAGTTCCTGAACCTCTGCGAGATGCTGGGGTGCGAACCTTATATCAGTGCCAATGTGGGTAGTGGCAGTGTTGAAGAAATGGCAAAATGGGTGGAGTATATGAACTCTGACGGCGACACTCCTATGGCTCGTCTGCGTCGCGAAAACGGGCGTGATAAAGCATGGGGCGTGAAGTATCTTGGTGTGGGCAATGAGAGTTGGGGATGCGGCGGAAACATGCGCCCTGAATATTATGCCGACCTGTATCGTCGCTACTCTACTTATGCACGCAACATGGACGGACATAATCTTTACAAGATTGCCAGTGGTGCTTCCGACTACGACTACAACTGGACTCGCGTACTGATGGATCAGGTTGGAAACCGCATGGACGGTCTTTCGTTGCACTATTATACTGTTGACAGTTGGGACTACAAGGGCAAGGCAACAGAGTACAATGATGTGGAGTATTATAACACTCTCGGAAAGTGCCTTGAAATCGACCAAGTGATAACAAAGCACGAGCAGATAATGGATGAGAAGGATCCAAAGAAGCATATCGGCTTGCTGGTTGATGAGTGGGGCACATGGTGGGAAGTTGAGGAAGGCACCAACCCTGGTCACCTGTATCAGCAGAACACTATGCGCGATGCCATCGTGGCTGGTCTTACGCTCAATATCTTCCATCGTCACGCCGAGCGCGTACGAATGGCGAACATCGCACAGATCGTAAATGTGCTCCAGTCAATGATCCTTACCAACAAAGAGGGCGGAATGGTGCTCACTCCTACCTATCATGTATTCCAGATGTATTACCCATTCCAGGGTGCTACATATCTTCCTGTTGAATGCAACACTGAGGTGATTACATGCCAGACTGGCCGTCCTGTTCCTTCATTGAGTGTTTCGGCTGCAAAGAAGGACGGCAAGACTGTTGTGGCACTTGTGAACAGCACTCTCGACAAGGTGCAGATGGCAGATATTACTGGTGTTGAGGGCAAGATTGTTTCTGCCAAAATCCTCACTTGCAAGGATGTGAAGGACTACAATGACTTCTCTCATCCAAACACTGTTGCTCCTACTGATTTCAAGGGAGCAAAGATGGCAAAGGGTAAACTTACCGTGAAGGTTCCTGCTCACAGCATCGTTGTGCTGGAGACAATGTAAGCAATGACTACTGCTGAGTTCATAGAGAAATACAGAAATGACGATGTCAAGAAACTCGCCCTTACGGGGGCGAAGTTTCCTGATGTCGATATGACCTTTGCCCTCAACCAGATAGCCGGTTGGCAGACTGCCCGCGAAAAGTTGCCTGCATGGGCTGCCCACGAGGGTATTGTTTACCCTCCTCGTATTTCCATGGAACAGTGTTCAAGTGAACAGACAGCAAAATACAAGGCTGACATAGTACTACGAATTGTTAGCCAACAGCGGGAGAAAGCCTCACCGACCTACGAGGATTGTTTTATTGACATCACTGGTGGTTTTGGCGTTGACTTTTCCTATATGGCAAAAGGTTTTTCAAAGGCCGTTTATGTGGAGCGCCAAAATCATCTCTGCGAGATTGCAACAAAGAATTTCAAAGCACTGGGATTAAATCATGCAGAGGTGGTTTGCGGAGATGGCACAGAGTTCATAAACACGATGAAACCGCTCATTTTTGCATATCTCGACCCGGCTCGTCGCGATTCGCATGGGGCTCGGACATACGCTCTGGAGGACTGCACTCCGAACATTCTTGAACTGAAAAACACACTGTTGGAGAAGGCTCATACGGTGATGGTGAAACTGTCGCCGATGATCGACTGGCATAAGACATTGGTTGATCTTGGATGCGTCACTGAACTGCATATCGTATCAGTAAAAAACGAGTGCAAGGAACTTTTAGTCGTGATGAGCAAAGAGGAGGAGCCTCATACAGAGATTTTCTGTGTCAACGACGATGAGACATTCCACTTCCGCGACACCGATGATAGTTCTGCGTCAAGCAGCATCCTTTCAGAAGCCGTCCAGCCGGGCAACATACTCTATGAACCTAATGTATCGCTTATGAAAGCGGGATGCTTCGGATTGCTCTGCGAACGGTTCGGAGTGAAGAAGATCGGGGCTCACTCAAACCTTTTTATCAGTAGCAAATCTGTGGATTTCCCGGGCAGAAGGTTCGAAATAATGGCTGTATCATCAATGAACAAAAAAGAACTGAAACACACACTATCAGACATCAGCAAGGCAAACATTGCCGTAAGGAATTTCCCTCTCACAGCCGAAGAATTGCGTAAACGCCTGAAACTGAAAGACGGTGGTGATTGTTATCTTTTCGGTACAACCGATTCCGCCAACAATCATATCATATTAATCTGCAAGAAGGTTTAGAGAAGGGACTCATAAGTGAGAAACGAAAAGTGAAAAGTGAAAAATTTGAATTTCTCTTGTAAGAGCTCCTGTCAAAAAGAAAAGCAAATCAGGATTTTTCACTTTTCACTCTTCACTTTTCACTTTAACCGAGCAAGTCAAAAACTTGCGAAAGTTGAATATACTTACTAATAATGATTGCGCATGTGAGAAAAAATTGCTAACTTTGCACCGCAATTATTAAGAATTATCAGGATAACTACAAATATGAAACAAATCTTTCTGTCATTTATATTAGTGACATCCTTCGCTCTCACTGGCAAAGCCGTGGAAACAGACACCACACGCGTCGTTAATCTCGATGCCGTGGAAATCGTGTCAACACCAAAGGAAATTGGAACCATGCGTCAGCAGCCGGCATTGTCGAGCCTCATCTCGGGAAAGCAGTTGGCTGACAACCATATCACATCTCTGAAAGGCGTTTCGGCTGTTGTGCCAAACTTCTTCATGCCTGATTACGGTTCGCGTCTGACGAGTGCGATGTATATCCGTGGTATCGGTTCACGCCTCAATACTCCTGCTGTTGGCATGTATGTTGACAATATCCCACAGGTGGACAAGTCGGCTTTCGACTTCAACTTCTACGACATCGAGCGTATCGATATCCTGCGTGGTCCACAGGGCACTCTCTATGGCCGCAATGCTATGGGTGGCATCATCAAGGTGCACACCCGCAATCCATTCGTTTACAATGGTACTGATGTGAACATGAGTTTTGCCACTGGCGATAATCATGGTCGCGTATCGCTCAACCACTACGGAAAACTCAATGATAACTTTGCCGTATCTGTTGGTGGATATGCAGAGATGAGCCATGGCTTCTTCAAGAACGATTTCACAGGTAAGCAGGTTGATGGCGTGAAGGCTGCCGGCGGACGATTCCGTGGCATCATTCTGCCTTCGGATGTGTTGAAGGTTGACTATAATATCAGTTACGACTATAGCGACGAGGGGGCATATCCTTATTTCTATACTGGTTCGCTTACTGACAAGGAGTCTTACCCAGAGTATATCGGCAAGATTACCAACAACCGCGAGAGCAGTTACCGTCGTAATATGCTCAACACTGGTCTCAACCTCGAATACCACGCTGAGGATTTCATTCTCAACGCTGTTACAGGTTATCAGAACCTTACCGACCGTATGTTCCTGGATCAGGATTTCCTCGCTGCCGACATCTACACTCTCGAACAGAAACAGCGCATCAACACCATCAGCGAGGAGGTTACGATGAAGAGCAAAAAACAAGGCTTCTGGGAGTGGGTTAACGGTGCGAATGTCATGTACCAGACACTCCACACTACCGGTCCTGTCACTTTCTATCAGGATGGTATCAACTGGCTGACACAGTTGATCAATTCACAGATGCCAAATCCACAGGAGATTCCGGCTATGGCTCGTATGGGATTCGGCACTATGGGTGTGAACTTCCGCGATGAGGAGATTCACATGGGCGGCACATTCGAAACACCTACCTTCAATGCGGCACTCTTCCATCAGTCAACACTCAACATCACCGACAAACTGTCGGCTATCATAGGATTACGCCTTGACTACGACCATCATTCAATGGATTACAATGCCCCTGCAAAAGTGCCTTACGGATTTGCTCTTACCAACGATAAAGCACCGATGATGGCTATCAATCTGCAGAAACTCAGCGCAGACCTTCTCTATGAGGGTAATATGAAGCACGACTATCTGCAACTGCTTCCAAAGGCTGCTCTGCGATATGAGTTCAACAAGGAAAACAATGTTTACGCATCGGCTTCAAAGGGTATGCGTTCGGGTGGATACAATGTCCAGATGTTCTCTGATCTTCTTGAGGGTGCTCTGCGTAGCAGTATGATGAGTGGCGTGAAGAATGGCGTGAATTCCTACCTCGATATGATGAAAGATTTCGGCATGCCTGAACAGGTCATTGAATCTGTAAAGCAGATGGTCACTGGCAATATTCCTGATGTGGAGGCACCTTCTGTTGATGGTGTTGCCTACAAACCTGAATACTCTTGGAACTACGAGGTAGGCACACATCTCTCATTCCCTGAGGCTCGCCTTCAGTTGGATGCTGCAGTTTTCTATGTTGACACACGCAACCAGCAGATTGCCCGCTTTGCGGCATCGGGTCTCGGTCGCCAGATGGTGAACGCAGGCAAGAGC
>JAZQOD010000087.1:0-3896 GCA_045627685.1 Prevotella sp. | reverse complement strand
GTTGGCGTAGGTGTCGCCCGAGAATCCGATAGGATAACGGTGGGAACCCATGCCGCCCCAACGGTGGTAGATGACAGGACGACGGTCGGGACGGTTTTCAACCATATCGTTGTAGAACACATGGTTGTGCCAGAAGGTCTCGCCGAGTTTGTCGAGTCCCGGTTCGAGGGTATAGTGATGCTCGTTGGCATGCCCACCGACGGTGCGCTGCTGCTGCCAGTCGAGCCACCAGAAATCTACTCCCTCGCCTTCACGCTTGCGGATGATATTGTCGAACATTGCCTGATAGAACTCGCGGTTCTCGATGCGCCACTGAATGGTCTCGCGGAACGATGAGTCATAGCCAAGGGCGTCGTGCAGTGCCTGATAGTCGTCCTCGTGGGTACCAACGCCATCGGCAGGATGGAGGTTGAGCGCCACCTTGAGGTTATGGCGGTGCATCCACTGGAGGAGTGTCTTTGGGTTAGGAATCAGGTCTGGGTTCCACGACCAGCCTGTCCAGCCCGGCTTGTGCCAGTCCATATCGAAGATCATCACATCCATAGGGATATCATTGTTCTCGACATCGCGCACAATCTGCATGAACTCGTTGGATGTGTATGCCCAGTAGCGGCTGTACCAATAGCCGAACATATACTTTGGAGGGAGCGGAATGCTTCCTGCCACCTTACTGAAGTCGCCGAGGGCTTTCTTGTAGTCATGGCCATAGCCGAAGAAATACCAGTCGTAGGCTGAGGCATCAGCATGTGGTGCCACCCAATCGAAGGAACCAGCCTGTGGCTCCAACGGGAACGACACACTGCCATCGCCACGCTCTGTGGCAGGACTCTCATCGACGAGTGCCCATCCGCTGCGCGAGATGACACCGTTCTCGAGTCGGTTGCGCTGTGTATCGCCCGACACATTGTCGAGGGTGCGCATACTACCACGGAGGTTCAGTGCATCCTCCTTGCCCGGATACCACACTTCCGGTTGTCCGTTGACGGTGAGGGTGATCTGAAGGTTGGTCGGAGTTTTTGTTGCTGGATTAGGGCGCGCACCGATTTTATATCGCAGTTCCAGGGCAGAGGTGGTGACATATAGATAGCCACTCTCCTCGCGTGTAGTGAACGAAGGCACCGGCAGGTTGCGGTTCACGATACCGAAGGTTGCCCTATCCTCGAAAGTGCCATTGGCGCTATACTGGATTCGTATCAGTTCGGGAGTGAGCACTGTGAAGCGCATATTGCCCGAAGTGATGACGGCATCATCATTAGCCTTAGGGTTATAGTTCTGTGCCGACATCGCCAGCGATGCCATCACGCAGAACAAGATAAGATATAGTTTTTTCATTTATTATGCAAATTTCGCGGGTTTATCTTTTTTTACCACGAATTACACGAATTTCACGAATATTTTTCTTACGCGAAGTGGATGTACATTCTTGTTAAGTCAGAAAAATAATAAATTAGTGTAATTCGCGTAATTCGTGGATAAAAGAGAAAAGAGAGCGTCGATTGCGAGAATCGGCGCTCTCTCGGAAGCCTTACTTAGGCCTTATATTACTTTACAAGCACCTTGCGAACAGAGCCATCCTCCATGCGGACGATGTTGATGCCCTTCTGCATTGTAGCAACCTTTGCACCACCGATTGTGTAGATGCCAGCAGCACCGTTTGCAACCTGTGCAGGGATTGTCTCAATACCATTTGCGAGATACTCGAAGTCAAGCATTGGATGAGCATCAGTACCAACTGTCTGGTACCAGATCTCAGCATGTGCACCGTTGTTGAGGAGAGTCTTCAACTCGCCGTTAGCAACCTGATCAGCAGTTACGCTTGTTACCTGTGAGCCGAGAGTCTCGTAGCAGTTTACAGCCTTTGCATTACCGTTACGGAAGAATGTGTTAGAACCGTCAACACCCTGAACATCACCTGAGTTCCAAGAGTTAGCAACAGAGCAGTTGCGATCACCAAGCCAACCGCAGATAGCAGCAGACTCACGACCACCAACGATGTTACCAGTGTTGTAGCAGTTGCGGATTGTTACCTCCATTGCAGAACCGTCGTCAACACCGAGGATACCTGCTGCGTTAGCCTCTGCAACAGTTACGTCAGCCTCGTTACCACAGTTCATGATGGCAACCTTACCAGAACCTGTTGTAGCACCAACGATACCTGCTGCATAACCGTGAGCAGTAACAGTACCTGTAACGATAACATTCTCAACAACAGCACCATCAGCAACAACACCGATGAGACCCTGGTTGTTAGCATCTGTATCGATAGCGAGGTTTACAGTGTGGCCCTTACCGTTGAAATGACCGCGGAATGGGTTGCCACCCTCGTCGTTGCGACCACCAATAGCGAAGAAGTCACTACCAGCGAGGTCGAGATCAGTTGTGAGTTCGACATAAGCAGTAGTCTTGTCGCCACCCATTACATCGTAAGCGAGGTCAACCATACCATCTACAGTTGAGATCTGGAATGCGTTGTGACATGCTGTACACTCGCCATTAACAAAGTTGTGGTTCTCGTAAGTTGGTTCGCCCTCAACATTGTCGTAAGTAAGATCTGCATGACCAGAGCAGTCAACAGTACCGTGAGCATAAACAGTAGCGTGAGTATTGAATGGAACAGGATACTCGTCAGTGCCGAGAGTCTGGAACCAAGCCTTGTTGCCAAGGTTGTAGCAGAGTTCACCTGAAGCCATCTCATCGTCAACATCGAAGAACTCTACACCGTCGTTGTTCTCATAGTAAGAGATATCCCATGATGCATAGCAGTTCTCGATTGTTGGGTTGTTACGAGCGATAGTGATGTTGTTGCTACCCTCGAGGAGGTAGAGATCACCAGCAACATAAGAGTTCTTGATAGTAGTGTTTCTGCCACCGTGTGTGTAACCGATGATACCACCAGTACCCTCAGAGAGCTCAGCATTGATTGAACCAACGAATGCTACATTCTCGATTGCGAGGTTGTCGTGACCGATAGCAACTACACCACCGTGAGTACCGTCACCGTCATAGTCGCTATTGATGTCAGCCATGATAACAACGTTCTTGATAGTTGTTGCACCGAATGCCTCAACAACAAGACCTGCACCGAACTGACCGTCAGTCTTTACCTCACCACCTACAACGAGGTTCTTGATAGTTGCGTTCTCAACCCAGTCGAAGAGAGCAGCACGGCTTTCCTCACCACGATTGAGGTTCATCTCTACAACATGACCCTGACCATCGAATGTACCACCGTAGTTGCAACGGTTCATACCGATCATCTCCTGAGCAGTGTACTCGATGTCTGCTGTCAACTTAGCATTAGCGTTCTTTGTCTCCTGAGTCTTTACATAAGCAGCGAACCAGTGGAGGTCGTTGTCAGAAGCAAGCTCGAAGTAACCGTCAGCACCAGCAGTCTTGTAGTCCATATCTACACCACCACAAACTGAACAGAAACCGTTCACGTGCTGGTGAGGATCGCGATTACCTGCAGGGTCGTTAGAGTAACCCTGAGCGTCACCCTTAGGAGTACCGTCACAGTACTGAGCACCTGCTACATAAACTGTGCCGTGAGAAGCGAATGGCACTGGATAAGCATCTGTGCCGAGAGTCTGGAACCAAGCAACGTTTGAAGTCTGTGTAGCGTTGAGGTCCTTGTAGCAGAACTCACCTGTTGAGAGAGTCTCAGCATCGAAGAATGTTGTGAATGCGTTGCCTTCATAGATACCCTCGTTAACGCTTGATACCCAACAATCCTCGATGTAAGGGTTGTTACGACCGATAACGATATTGTTCTGGCCTGTCATCATATCAAGAGTACCACCTACATAGCAGTTCTTGATAATCATGCGCTGACCGTCGCCTGACCAACCTACGATACCACCAGTACCATAAGCAGTGTGGCAAGTGAGAGTACCTAC
>JAZQOD010000086.1:0-33147 GCA_045627685.1 Prevotella sp. | reverse complement strand
TGTTTATTGCGATAATCCGATAATGCGATAATGCGACAGAAACGGTGTTGAAAATGCAAGGGGATTGAAATAGTTTGACATAGGGAGGCTGTTCGTGTGCCTAAACCACGGGCTTGGTGTTATCTTGGAATGAAAACGCCCAAATGAGGGTGTCATTCCGCTGAAATGAGGTCATCAAAACAGCGGTTTGATGACGTGAAAACGGCGCTTTCGCACAGGCTTTGTAACGCGTTGATAATCAGCGGTTTACAAACAACGAATAGGCGAGTAGTGCCCCATAGCGCTTTGGTAAAAAATAATGACGGTTTTGTGCGCGTTTTTAAGCGATTTTATTTGGTAGTGTCGGAAATTTTTTGTATCTTTGCACATAATTAACTGAAACCGATAAATTTCAATAAACTCAGAAAATAATACCAATATGAACATAAAGAAACAATTCCTATTTCTCGTCATTATGACCATCGTGAGCGTTGCTGCTGCGCAGGATTATCAGTACAAGGATGTGCCGTTCACTGCTGTGCATTTCAGCGACGGTTATCTGCTGCCGAGAATCAAGGCATGCCACGATGTGACTATACCTTACGCATTCAAGATGTGTGAGGAGATGGGCCGTATCGAGAACTTTGAGGTGGCAGCCGGACGGAAACAGGGAAAGTTTCGCGGGGAGTTCCCTTTCGACGATTCCGATGTGTTCAAGATCCTCGAAGGAGCATCGTATCTGCTGGCTGTACAGAAAGATGATAAACTGGATGCATATCTCGATGACCTTGCCCAACTAATCAGTGAGGCGCAGGAACCTGACGGATATCTCTATACCAATAGGACAATCGGTGGCACGCTACATCCTTGGGCTGGCGAGAAACGATGGGAAAAGGACTGGGATTTGTCACATGAGACATATAACCTTGGTCATTTCTTCGAGGCTGCTTCGGCTCATTATGCTGCCACGGGCAAGAAGAATGTGCTCGATATTGCCACAAAGGCTGCCGACCTGCTGTATAAGGATTATATCGGAGGTCAGTTGAACATTGCCCCTGGGCATCAGGTGGTGGAGATGGGACTGGTGAGACTCTACCGTGTGACCAAGGAACCACGATACCTCGAACTGGCACGCTATTTCCTCGAGACACGCGGTCGTTCAGGACGCTTTGATGCTGATTCCGACGACCAGTGGCGCAATGGTCAGTACTGGCAGAACCATGCCCTTGTGCGCGACCAGCGTGAGGCTGTAGGTCATGCCGTAAGAGCCACATACCAGTATTGCGGAATGGCAGATATTGCCGCACTGATGAGCGATGAGGGATATCTGACGGCTATCGATGCTATTTGGGAGAATATAGTAGGCAGGAAATACTACATCACTGGCGGTATCGGAGCAATTCCGGGCAACGAGGGATTCGGTCCTGACTATCATCTGCCTAACGCCACCGCCTACTGCGAGACCTGTGCAGCCATTGGCAACTGTATGTTCAACCACCGAATGTTCATGCTCCACGGTGAGGCGAAATATATCGATGTCCTTGAACGCTCACTGTATAACGCTGTGCTCTCGGGAATAAGTCTTTCGGGCGATCACTTTTTCTATCCAAACCCACTGGAATGCGGCGAAGCCGGTCAGGAACGCTCGGCATGGTTTGGTTGCTCTTGCTGCCCTTCGAATCTCTCGCGTTTCATTCCTTCACTCCCGGGATATCAGTATGCCACACAGGCAGGACGCCTATATGCAAACCTCTTCGTTGATGGCAAGGCAGAGATTACGGTTGACGGCAAACCAGTGAAGATTGCTATGAACACCCGATATCCTTGGGACGGTGATATCAGTATGACCCTCACGACAAAAGGCAAGCAGCAGTTCGCCCTCTGTCTGCGAGTGCCGGGATGGGCAAGCAACAAACCAGTGCCAACCGACCTTTACAGTTATGCAGATGGTCAAAACACCAATGTGGTTGTTGTGAAAGTCAACGGCAAGGCTGTGAAATATACCATGGACAAGGGTTACGCAGTGATTGGCCGCAAGTGGAAAAGCGGTGACAAGGTGGAGATGTTGCTCCCGATGCAGCCACGACTGGTGAAGGCTCACGACAATGTGGAAGCCGACCACGGAATGCTCGCCGTTGAGATGGGACCGATTGTATATTGCGCTGAGCAGGTGGACAACGAACAGCCGATTGGCGAGGTGACAATCAACGAAAAGACACGGTTTGATGTGACGTACAATGCTGATATGCTCAATGGCACCAATGTCCTGACAGGCAAGGCAAAATACATTTTCACCCTTGATGACGGTACGAAGATAGACCCAACCACCGACCTTGTGCTCATTCCTTATGCCCTCCGTTCGCACCGTGAGCAGTGTTCTATGCGAGTATGGCTCAAAAAGGAGTAATTATGCAGAATTTTTTCGGAGTACATTAATAAATGTAGGCATTTGTGTATATTTTCGTTGCAAATTGCATTAATAATCAAATTTTTTATTACCTTTGTGCCGGATAACATCCCTTTTGTATGAAAATGAATAGGCAGTGATGCCTGAAATTAGTCAAACATTAAGTAAGAAAATGATTAAGAAGTTTTTATCAATAATGTTGCTCGGCACCACTGTGCTGACAACAAACGCGCAGACTCAGGTCGCTAATGGTGACTTTGAGACTTGGACCCTTGACGGAGATAATCTGCCTAACAACTGGAACTCTTTCCAGACGGCTGATGGAAGTTATGCTTCAATGGGCTATTCTTCCTCAAATCGTCAGGTAGAGAAATCGTCAGATGTACGTCCAGGTTCAACAGGCCAGTCGTCAGTACGTATTTGGACAAGAACCGTTATAGGTATCCCTGCTCAGGGAAATCTCACCTCTGGTCGTGTACACGCAGGATCGATGTCCGCTGCAAACAAAAACAACTATAACTACTCAGACCGTGACGGTTCGAATACCATCAATGGCGTTGTAAACCCATGTGCCATGAAGTTCACCGGTCATCCTGATGCTGTTTCGGTATGGGTGAAGTTCAATCGTAAGGGTGGTGACAACACTGCCCGCTTTGCCGCTTTCGTTCATGATGATAATGACTATATCACTTATGGATTGGAATCAGATGATACACCAACGAACAAGAGTTATGTAGTAGCATCAGCAGAGCAGAATTTTGAGCCATGTGATTGGACAAACCTCATTCTGCCTTTTAACTATACTGGCAACGAAGATGCCCGTTATATCCTCGTAAACGCCTCTCCAAGTTCTTATCCTGGCAAGGGAAAAGCCAATGATGAACTCTACATCGATGATATCGAGATGATTTACTACCATGCTCTCTCTGATTTGAAGTACAACGGTCAGACTGTTGCTGGTTTCAACGAGGAAACAAAAGATTACGATCTCACCGACCAGGTTTATGACGAGAGCAAGGTTTCATGGACAGTGAAAGGTCATGCAGCAACAGTGTCAAAGGCTTTCAATGCTACAACAGGTAAGTTGAGACTGACAGTTAAGAACAATGATTCTGGCGAAAGCACGGTTTACACCCTCTCATTCAAGACAGCCTCGGCAACATTGTTCGTATCGACTGCTGCAAAGTATGCAACCTTCATTGCACCTTTCAATGTTTCAATCCCAACATCCATAACTGTTGATGCATATAAAGTGAATGATATCAGTGCCAACGGAACTTTGGAGATGACACGAATAGGCAAGACCATCCCTGCAAACACACCGGTGGTGCTCTATTCAACCCGTACTTCGGATTATACCAGAACTGCTTCGGGTGCTTTCGTTCCAGCAACAAACAATCTCAAAGAGGGCCTTCTCACCGGTACTTATGAGGAAATCAATGCCCCTGTCGATTCGTATGTAATGCAGAACCACGACGGTCGTGTAGGATTCTTCCATGTAGCAGCAGGCAAGCAGCCAAAGGTTGCACCAAACCGTTGTTACCTCACAGTTCCAGCCGGCAGTGCAGCACCAGCGTTCTTCTTCGAGGAAGATGAAACAAACGGTATTGGCAATATCAATATGACCACCGACAATACCATTTACGACCTCCAGGGTCGCCGTGTGGCAACACCAACAAAGGGTTTGTATATCATTAACAGTAAGAAAGTTGTAATCAGATAACAATTACGAGATGACAATTATGAAAAGAACATATATCACTCCGGAGATGAAGGCAAAGAACCTCTCCGCTGACAATTTCCTCGCATTGAGCATCTGGGACGGTGAGGACGCAAATCCAGGTGAAGGCTCGCTCTCAAAATGGGGTGACCTCTGGGATGACGATGACTCAGGCAACGACGATGACGATAAGAGACGTATTTACAGATACTAAAACACATCTTACTGGAAACAGTCAGATAAAACGATAATTAGATATATTATGAAAGAAGATTTAGAAATGAAGGAACTCGACCAGGTGGTTGTTCGTTTCTCAGGTGATTCCGGCGATGGTATGCAGTTGGCTGGAAACATCTTCTCAACAGTTTCTGCAACTGTTGGAAACTCTATCAGCACATTCCCTGATTATCCAGCCGACATCCGCGCCCCACAAGGTTCGTTGACAGGTGTCAGTGGATTCCAGGTGCACATCGGTGCTGGTCAGGTGTTCACCCCAGGTGATGAGTGCGATGTGCTCATCGCTATGAATGCAGCAGCATTGAAGACACAGTACAAGTACGCCAAGAAGGATGCAACAATCATCATAGACACCGACTCGTTTGGTGCTCGCGACCTTGAAAAGGCACAGTTTGCCACCGACGACTATCTCGGCGAGATGGGTATCGACGCTGATCGTGTCATCTCATGCCCTATCACACAGATGGTGAAGGATACCCTTGCTGATTCCGGTATGGACAACAAGGCTATGCTGAAATGCCGTAATATGTTCGCCCTCGGTCTCGTATGCTGGTTGTTCGACCGCGACCTGAACCTTGTGGCAAACTTCCTCCGCGACAAGTTCGCAAAGAAGCCAGCCATTGCCGAGGCAAACATCAAGGTCATCCAGGCAGGTTACGACTACGGACACAACACCCATTCGAATGCCACCAATGTGCGTCGCATCGAGACAAAGGTGAAGACTCCGGGCCGTTATATGGACATCACAGGTAACAAGGCTACCGCTTACGGTTTCATCGCAGCAGCAGAGAAGTCGGGCTTGAAACTCTACCTCGGTTCATATCCTATCACCCCAGCAACAGATGTTCTCCACGAGTTGTCAAAGCACAAGTCGTTGGGTGTTACCACTGTACAGTGTGAAGACGAGATTGCCGGTTGTGCATCAGCCGTTGGTGCTTCGTTCGCCGGAGCATTGGCTGTGACATCAACATCCGGTCCTGGTATCTGTCTGAAGTCTGAGGCAATGAACCTCGCTGTTATCATGGAACTCCCATTGGTGGTTCTCGATGTTCAGCGTGGTGGTCCTGCAACTGGTCTTCCTACTAAATCTGAGCAGACCGACCTTCTCCAGGCACTCTACGGCCGTAATGGAGAGAGTCCAATGCCAGTAATCGCTGCACTCACTCCAACCGACTGTTTCTATGCTGCCTACGATGCATCAAAGATGGCTCTCGAGCACATGACTCCTGTTGTGCTCCTCACCGATGCATATATCGCTAACGGTTCAGGCGCTTTCAAGTTGCCTAACCTCGCTGAGATGGATGGCATCAACCCTCCATACGTTCCAGAGGAGATGAAGGGTACTTGGACTCCATATATGCGAGCAGAAAACGGCACCCGCTATTGGGCTGTTCCTGGTCGTGAGGGATTCCAGCACATACTCGGTGGTCTTGAAAAGGACGATAAGACTGGTGCAATCTCTACTGCACCAGAGAACCACGACCTTATGACTCGCAAGCGCCAGGCAAAGATTGACAATATTCAGGTGCCAGACCTTGAAGTTCTTGGCGACAAGGATGATGCAGACCTCCTTATAGTTGGTTTCGGTTCAACCTACGGTCATCTCCGTGCCGCTATGGATGAACTCCGTGCACAGGGCAAGAAGGTTGCAATGACACAGTTCCGTTACATCAATCCATTGCCAAAGAACACCGCTGAGGTGCTCACAAAGTACAAGAAGGTTGTTGTGGCAGAGCAGAATATGGGTCAGTTGGCAGGCTATCTCCGTATGAAGGTCGATGGATTCTGTCCAGCACAGTATAATGAAGTTAAGGGCCAGCCATTCAAGGTAAACGAACTGGAGAAGGCTTTCAACGAAATCATCAATAAGTAATAGAAAGGACATACATTATGGCATATACAGCTTCTGATTTCAAAAAGGGACAGCCAAGATGGTGTCCTGGTTGTGGTGATCATTTCTTCCTCGCTTCACTTCATAAGGCGATGGCAGAGATAGGTGTAGATCCATGGAACACAGCCGTTATCTCGGGTATCGGCTGTTCTTCGCGTCTGCCTCATTATATGGCCACCTATGGCATGAACACCATCCATGGTCGTGCAGCAGCAATCGCTACAGGCGTGAAGGTAGCAAACCCAGACCTCACCGTTTGGCAGGTTTCAGGCGATGGTGACGGTATGGCTATCGGTGGTAACCACTTCATCCACGCCAATCGCCGTAACATCAACCTCAATATGATTCTCCTTAACAACCGTATCTACGGTTTGACAAAGGGTCAGTATTCACCACTCTCGCCACGAGGCTTCGTCAGCAAGTCGAGCCCTTACGGCACTGTCGAGGATCCATTCCGTCCGGCAGAACTCTGCTTCGGTGCCCGCGGTCATTTCTTCGCTCGTACCGTTGCTACCGATGGTGCACACACTGTTGAGGTGCTGAAGGCAGCCAACGACCACAAGGGCGCAAGTGTAATCGAGGTGTTGCAGAACTGCGTAATCTTCAACGATGGTACTCATCAGTCGGTTTACGACAAGGCTGGTCGTGCGAAGAACGCTATCTATGTGAAGCACGGCGAGAAACTCGTGTTCGGTGAGAACTCGGAGTTCGGTCTTGTTCAGGACGGATTCTCATTGAAGGTAGTGGAAATCGGCAAAGACGGATACACCATCGACGATATCCTTGTTCACGATGCTCACTGCGAGGACAACACCCTCCAGACAAAACTTGCTCTTATGGGCAACGGCGATGGATTCCCACTCGCTCTCGGTGTTATCCGCGATGTTGACGCACCAACATACGACGATTGTGTTACAGCACAGATTGAGGAGGTGAAGGCAGCAAAGAAGTATCATAACTTCGCTGAACTCCTTGAAACCAACGATATCTGGGAGGTGAAGTAATGGGATACAACAGAATGACTGCTGCTCAGGCAGCCCAAATGATTGATAATGATGCCAATGTGGCATTCAGCGGATTCACTCCAAACGGTATTCCAAAGGATATCATCCGTGAGGTACGCAAGCGTGCGGAGATTCTTCACGCGCAAGGCGAACCTTATAAGATTGGTATCATCACCGGTGCTTCCGGTTGCCAGAGTCTCGAGGGTGATATGGCGGTAGCACAGGCTATCAAGTTCCGTGGACCATTCTCTACAAACAAGGATTTCCGCATCCACACCAACCTCGGTGAGATTGATTATGAAGATATGCACCTCGGTCATGTGGCAGAGCGACTCCGCCGTGGCTATTATGGCGAGATTGACTGGGCTATCATCGAGTGTTCGGAGATAGAGGAGGGCGCTGACCTCTGTAAGGCTTATCTTACAACAGCCGGAGGTATTGTACCAACGATTGTCCGTCTGGCAAAGCGTATCTTTATCGAGCTGAACCATTTCCACTCACCAAAGTCAAAGTTCCTGCACGATGTGTATGAGTGTGCGGAGTATCCAAACCGCCAGCCTATTCCACTGCTCTCAGTCGGTGGTCGCATCGGTGTGAACTATATCTCTATCGACCCAAAGAAGATTGTCGGTGTCATCGAGACCAACACTCCAGAGGAGGCTCGCGGATTCAAGGATCCTGACGAGGCACTCTGCACTATCGGTCAGAATGTCGTTGACTTCTTCATCTCGGATATGAAGAAAGGTCACATACCATCGTGTATGTTCCCAATCCAGAGTGGTGTGGGCACAACAGGCAATGCCATCTTCAAGGCCATCGGTCAGTGTGAGGGTAAGTTGCCACAGTTGGAGGTTTTCTCAGAGGTAGTACAGGATGCAGTTGTCGATCTCATTGAGAAAGGTCTTATCTCGCAGGCTTCGTGCGCAGCAATGACCTGTACCAACGAGTGCATACAGCATGTCTATGACAATATGGACTTCTTCTCGAAGCACTTGACACTCCGTCCATCGGAACTGGCAAACTCGCCTGAGTTGATTCGTCGTTTCGGCGTTATCGCTATGAACACAGCATTGGAATGCGACCTCTACGGTCATGAGAATTCAAGTCATGTATGCGGTTCAGCACTGATGAACGGTATTGGTGGTTCGTGCGACTACGAGCGTAACGGAAGTATCAGTATCTTCTACACCCCTTCAGTAGCCAAGGGCGGAAAGATCTCTGCCATCGTTCCAATGTGTTGTCATGTTGACTCAACAGAGCACGATGTCGATGTCATCATCACCGAGCAGGGTATTGCCGATCTCCGTGGTAAGGGGCCTATGCGTCGTGCTCAGGAAGTTATTGAGAACTGTGCTCATCCAGACTATAAGCCATTGCTCCGCGACTATCTGAACCATATCGCTCCAATGGGCCACGAGCCACAGTCTATGCGTGCAGCACTCGCATTCCACGACACATATCTCACTAAGGGTGATATGCGCTTGACCGATTTCGCAGAATATATAAAGTAATCGCAGAAATAACAAAGAAAAATTAGCCTCGCAGTAAACTCTGCGGGGCTTTTTCTGTTCTATATGTCATAATTGCAAAAAAATCACCATCATATAGTTAAACCTTTGCACCAAAAAGGAGTCAAATTATTACTTAAGGGAAGAATTATATTCCACCTTGATTGAAAATTATTAGTTTGACATTCCCAAATGTTTCCATAAGTTTTGTGGAGCCGGCGGCAAGCGAGCCATAACCGTGCTCCACTTTTTTATGCCTGTGGATGAGCAAAATCAGTCTCTTCTATATATATTATAATAGGTGTAAAGGCCGGAAATGGAAAATTGGTTGCATTTTGATATATTCGTTGCAGATTTTTTTAGATTTGAGCAAACTATTTATTAAATTTGCACATTATAACTAAAAGCGAAGATATGAACAGATTTTCTAAATTATTCCTTGTGGCGTTTGCTGTACTGATGTCGGTATCTGCTTTTGCCCAGCACGTCCCAAACAGTGAGAAGAAATGGGCTTGGCTCGACTTTGTCCGTCCAGAGGGTGTCAACCCGGTGATTTCACCTGATACAAACAGCGTGTTCTTCTGTCCTATGAAACAGAAAGTGATGCGTTGGGAAGACAGTGATACTTTCAATCCTGCGGCTACCATCATCAATGGTCGCATCGTAGTTCTCTATCGTGCAGAGGACAATTCGGCAGTGGGTATTGGTACTCGTACATCGCGTATCGGCTATGCTTCAAGTGCCGATGGACTCCATTTCCAGCGTAATTCCGCTCCAGTGATGTTCCCTGGCGGTGATGCTCAGGCTTTCAATGAGAACGGTGGTGGTTGTGAGGATCCACGAGTGGCTATGACCGAGGATGGCACTTATGTAATGATGTACACCCAGTGGAACCGCAAGTGTGCCCGTCTTGGTGTGGCAACCTCACGCGACCTTGTCACTTGGCAGAAATACGGTTCACCGTTCAAGAAGGCTTATAACGGAAAGTTCGAATATCATTTCTCTAAATCAGCATCAATCGTAACCAAGATCGACCGTTTCGGTCGTCAGGTCATTGCAAAGATTGATGGTAAATATTGGATGTACTGGGGTGAGCAGTTTATCAATATCGCAACCTCTGAGGACCTTATCAACTGGACTCCTATGGTTGACGACAAGGGTGAACTCGTACATTTCATCGACCCACGCGAGGGATACTTCGACTCACAACTCACAGAGTGTGGACCTCCTGCAATAATGACCGACGATGGTATCATCCTCATGTACAACGGAAAGAATCTTGCAGGTAAGGGCACAGATCCAAACTATACACCAAACTCTTATTGTGCTGGTCAGATTCTCTGGGACAAGAACGATCCTACAAAAGTTCTCGACCGTCTGGATGAACCGTTCTTCATTCCTGAGGCAAGTTTCGAAAAGAGCGGTCAGTATCCAGCAGGCACAGTATTCATCGAAGGTCTTGTGCCTATGAACGGCAAGTGGTATCTCTATTATGGATGTGCTGACTCGCAGGTGAGTGTGGCTGTCCGCAATGCTAAATAATAAAAAGGCTTCATAAATAATAACACTTGTATGAAGAAATCCGTGCTTTGCGTCCTAATGTTACTGTTGTCGTTATTCCCTTTGACGATGACAGCCCGATATGATTTCACTCATTATGATATGAGCAATGGCCTGTCGCACAACACTGTGATTGCCATTGCCCAGGATAATATGGGTTTCATTTGGTTTGGAACAAAGAATGGACTCAACCGTTTCGACGGACTCTTCTTCAAGAATTACTATGCCGATACTCTCGACCGTTCGTTGAAGAGCGATTTCATCAATGCTCTCTGTCAAGGTCCTGATGGCCGTCTTTGGGTGGGAACCGATGCCGGACTTCTTGTCTATGACACATCGAAAGATGCTTTTGAAAGTTTTTCGGTAAAGACACGTGATGGCATTGGCATCACCAGTGCTGTGAACTATATTACTTCAGGCGGTGACTATGTCTATATTTCGAGTTTCCCAAAGGGTATTTTCCGCTACGATACAAAGACGGGTGAACTCATAAATAGTGCTGATTTGTCTCCGGGAGTGCAGATAACCTGTATGACTGTCGATGAGAATAGTAACCTGTGGGTGGGATTTTTCAGTGGTGCACTCTATAAGATGAAGGCCGATCTCACTGACGCAATGATGATTACCGACCGCGATGGACATGAGTATTTCCCGAATTCGAGAATCACAGGCATCGTAGTAGCCGAACAGGATCAGTTGTTTGTCAGCACCGAGACATTAGGAGTCAGTGTCGTTGATGTAAACAAGGGAATTCTCTCACGATTGATGCCGGAACCAGGGGCAAAAGGCAACTATACACACGCTTTGTTGCGTAATGGCAACGAATTGTGGGCTGCCACAGAAGACGGACTCTATGTATATGAGATGCTCACACAGGTAGTGGAGCATTACTCTTATGAAGCCACCAACCCATTCAGCCTTTCCGACAACCCGATACAGACCGTATTCCGTGACAGGGATGGCGGTTTATGGGCTGGAACATATTTCGGCGGTGTGAACTATTCCTCGCACAAAACAGCCAATTTCGAATCGTTCTTCCCTCGTGCCGACAAGGAGAACTCCCTTCATGGTCGTCGTGTGAGAGAGATGGTGGAGGACAACAACGGAATGATATGGATTGGTACTGAGGATCACGGATTGAATCGCTATAATCCAGAGACAGGCATAATCAGTTATATTCCAGAAAGTGCTGCATTCCCTAATATCCATGGACTCTGTGCCGATGGCGATATGCTTTGGGTGGGAACATTCTCGTTTGGTTTGAAACTCCTCGATGCACATACAGGAAAGGTTGTCAAGTCATTCTCATCGAATGGCGAACCTGGGGCTTTGCTCGACAATGATATCTTTGCCGCTTATCGTTCAAAGAGCGGAAAGATGTATTTCGGTACCCTTTCGGGAGTGTGTACCTATGAGAACGGTAAGTTCAATTACTTGAGCAATATTCCAAACACCATTGTCTATGATGTGAACGAAGACACCAACGGTAATCTGTGGATTGGTACCTATGGAAGAGGAGTGCTTATGCGTTCGGCAAAGTCGGGAAAATGGGCGGAGTTCAATGTGGAAAACCACTCGCTGGCTTCAAACAATGTTCTGAAAATTTTCTGCCGTAATAATGGCGAGACATGGGTGGCAACGGAGAATGGCGGTGTCTATTGCTACAAAAACGGTAAGATGCAGTATGTGCCTGTTCCGAAAGATAACCCACACCGTATAGTTTATGGTATAATGGAGGATAAAGCAGGCAAACTATGGTTTACCACAAATGATGGTCTCATCTGTTACGATTCAAAGACATGCGAATCGACTACATTCCGCACTGCTAATGGTCTGTTGGATAACAACTTCAACTATAAGTCGGCATTCTGTACCCGAAACGGCAACCTCTATGCGGGCAGTCTGAATGGCTTCGTGTCGTTCAATCCTGAGCGTTTCAACGAGAATTCGCGTAAGGCAAACATCGTTGCGACTGAACTCCAGGTTAATAATAATGTGGTGGACAACTTCACTGAGGGAACGCCTCTCGAAGAAAATATCGTCACTACAAAGCGATTGCGACTGTCACACCGCCAGAATTCGTTCACTCTTACAGTATCGCCATTATTGTTTGGTGATAGCCGTCAGGCGCTGATGGAATATAAACTCGATGGATTCGATAAAGACTGGCAGTATCTCGCTCCACCAAACAGAATCCATTATACCAACCTTCCTTCCGGCAAGTATAAACTCCTTGTGCGCCTTGTTTCGGCAAAAGATGAAGCCATGGGTTCTACCTATGAACTTGAAGTAGTGGTAAATCCTCCGTTCTATTTCACTTGGTGGGCATGGCTCTTCTATATCATCTTCATGCTGACATTTGCCTATGTGGCTTGGCGATTCTTTACCCAGCGTTCGGAAATGCATCGCCGTCTGGCAATGGAGAAGTTTGAGCATGAGAAAGAGCAGGAACTGTATCAGTCGAAGATCAACTTCTTTACCAATGTAGCCCATGAGATTCGTACTCCGCTGACTCTTATCAAGGCTCCATTGGAGAATATCTTGAAGAAAAAGATTGATGATAAAGGCGCAAAGGAAGATCTCGGTATTATGGAGCAGAATGTTGACCGACTGCTCGATTTGACCAACCAACTTCTGGATTTCCGTAAGGCAGAACGCGATGGATTGAAACTCAACTTTGAACGATGCAATATTAATTCGCTCGTTCAGGCTGTGTATGTACGCTTTACCTCACTGATGCGTGAGAAGGGCATAGAATTGAAGACAAGCCTGCCGGAAGAACCGATATATGCTTATGTTGATAAGGAGAGCGTGACAAAGGTGGTGAGTAATCTCGTCAACAACGCTGTGAAATACTGTGAGAAGGAGATTGATATCGAACTCAAACAGGATGGCGAGAATTTCCAGTTGCTGCTCCGCAATGACGGAAATCTTATTCCAAAGGCTATGCGTGAAGCAATGTTTGCTCCTTTTGTTCGCGGTGAAGAAGTTCCATCGAATGTTGCTGGTACAGGAATAGGACTTGCTCTGGCACGAACAATGACCGAACTCCACAGTGGTACGCTTCAGATGCTCGACGATGCCAAGTATAATGTATTCTGCTTGTCGTTGCCTGTAAACCAAGAAGAAGTAGTGAAACTGGCTGGTGATGCCTTGGAAGAGCAGAATAGCGAAGATGAGTCACAGGCAACGGTAGAAGAATCGGCACCTACAATTCTCATTGTCGAGGATAATCTCCAGATGCAGCAATATGAAAAGCAGAAACTCTCACATTATTATAATATAGTGACAGCCAACAATGGCGAGGAAGCCCTTGCTATATTGGAAAACAGAGATGTCGATGCTATCGTCAGTGATGCTATGATGGAACCAATGGACGGATTCAGTCTGTGCCGTGCCATCAAGGAAGATGTCAACACCAGTCATATTCCGTTCATTCTTCTCACGGCGTTGACTCTCGATTCTGCCAAGATAGAGGGAATGGAGTCGGGAGCAGATTCCTATATTGAAAAACCTTTCTCTATGGATTACCTCCTCTCTACGTTGAAGAATCTGCTTCGTGCCCGCCAGAGTGCCAAGGTTGCTTACGCCCAGTCGCCTTTCACCCCATCGGAGACGGTCACTATCAGCCGTGTTGATGAAGAGTTCATGGAGCGTCTGGAAAAGGTTATGGAAAAGAATCTTGGTAACAGCGACTTTGGCATCACAGAGATGGCAAGTGAGATGTTCATGAGTCGTACAGGATTGAACAGAAAGATACGCGGTATCTTCAACCTCACTCCAAACAACTACATCAAGATTGAGCGATTGAAGCGGGCTGCATATCTTATGAAGACAAAAGACTATAAGGTCAATGAGGTATGTTATATGGTTGGATTCACATCTCCATCGTATTTCACTCAGTGTTTCTACAAGCAGTTCGGCCTTTTGCCAAAAGAGTTCATCCAAAATGATATGAAATAGCGGAAAAGGGGCTTTTCTCCGTAGAAATGGGCCAATATTGGGTATAAAAGCCGATATTGGTTCGTTTTTTATATTTTTCTCTTCCTTTTTTATATTGGTGGTGCCTTTTTCTGCGTATCTTTGCAATCGATAATTGTACTGCATAAAACAACTGAATTCAATAATTTCTTTCAAAAAGTGTTTTTGTTTCAGATTTTTGTTATATCTTTGTGGTGCAAAAGTAAGAAGTTTAATTAATTAACAATTTTATAAATCAACTAAAAACTCTTATTTTATGAAGAAAATCTTTACTCTTATTGCAGGTGTTATGCTTGCTGCAAGTGCAAGTGCTACAACTCCTTACAAGGCTCTCTATGTAACAGCTGAGGTTTGCCCAGCAGGTTCAGGTGTTGTTTACCTTGATGTTAAGGAAGGTGACAAGGCTTATGTTAAGGCTCAGTCTGAGGACTATGATGAGACCGCTTTCTTGAAGTATGTAGGTGGTGAGAATGGTGGTGGCGATGATGCTGCTGAAGGAAGTTTCGGTGGTAAGATCGGTACTTACGAGGCAATCGTTTATGCTGAGCCAGAGTCTGACTACGAGTTCGTATGTCTCGCAGGTGTTCTC
The DNA here is from genome assembly GCA_045627685.1 of Prevotella sp. Lineage (GTDB taxonomy): Bacteria > Bacteroidota > Bacteroidia > Bacteroidales > Bacteroidaceae > Prevotella. The sequence continues at coordinate 18,271 of JAZQOD010000086.1, read as the reverse complement.
AAGACAGAGGAGAATGCTGTTTATACAGCAGCTGACTGCTTCCTTCCTATGACAGGTGAGGGCCAGAGTGACCGTGTTTATGATTTCGGTTTCTATGCAAACATCGCTGATGGTAACATGATCAATGTTAACAATGTTAATCATGCAGAAGATGGTAACAGTGAGACTGCTGGTATCCGTGATGCTATCCTTGGTGATGATAGTTACTGGTCAGACGAGGTTGACACAAAGGTATATGTAATCTTCCGTGAGAAGGGTGCTGAGTATCCAAAGTTTGATTCTGAGGCTGCTGGTGTTAACAGCGTACTCGCTCCAGTTGATAACGATGCTGCATACACTATCTCTGGTGTTCGTGCTAACGAGAGCACAAAGGGTATCGTTGTTGTAAACGGTAAGAAGTTCATCAACAAGTAAGAACAAAGGAAATAATACATAAAAGAGCCAGCATACATAGTATGTTGGTTCTTTTTTTATGCAATTCGGTTCGGGTTTTATCGTTTTATTTGGAATTATTAGTTAAATTTGCAAATAGAAATAATATGTTCATTAAAAAGCCTATGACTATCTTAAACCGGTTATTCATTATATTGTCCATTTTCCTGTTCGCAGGCAATAGTGTTTTTGCTCAGGAACAGACTGCCGAACAGACTGATTCAGTTGCTCAACCAGCGCTTCCAACCGACCTGCATGCCAGTTTTCTCATTGCCGATCCGGGCCTCGATTTTTATTCTTCCTACGGCCATTGTGTGATTCGCTTGCAATGTCCTTCGGCTGGTCTTGACTTCTGCTATACATACAGCCTCGATGATAATCTCGCCAATGAGGTGGCAATGTTCCGTGGAAAAGGAAAGGGACAGTATGCAGCAATCAAAACGCCTCTTTTCATCAAGGAATACCAGGAATTGAAGCGAGGCGTAAAGGACTACGAGATAAACCTTACCGTTGAACAGGTTCGTTCCCTCTGGCAACTTCTTGATAAAGAGATCAGTCAGGGTGCCTACCGCCAATACAACTATCTGAAGACCAACTGTTCTTCAATGAGTATGCTGGCTTTGGAGCGTTGTCTCGGTGATGAAGAGATAAAGTGGGGGGAACTGAATCATGGTATCACAGGAACATATCGCAATTTCATCAATGTAATCTCTGAGCATCGCCCTTGGACTGGTTTCTTCTGGACAACAATCCTTGGTGCCGGTGGTGATGAGACGGGTTATATGGGTGATAAGATGGGACCAACACTTATCGTTCCTGCTTTGCAGGACGCAAAGTTCGTTGCTGCTGACGGCACAGAGCGCCCATTCCTTAAGGGTGAACCTGAGCTTGTCAACGAAAGTGGACTTGTATATAAAGACTGGTTGTTCACACCTTGGTCGTTCTTCGCTGTTGTACTCCTTCTTGCCATCATCGTGTCTCTTCTCGAATGGAAGAAGAAGGCAAAAGGCGTTGTCGTTGGTTTCGACGTCATCCTCCTTGCTCTTCAAACCGTTGCGGGTATTGTGATTTTCTATTTGAGCGTCATTTCGGATATGACCGGAGCATCTCACAACTGGAATCTCCTTGTGCTCAATCCGTTGTCAGTCATTCTCTGCCTTGCGGCAAGAAAGCGTGCGTGGTATAAGAAGGTATGGCTTGTATATACAGTGGTACTGATTGCCTATATTGCCCTCCTGCCATTTACTCCGCAGGTCGATGCATTGCGAGTGCTGATGATCAGCCCTCTCCTCGTGCGTTGTGCTACGAAGGCGTTTCTCAACAAATAATCCAATACACAACAGAAACTTATGAAAAGGTATTTACTGACAATCTTAACAGTTCTCACACTATCCTTCCCGGCTGTTCAAGCGCAACAGCACTTCGACAGGCTCGGCAACCAGTATTTCGTTGACGGCTTCCATGGAGGAGTTTATGGTCATTATCCACTGATGACCTACACCCAGTTCATGGTTGACCAGATGAACCAGCATCCTGACTGGTATATCGGCCTTGAAATAGAACCGGAGACCTGGGACACCGTTATGGTTAAGACTCCCGAGGCTTACCGTGCTTTTCAGGAGAAGTTGAAGACAGCACAGGCGGAGTACACCAACCCTTCGTACGCGCAATCATATTTATATTGTACCACTGGCGAGAGCATCATCCGCCAGTTTGAGTATGGTATGAAGAAAATCCGTCAGCACTTTCCGGAAGTTCTTATCGCTACATATTCTGTCGAGGAACCTTGCTTCACCAGTTGTCTGCCGGGCATTTTGAGCCAGTTTGGTTTTCGCCACGCTGTACTGAAGTGCCCTAACACCTGTTGGGGAGGGTATAGTGCCCCTTATGGCGGTGAACTTGTGAACTTTATTGGTCCTGACGGAACATCACTCGTGTCGGTTCCGCGCTATGCCTGCGAGGAACTGGAAAAGAATTCCGTATGGCAGACAGCCGGATGGGGCAACTCACCAGAGTTCTTCAAGGCTTGCTTCGATTATGGCATCAAGAATCCTGTCGCAATGACCTATCAGGATGCTGGATGGACCAATGGACCTTGGATTGGCAGTGGGGAACGCAAGTTGCGAGGCACGAAATATACCCGTTGGACAAAATATATAGAAGAGCAAAGCGTAGGGGCAACTACCGATGACTACCATTTCTCACAGGAGGATGTTCGTCCGGGACTTATGTGGGGCACACAGGTAATGCAGCGATTGGCTCAACAGTGCCGTGTCTCGGAATATCTTATTCCTCAGGCAGAGAAAATGGCTTCAATGGCATTCCTTGCAAATGGTTTCCACCCAAATCAGGCTGATATCGATGAGGCTTGGCGTGAGTTGCTCCTATCTCAGCATCACGACTGTTGGATTGTGCCTTACAACCGTCTGAACGCCCGTGGCAACTGGGCAGACAATGTGAAACTTTGGACTTCCGACGCCAATAAACTCTCAAAGAGAGTTATCGATTCGGCATTTTTTTCATATAAGGAATATGGAAAACCAGCCTTGAAGGTATTCAACACATCAGGTTACCGTCGTACAGAGGTTATCAATGTCGGTCTTGCCGATGGTCGCTATATGGATGTGAAGGTCGATGTCCCAGCCTTTGGATATACTCTTATTCCTACAGACCAACTTGTGGAGCCGGCAATAACAAAGTCGGTGAAGGTTGGCAAGAAGGAGTGTGTGATGGAAAACGATTGTGTGCGAATTGTCGTTGATTTGCAGAATGGCGGAGTAGTGAAGTCCTTTGTTCTGAAAGAAACCGGTTATGAGTATATCGATAACCAGTCGGAATATGCTTTCGGCGAACTCCGTGGATTCTTTGATCAGCAGAAACGCTTCATCTCGTCAAAGGAAAAGCCGGCAACGGTGACCGTACTTGAAGATAATGCTTTGGTGAAATGCATTCGTATTGAGGGAGATATCGCTGGTACAATGTTCCAGCAGACAATGACTCTCCGCGAAGGAAGTCCACTCGTTGACTGCTCTATGAAAATCGATTGGAAGGAAAACCAGCGTATTGGTGATTTCACCCGTCCTATAAGGAAAGCCAAGAGCGACAAGCGCACCACCTTCTACGATACCCGCTATGCCCTTTCACTGATGTTCCCAACATCGCTCAAAGACGCAAAGCTCTTCAAGAATGCACCGTTTGATGTGTGCGAAAGCAAACTCGACAACACTTTCTTCAACGATTGGGACAGCATAAAGCATAATGTCATTGTGGAGTGGGTGAGCCTTACCCCGAGGAGAAACTCGGAGAACGGAGGCAACCAATGTCTCGGTCTTCTCACCGACCATACCACATCTTATAGTTTCGGCAAAGACTACCCGCTGGCTCTCACTGCCCAGTATTCCGGTCCTGGACTTTGGGGACGCGATTATAGGATTGACGGTCCTACAACATTCCGTTATGCCCTTATGCCGTATAAGGTTAGCGAAGGCGATAGCGAAAGCGAAGGCGATGAAAAAGCATCGGGAACGGCGATGAATCAGGTTTGCACCAGTTGGAACGAACCGCTCATTGCTATGAACAGCTATTCAGACGTTCAGAAGTCGGAGTCGTTCATTGACGTAACAGATACCGGCTTTGAGTTAGTGAATGTCATCAACAAAGGCAATGACATCTTCGTCAGATTGCACCAGACTCGCCAGAATGCCGGTTCGCAGTCGGTATGTGTCGCTGGTGAAGTGAAGCGAGTGGTGGAAGTTGATTTCCTCGACAATGAAGGCAAAACACTGGAGGTGAAGCACGAAGGTGGAAAGAGTCGTTTCGACATTGAGTTGCCACAACACGGAGTAAGAACATATAAAGTAACAAAATAACAATCAGATATGAAAACAAGATCTCAATCTTTCGGTAATTACAACCTCCCCCTTATCGGGGGGATTAGAGGGGGGCTTTTTGCTGCTTTGCTCTTGGTTGCGTCCTTTACCAACGCACAGCAGAAGACTCCTGCTGACTATGTAAATCCATTCATCGGAGCCAGCACTGATGTCGATTTAGCCGGTGCTTACCACGGTTTGGGAAAGACCTTCCCTGGTGCTACCACTCCTTTTGGAATGGTACAGGTAAGTCCTCAGACCATCACCGGTGGTGACAACGGTCCGGGATATTCCTTCCAGCACAAGACCATCGAGGGCTTTGCGATGAACAATATGAGTGGTATCGGATGGAACGGTGACCTCGGAAACTTCCTCGTTATGCCTACCACTGGTAAGTTGCAGACAGCCGCTGGTCGTGAGGATGGAAGCCAGAAGGGCTATCGTTCAACATACGAGAAATGTACCGAGACAGCCAAGGCTGGCTATTACGCTTGTCGTTTGAGCACCTACGGCATTGATGTCGAGACCACAGCGACAACCCATTGTGGTGCTTTGCGTTTCACCTTCCCTGAGAACGAACTCTCTCGCATTCAGATTGACCTTGCACGCCGTGTGGGTGGTACTGCTGAATATGAGAAGGTGGAGGTTGTCGATGAGAACACTATCCAGGGCTATCTCAAGTGTACTCCTGACGGAGGAGGCTGGGGCGACGGTCAGGGACATAGTCTCTACACCGTGTATTTCTATGCTACATTCTCGAAGCCACTCAAAAACTATGGTTTCTGGAGTGCCTATATCCCTGACGGACAGTCGCGCCATCTTGACGATGTGATCAGCGACGAGTATCAGGCTCGCATTGCCAATGCGAAGATTATCCGTGGTGCGAAGGCTGTCGAGGGTAAGTGCATCGGATTCTTCAATGAGTTTGCAACACAGCGTGGTGAACAAGTAGAGGTGAAGGTCGGTATCTCGTATGTGGATATCGAAGGTGCAAAGAAAAACTATATGGCGGAAGCCGAAGGCAAGAACTTCTCGCAGATTCAGCGTGAGGCTTACGACCAATGGAATAAGGAACTCTCGCGTATAACCATCGAAGGTGGCACCAACGAGGAGAAGGTGGTGTTCTACACATGTATGTATCATTCTATGATCGACCCACGAATCCATCAGGATGTCGATGGCCGTTATGTAGGAGGCGACCAGAAGGTATATATGAACGATGGCACTTTCACAAAGCGAACCATCTTCTCTGGTTGGGATGTGTTCCGCAGCCAGTTCCCTCTCCAGACAATCATCAACCCTGCCCTTGTGTCGGATATGATCAACTCGCTCACCACCCTCGCCACACAGAGCGGCCGTGAGTACTACGAGCGTTGGGAGTTGATGAACGCCTATTCAGGATGTATGTTCGGTAATCCGGCTCTCTCGGTCATTGCTGATGCTTATGCAAAGGGCATCCGCTCGTTCGACACCGAACTGGCATTGAAATATATGAAGAACTCTTCCGCTAAGTTCGGCAACGATGAGTTGGGCTACACAGCCGGCGGACTATCAATCTCTCATACCCTTGAATATGCTTATGCTGACTGGTGTGTAGCAGAGATGTCACGCCTTATGGGCAAGACTGCCGATTACAAGACTTACCTCGCAAAGAGCAAGGCATATAAGAACATTTTTGATTCTGAGAAGGGCTGGTTCCGTCCACGCAATGAGGACGGCTCATGGGCGGAATGGCCAGAGGATGGTCGTTTGAAGGAGTGGTATGGCACCATGGAGTGCAACCCATTGCAGCAGGGATGGTTTGTTCCGCAGGATGTACCGGGAATGGTGAAACTGATGGGCGGAACAAAGAAGGTCATCGCCGACCTCGACTGGATGTTTGAGAGTACACCTCACGATATGATGTGGAACCTCTATTATAACCACGCCAACGAACCGGTTCATGGCGTTCCGTTCCTCTATAACCGTCTCGGAGCACCTTGGAAGACCCAGTATTGGACTCGTTTCATCTGCAAGCACGCCTATGACGAGAAGATGGAGACTGGTTTGAAGGGCAACGAGGATGTTGGTCAGATGTCGGCTTGGTATATCCTTGCTTCATCAGGTTTGCACCCATACTGTCCGGGAGAGACCCGCTTCGAACTGACCTCTCCTGTATATGACAAGGTGACAATGCGTGTGGCTGATGGCAAGAACTTCGTGGTTGAGGCAAACAACAACTCCGCTGATAATGTGTATATCCAGAGTGCGAAACTCAACGGCAAGCCATACAACAAGTGCTATATCGACTATAAGGATATTATGGCTGGTGGAAAACTCGAACTCGTGATGGGTCCACAGCCAAATACCAAGTGGGGGCGCCTCACCCCCTAGCCCCCTCTCCCACAAGGCGAGGGGGAACCCATCCGGGGAAGGGAGGGATTAACGATGACGAAAACAAAGACAATGAAGAAACTCATAATATTCGCACTGGCCGCTATTTTCAGTGGTAGTGCTTTGGCACAGCGTGTGTCGTACTCTCTGTCGAGTGCAGAGAAAGGTGTTAACTGGACTTTGGCTCCACAGGCAGAAATCACTGATGGTGGAAAGGCAATCTCTGTTCCGGGTTATAAACTCAAAGGCACCGAGATGGGTGCTGTAAAGGCTGTTGTTCCGGGTGTGGTATTCACCTCGTATGTCGAGGCTGGCAAGGAGGAATGTCCTGAATATGCCGATAATATCTACCGTGTTGACGAAACAAAGTACAACCGTCCTTTCTGGTATCGTGCTGAATTTGAAATTCCGCAGCAGGTGGAGGAAGGCCAGCATGTGTGGCTTTGCTTCGATAATACATGCAAATATGCCGATTTCTGGTTTAATGGTCATAAGGTCAGTGGCACGGAGGATAGTTCACGCGATGTCAAAGGTCATATGATGCGTACCCGCCTTGATGTCACTTCTTATATTAATAAGGTGGGCAAGAATGCTGTGGCTGTGCTCATCACTGATGTTGATCAGAAGAAAACCCGCACCGACAAGGGACCTTACGGTGTAGCCTGTTCACCAGCCTATCTCTCCGGAGCCGGTTGGGACTGGATGCCATATATCCCTGGTCGCTTGAACGGAATCCCGGGCAAGGTAACGCTCGACATCACGGGAGATGTGGTTATGGACGATCCGTGGATTCGTTCATATCTCCCTACTATGGACGAGGCTCAACTCTCTGTGCAGTCGGGCTTGAAGAATGTGAGCGCTGACAAGCAGAAAGTGACACTCCGTGGTACTATCATGCCTGGCAATATCCAGTTTGAGAAGACCATCATCGTGGAGGCTGGTCAGACGGGACATGTCAAGATCGACCGCCGTGATATCAAGGACCTTGTGGTGAAGAACCCGAAACTCTGGTGGCCTAATGGCTACGGAGAACCATTCCTCTATCAGGCTTGTCTTGAAACAGTGGTTGATGGTCGTGTCACCGATTCAAAGACTATCGACTTCGGTATCCGCAAGTATGAATACTACTGGGATAAGAACAAGGTTGATATGCCTGTTCTCACCGTTCTTTGCAATGGGCAGAAGATATTCATGAAGGGTGGCAACTGGGGAATGTCGGAATATCTGCTCCGCTATCACGATGAGGACTATGAGACAGCCATCCGTCTGCATAAGGAGATGAACTACAACACTATCCGTTTGTGGACAGGTTGCGTTACCGACGATGAGTTCTACGATTATTGCGATAAGTACGGCATTCTTGTGTGGACCGATTTCTGGTTGTATGTGGCTTACAACGATGTTGTGGAGCACGATGTGTTCCTTGCAAATGCCCGCGACAAGGTACGCCGATTGCGCAACCACGCCTCTATTGCTGTATGGTGTGGAGCCAACGAATGTCGCCCTGTTGCCGACCTCGATAAAGGTTGTGAGATGATTGTGATGGAAGAGGATGCCAACGACCGCCTCTATACTTCTTGCTCTAATCAGGACGGCAAGTCGGGCTCCGGTTGGTGGAAGGATATGACTCCAAAGCACCATTTCGAAGGTTCATGGAGCAATCTCGCCTTCAACAAACCAGCCTATCCTTATGGCGAAGACTATGGTTACGGTTTCCGTTCGGAGATAGGTATGGCAACCTTCCCAACCTATGAGAGTACAAAACTCTTCATCCCAGAAAACGAGCAATGGCCTTTACCTTCTGACGAGGCGTTGAAAGACTCCGACAATACCGTTTACAACAAGCATTTCTTCGGTAAGGAGGCATGGAACGGCGGTCCTATCGACTATGTTCATTCCGTCAACGACCGTTATGGCGAGTGCTCAAGTCTTGAAGAGTTCTGCGAGAAAGCCCAACTCATCAATATTGAGGATATGAAGGGCATGTATGAGGCATGGAACGATAAGATGTGGGAGGACGCAACAGCCCTCATCATCTGGATGAGTCATCCAGCCTATCCTTCGTTCGTTTGGCAGACCTACGACTATTATCTCGATCCAACCGGTTGCTACTGGGGAGCCAAGAAAGCCTGCGAGCAGCAACATGTGCAGTGGAACAGTTATAATAACAGCGTGAAGATTATCAACACCACAGCCGAACCATTGAATGATGCCCGTGTGAAGGCACATATCTATGATATCAATGGCCGTGAAATCAGTTCGCAGACCAGCGATCGTATCTGTGTTGAGGAAAGCAACCGTGCCAATGCCCTTTCGTTGCAGTTGCCAAAAGACAAGAGTTTGGTGTTTATCCGTCTTGAACTCTTTGACTATAAGGATGAACTCATTTCCGATAATTTCTATTGGACAAACTGCCAGAAGGACTACGACTATCGTGAGTTGAACAATCTTCCGGAGGCAGATGTAGCCCTTGATGTAGAGACTCTCGGTGGTGGAAAATATAGCCTGACATTGAAAAACAAGTCGAATACAGTTGCTTTTGCCGAGCGAATCCGCATGGTAAACAAGAAAACTGGCGAGCGTATCCTTCCTGCAATTATGAGCGACGGCTATGTAACTCTGCTCCCTGGTGAGACTAAGATAGTCACTGTTGAGGCTCCAGAGGCTCAAACCAAGGGTGGTGTGAAGTTCCTTTTGAAGCAATACGGCAAGCCAGAAAGATAAAAGCCCCCTCCCCAACCCTCCCCGTGAGGGGAGGGAGTTATGAAAATAGTCTTTCTGACAGTGCGGGGATTTATGGATGGGGGAATATTATGTAAATAAAATTCAGAAGGCGGAATTTTCGTGGGAATTTGGAAAGTGCAAAAAGTGCGCTTGTAATGCGCTGATAATCAAGTTGTTGTGAAAGCGCCGTTTTGAGGAGATGAAACCACCGTTTTCATGACCTCATTTCGGCGTTTTCATGTGCTCAAAACGGCCTTTTTATCTCCTCAAAACGGCGCTTTCATAATCGCTCAACAACTGTGTAAAAATAATTCGTAGTTGAACGGACTGGATTATCTGTTTTGTCGCATTATCGCAATATCGCATTATCGCAATAAGCACCCTTTAAAACCACATTAATCATTATATGTAATATATTATATATATTATAATAGTATATATATGATTTTGTCGAAAAAAAGGCACCTTATTGCGATAATGCGATAATGCGATTTTGCGATTTTTATTTCAGAACCTCTTCCTTGGTGTCGTTCTTATAGTAACTGCCCACGATGGCAAGGAACTTCTTCTGCAGTTTCTTCACGAGTTTAGGATTCTCTGCTGAGATATCGTGCATCTGTGAAGGCTCTGCCGAGAGGTCGTAAAGAGCATAATGGTCTTCCACTCCTAACTCATTGCCCGTCTCGTTGGTCTTTTTGCCCTGATAAGGAGGTATCAGTGCATAGTGACCGTAGCGATATGCCAGTCGGCCTGAGGCCTCGATAATCATATCCTTTCTGCCTTTCTGGTTCTTTCCCATGAAGGTGGAGAGGATATCCTGTGAGTCGAGACCAGCCGGAACTTTCTCGCCGAGCATTGCTGCGAACGATGCTGCGAGGTCCAACTGCGATACCAAGGCATCGGTTTCTACATGCTTTATGTGGTCTTTCCAATATATAAAGAAAGGTACGCGTGTGCCCGCGTCGTAGAGCGAATATTTTCCACCACGCAGACCACCGTTAGGATCGTGAAGAGGAGCCGATTCGCGAGCACCGTCCACATAGCCATCATCGAGCACCGGACCGTTGTCGGAGGTGTAGATGATGATGGTGTTTTCAAGGATTCCCTTCTCTTCGAGGGCTTTCATCACCTCACCCACGCACCAGTCGGCTTCCACAACAACATCACCGCGAGGACCGAGTGGGGTAGTGCCCGCAAACTGGCTCATCGCTGTGCGAGGCACATGAGGTTCGTGTAATCCGTAATAGAGGAAGAACGGTTCGTCGGCATTCTCATTGATGAAGGTCTTCACCTCGTCAACGAGATACTGTGCCATTGTGGCGTCGTCCCAGTGGGCTCTCTTTCCGCCCTTCATGAATCCGATACGAGGAATGCCGTTCACCACTGTATCATGATGACCGTGGCTCCACTGCATCTTTACTAATTCAGGGTTTGTCAAGGCTGTTGGCTCGCCAGGGAAAGGATTATCATAGTCGATTTCTATCGGGTCGTTAGGGTCGAGGCCCACCACAAGGCCGTTTCTCACATACACCGTAGGCACACGATCCACAGTGGCAGCAATGACATTGGTATAATCGAATCCCACAACATTAGCCGCAGGAGTAATCTGTTTGTTCCAGTCAATCTTGCCATAGCCCATTCCCAAGTGCCATTTGCCGATGGCGGCAGTCTTGTAGCCCGCATGCTGGAACATACGAGGCATGGTGAACTGCGATTCCGGAATGAGCAGCGGAGCATCACCCGGAAGGATCTTCGCGTCGGCATTCTTCCACGGATACATACCCGTGAACATTCCGTAGCGTGATGGGGTAGAGGTGGCGGAAGTGGCATGACCGTCGGTGAAACATACTCCACCTAACGCCAGTCGGTCGATGTTTGGTGTTGAAATACTTGTCTGGCCATAGGCACTGACATCGCCGTAGCCCATATCATCGGCAACGATTAATACTACATTTGGACGCTGCTGGGCAGTTTTCTGTGCCATCACTGGCAAAGCACCCAAAACAGAGAGCGTGAGAAGAGACTTCTGCATAAATTTATCGGTTTTAGTTCCCACCATCGCTTTCGCTTACTCCCCTTTGGGGGGCTGGGGGCTTTTTTTTGTTATTTCTGCAACAAAGATAACTAATTTTTTGAAATTATTTGCTATTGTTGCAAGAAAAGTGTAAATTTGTGTTCTAATTGCAATTAAAACCTATATACTTATGAATTTCTCTAAAGACAATCGTATTGTTCTCACCCTTGATGCGGGTGGTACAAATTTCGTATTCTCTGCAATCCAGGGATACAAGCAGATCGTTGAACCAATCGGTCTCAGTGCTGTTTCTGATAATATCGAGGGCTGTCTCGATGTTCTTGTCAACGGTTTCAATCAGGTAATAAGCAAACTCGACAAGAAACCAGTGGCTATAAGTTTCGCATTCCCTGGTCCTGCCGACTATGAGCATGGTGTAATCGGCGACCTCCAGAACTTCAAGGCGTTCCGTGGTGGTGTGGCTCTCGGCCCATACCTCGAGGAAGTATTCAAGATTCCTGTATTCATCAACAACGACGGTAACCTCTTCGCTTATGGCGAGGCCCTTGCTGGTATGCTCCCAGAGGTGAACAAGGCATTTGAGGATGCTGGTTCAAAGCGTCGTTATAAGAACCTCATCGGTATCACCTTCGGTACTGGTTTCGGTGGTGGTGCTGTCATCAACGGTACTCTCCTCACCGGCGACAACGGTTGCGGTGGTGATGTATGGTGTATGCGCAACGCAAAGCACACCCACATGATTGCTGAAGAAGGTGTCAGTGTTCGTGCCGTTCGTCGTGTTTATCAGGAACTTTCGGGCAAGAGTGCCGAAGGTCTCACTCCTTACGACATCTTCAAGATTGCCGAGGGAATCGAGCCAGGTGATCAGGAGGCTGCTCGCGGCAGTTTCGCTGAATTAGGCACAATCGCTGGAAACGGTATTGCAAATGCAGTGAACATCGTTGATGGTATCGTAGCCATCGGTGGTGGTCTTTGCGGTGCAGGCAAGTACATCATGCCAGCCCTTGTTGATGCCCTCAACTCACACCTTACTACATTCGCAGGCGAGCGCGTGGGAATGATCCAGATGAAGGCTTACAACTGGGAAGACGAAGAGCAGCGCAACCAGTTCCTCGGCATCGATGTTGACGCAGTGAAGGTTCCACGCACTGACAAGACTGTGCCTTACCTCACCAACCGTGCTACATGTGTAGGCTTCTCAAAGAACGGTGCTTCATCGTCGATCATGTACGGTGCTTACGCTTACGCTTTGGCTAATTTGTAAATAATTGTCCTGTTCCCTATCCTGTTCCCCGAGATACATCTCGGGGCTTTAATATCATTATGCTCAATAATAATATCATAACTAAACTCCTCCCACTGTTGCTCGGCTTCTTCGTGATGGGCTTCTGCGACATCGTGGGAGTAGGCTCTGACTATGTTCAGCGCTCTTTCGGATGGAGCGACTCGATGACGGGTTTTGTTCCTTCAATGGTGTTCATCTGGTTCCTGTTCCTTGCCATTCCTTTTGGCAATCTCATGAACAAGATTGGTCGTAAGAACACCGTAGTCATCTCAATGGCAGTCACCATCGTGGGAATGCTTCTTCCGCTGGTCATCTACGACAGCACCACCTGTGTCATTGCCTTTGCCCTCCTCGGCATCGGCAACACCATTCTGCAGGTGTCACTCAATCCGCTGGTGAGCAATGTCATCACCGACGGCCGATTGCTCACATCCTCACTGACAGCCGGACAGGTAGTGAAAGCCCTCTCTTCACTCCTCGGTCCTGAGTTTGTAATCCTTGCTGTCAGCCAGTGGGGCGAGGACAAGTGGTATCTCTGCTTCCCTATGCTCGGTGCCATCACCCTCATCACAGCCGTATGGCTCGTGGCAACACCGATTAAGAACGAAAACGAAGACGAAAACGAAGACGAAAGCGGAAACAAAAACCTCGACCTCGGTGCTACCTTCTCTTTGTTGAAGGACAACACCATCCTGCTTCTTTTCCTCGGCATCCTCTTCGTCGTGGGCTTGGATGTATCGGTGAACTTCATCAGTTCCAAACTCATGGCCGACCGTTTTGAGTGGACAGCCGAACAGCAGAAATGGGCACCGCAGACCTATTTCCTCTGCCGTACCATTGGAGCCCTGTTGGGTAGTTATCTCCTCTCGCGTGTTGCCGGAGTAAAGTATTTCCGTTGGAACATCGCTGCATGCGTAGGTGCTGTTTTGGTGCTTATGTTCGTCAGTCACGCCATGACCGACCTTGTATGCATCGGAGCCATCGGTTTCCTTGCCTCTTCGGTGTTCTCAATCATCTATTCTGAGGCATTGCAGGCACAGCCAACCAAAGCCAATGAGATATCCGGCCTGATGATCACCGCAATATCCGGCGGAGCCATCGTCACCCCAGTCTTGGGCTTTGCCATCGAGAATGGAGGCATGACCGGTGGAGTAGGAGTCATCCTGCTCTGTGCGTTGTATCTCGCTTTCTGCGCCTTCCGCTTGGAGTAAAACAAACATACCATAAAATATATGTAATATTCAAGGCCTCAGCATCCTCACCGATGTTGGGGCTTTTATGTGTCAACAAAGAAAAAGAAAAAGTGAATGAATATTGCTATTTGATAGTTTTTTGTTAATTATAGTTAATTAATAATGCGATAATTTGTGCTTTTTTGCCTTAATTTAATATCGTTTTCGTAATTTTGCCAATGAATCAGGATTTATTTGTCCGAACCATGGTGGTTCATTATTCGTATTTCCGATGGAAGGATTATTGAAATGAATAGCGAAAAGTAAAATCTACAAGCATATATGATATATAGTAAATTACGAATATTATTTGCAGTTTCTTTACTGTTTTCTGTCTGTGCCTGTACAACCAATCCCTTTGACGATTGGCAACATGGCGATGGACCAGGTTTCGGTCCTGGTGGCCCACAAGGAGGCTTTGGAGGCAATGGAAGTATGTCTGGCAATCTGATAGACCTTGGTACGCTCAGCAACTTTGATGTCGCAATGGACAGCGGTTCTTTGTCTGAAACGGAGGTTATACCAACTGACGAAGACGATCCGTACTATAATGAATACATTGAAAATAATTTTGAGGCAAAGAATACTACTACCATTACCTTTGCCGCTGATGGAGTGATGACCGACAATGTTGTCAAGGGTGATACCATAAGTATTGATGGCGCTCATGTGACGGTTAATGCTCACAGCAAAGGACTTATCATAAAGGTAGTCGGAACAGCCACGAATGGTAGTCTTCGGATATATAGCGAAAAGAAGTTCTCGTTGCTATTATCTGATGTATCGATAACCAATCCCGAAGGTGCTGCCATTAATATTCAGAACGGTAACTGTTTTGTACAGCTCGAGGGTAAGTCATTGTTGGCTGACGGAGAGTCGGCAATATATGCAAAGGTCAATGAAGAAGATGAGAAGGCTGTTTTCTTCAGCGAGGACGATTTGCGTTTTAGTGGTAATGGTTCTCTTGAAATTGCCTGCAACAACTCAGTTGGGAAGAGCGGCATAGCAAGTGATGACGCTCTCTTTTTCCGTCCGGGTATAGCCGTTCAGGTTAAATCTTCCGCTTCAGCAGGTCATGGCATAAAGGCAAATGATGCTATTGTTGTGAAAGGAGGAGTGTTCAATATTCAAGTGGAAGGTGCAGGAAAGAAAGCTTTCACGAGTGATGGTGCAGGAAACTTTGATGGAGGCCGCATTGTAGCAATTACCAAGGGTGGCGTTGATGCGTCTGACCCTTCTGACCTATCGGGCGCAGCTTGCATAAAGACCGATAGTACGCTTGTCATTACGGCAGGAGAACTTCGTCTGAAAAGTGTAGGACAGGGTGGCAAAGGAATTTCTTGTGATGAGAATATCCATATACAAGGGGGCGATGTCTATATCATAACCACCGGAAATATTTATGGCACTTCATCTTCCAACAATATGCCTCCTGGTGGTTGGGGTGGTAATAATTCCTCAAATGCCGATACATCCGTTTCGCCAAAGGGCATCAAAGGCGATAAGGATGTGCTGATTTCCGGTGGAAACATTTTTGTCCGCACTTCCGGCACCAATGCTGAGGGTATAGAGAGCAAGGCAACGCTAAGTGTCACTGGAGGTAATGTGGCTGTAAGTGCATACGATGATGGATTGAATGCAGCAAAGCTTATCAATGTGTCGGGTGGACGCGTCTTCTCTGTTTCAAATGGAGTTGGTGACGGTATAGACTCTAATGGCAGTATTTCTGTTACGGGTGGTGTTATGATAGGTATAGCAAGCACTATGGGCAGTGAGGAGGGCATCGATCTTGAAAACAGCACTTTTACAATTTCCAACGCTACAGTGATAAGCATCGGTGGCGGTAGAGGTGGCGGTATGGGCGCAAGTTACAGTGGTCATTATATCTCATCAGCACTGACAGGCAATGCAGGGACATACGTTGCGCTTACTGAAGGTAGTACCCCACTTGTGGTGTTCCAACTCCCGAGAGCGTGCAGCGGGACATCACTGCTGCTTAGTACCCCAACTCTTAGTAGTGGAACCTACACACTTTCTTCCGGCGTTCAACCGAACGGTGGCCAACTTTGGATGAATCTATACGAGAACGCCACTTCCGTTTCCGGTGGTACATCCGTATCTGTAAAGGCAAACTAATAATAAATTCCTATATGAATAAGAAACTTTTCTCAACAGCATTGGCGATAATGATGGCAGGAAATTGCCTTGCCGATGATGTTCCCGCACTCAAAATTACCAAGACCGACGGCGAGAGCACTGTGGTGTTGGCAGAAATGCTGAGTATCAAATACACCGATACCGACATGGTGGTAAATATGAAAGACGGCACGAAGCATGTCTTCGCCCTCGATGATATCATTATCATGGAACTGGGACAGATGCCAACAGATATAAGAAGCATTTTTGCAGATAGTGACAGCGATGCCGTTTATACCCTTACCGACATCAACGGAAAAGTTATTGGGAGAGGGAATTCTTCACTCTTAACTTCTCACTCTTCACTTCCGAAGGGCATTTATGTAATCACCGTTGGCGACAAGTCAACGAAAATTTTGGTGAAGTAAGGAGGGCATTATATGAAAAGAATTCTATCCATTATATTATTCTCTGCCCTTGCTTTTCAAGTGGCAATGGCACAGCGTGCACTTATGATAAAGCATGCAAACGGTGTGACCGATGTGGTTTCAACGGCGGCTATCGATTCTCTGGAATTCAACGATGACGGTTCTGTACTGAAAATTGCCAGCAAAGAAGGCAATGTCATTGAGGTTGATGCCAGTGGCGTGAAACTCACCTATGGCGAGATGCCTGCCACCTTCACGGTAGAATACAGCGGCACAACAGCTTCAGTCGTCAATCCGTTCCTTCTGGAAGGTGTGACGGCAACAGTGGAAGGTGCTGATGTCACCGTAAACAACAATAATACAAGTACGGAGTATTCCTTCTCGCTTTCGGGCGAAACCACCGATGGCTCGTTCCTCTATAACGGTGCATACAAGGCAACAATCGTGCTCAACGGTGTGAGCATCACAAGTACAAAGGGTGCAGCCATCGACATCGAATGCGGTAAACGCATTGCCATGGAACTGAAAAAGGGCACTGTGAACACCCTCGTCGATTGCGCTGGTGGCAGGCAGAAGGCTGCGCTCTATTGCAAGGGACACCTTGAAATAGACAAGACCGGCACACTCAATGTTACTGGCAATACAAAGCACGCCATCTCGGCAAAAGAATACATCCAACTGAAAAAGTCGGAAGGCACGATAAACATCCTTGGTGCTGCAAGCGACGGCATTCATTGCGGGCAGTATTTCCTCTCAAATGGCTATTCCGTTAATATCAAAAACATCGGTGGCGATGGCATTCAGGCAGAACTCAGTGGAGAAGATCCATACGAAGAGGATTACGCCGATGGAAGTGTAACAATCCAGGGTGGTACATATAATATAGAGGTTACGGCAGCCAGTGCTGCGGGCATAAAGGCCGATACAGATATCACCATCAACAGCAGCAAGATGCCTACCGATATCACCATAACAGTAACTGGCGACGATGGTCGCGGCATTGATGCCAATGGCAATGTGACTATCAGCGATGATGCCACAGTGATAACCATAACCAACAGTGGGGCAGCAAGCAAGAGTTTCAAGGTAGGCAACAGCGAGAATATCGGTACATTCATTCTCAACAGTGGCACAGTGACAGCCAATATCAGTGGCACAATGGTTCTTGAAGGCACTGACGCTTCTTACTGCTCTGCCGTAAAGACCGACCATTATGTAGGCCGTGGTGGAACACTGAATGTTACGGCAACCACAGGCAATGCCTCACGCGCCATCTCGGCTGATGAAAGTATTCTGATAACTGGCGGCAACTATACCATCGAAAATTCCTGCAACGGACAAGAGGAAACTTCCGATAACTACACAGCCAAGGCTCTCAACTGCGACAAGAACATCACCATTGAGGGTGGCACTTTCGACATCAAGATGACAGGTACTGGTGGAAAGGGATTGAAGGTAGATGGAGAACTTGTCATAGGCAAAGATGATGGAACAGGTCCAACAATGACGATAGCCACTACTGGCTCTTCGCTCGGCGGCACTTCTGGTGGTGGCGGTGGTCGTCCCGGTGGTGGTGGAGGCTGGCCTGGCGGCGGCTCTTCAAACTCGGGTTCCTCTTCGAAGGCCATCAAGGCAATGGGAGCAGCCAATATCAAGGGTGGCAGCCTTTATGTCACCACTGTAACCAATGGTGCCGAAGGGCTTGAATCGAAGACATCAGTGACTATAAGCGGTGGTACTCATTACTTCCAGTGCTA
>JAZQOD010000085.1:0-4225 GCA_045627685.1 Prevotella sp. | reverse complement strand
CTGTTCACGAGTTGCAGGAAGGCTGTCATACCACCAAACGACAGTGTGTTACTTGCCAGTCGCAGTGCTGCCCAGAGGAATGCCACGAGGTATCCGAGGGCGAAGCCGAAGTTGAGGATGAAGTTAGACAGAAGCGAGAACATTGTGCGCTTCACCACCTTCCCGCGGAGTTCGCTCTGAGTGGTCTCGAGTTTGTCAACCATCGCCGAATCACCTTCGAGGGTTTTTATCAGCATACGGTTCTGCACTGTCTCCTGGAGCACGCTCTGCACCTCACTGTCGGAGTTGCGCACCTCACGGGTGAGGGTTCGCATCTTGCTGACATACAGACGGCTGAACAGCACAAAGACAGGTATCATTGCCACGATGACCACGGCGAGCATTCTGTCCATGGCAAACATATAGAAGAATGCACCGAGGAAGAGTGCCACGGTGGAGAGGGTGCTTGGCAATGTCTCGGCAAGGAAATCCACAACGGTGCGCACATCCTGTTCAAGACGGTTCATCACATCACCCGAATGGCGCAGTTCCTTGCCGTGCCACTCCGAGCGGAGCAGTCGGTCGAGCATCTGTTGCTGCATCCTGTTCTGTGCTCTCACACCTAATATATTGCGTACCCACACCTGTGAGATGTGTATGGCAAAGTCGCAGAGAATCAGTGCTCCCATCACACCCACAGCCCAGTATATGTTGCCGTTTTTTGCACCAGCCGCCACATCGATAGCCTGCTGGATAGCCCACACCGAACCGAGGCTCACCACCACCGACAGTATGCCCAACAGTGCATTGAGGACAGCCTGAAACCGGTTGCCCTTCCACGAAGTCCAGAGCCATTTCAGAATAGCCCTCGCCCCGTACTTACTAGGTGTCGCTGAAAATATTTTCACTTTACCCTCTGCTATCCACTCCCCATGACATTTTCTCACGCAGGGTGGTATAATAATGTTTGTTTGGCAGTTTCACTATCTTCACCAGATGCGGAGCCTTGCGAATCCTCACCTTCGTGCCTTCCTTCATCGTGACACTCTGTCCGTCGATGGCAAGGAGGAAGTTATGCGAGCGCGACTCCACCGTGAGAGCCACCTCGGAGTTGCCATCAATGACGATAGAACGGATATTGAGGCTATGTGGAGCAACAGGCGTGAGACAGAGCACATCAGCACTCGGCACCACTATCGGACCACCGTTGGACAGTCCGTAGGCAGTACTTCCCGTAGGTGTCGAGACTATCAGTCCGTCAGCCTGATATGTCACCACATACTCATCATCGATAGTGGTATGGATGCTAATCATCGCAGCAGTGTCGCGCTTCAGCACCGCAATATCATTGAGCGCCACACGATTCACACACTTCTCTCCACACTCCACACTGATAGCAGTATGGTTCTCAAGCGAGAAGTTGCCCTGATAGAGGGCTTCCACCGCCATATCAATCTCACTCGGCATAGTGTCCGAGAGGAATCCCAGTCGGCCGAAGTTCACACCGATGACAGGGATATTCTTCGCCCCTACCCTCGCAGCGGCTTTCAGCAGAGTACCGTCGCCACCCATAGAGATAACAAAGTCGGCATCGAACTCATCACCGTCGAAAGGCACGGCACCCTTGGCATCGATATGCTCGGTCATAAGGAAGTCGAGAAACGGGCGATCTATATACACCTCTGCCCCACGGTCGTTGAGCACCGCGAGGATCTTTTGTATTGAGGCAGACTTTTTAGCCTGGTATTCGTTGCCGAAAATGGCAAATCGGAGCACTTTTGTCATTTTTCCAATAATTTTTCTTGGTCTTATGACCAATTATTATTATTTTTGCAAAAGTACAAATAATATTTCACATTAACAATAAAAATGGCAAAAGTATATGAATTTCTTGCCAATGGCTTTGAAGATATCGAGGCTTTGGCACCGTTAGACATCCTCCGTCGTGGTGGCGTTGAGGCAGTAACAGTAAGCATCACCGCGTCGACAGCAGTGGAAACCGCTCATGGCGTGACCGTCATTGCCGATGCACATTTCGACGATGTGGACCTCTCAGATGCCGATATGCTCATACTCCCTGGTGGTATGCCAGGCGCAAAGAACCTCCTCGAGCATGAGGGCGTGTGCAATGCTATCGTTCGTCAGAACGAGCAGGGCAAACTGGTGGCAGCCATCTGTGCCGCACCGATGGTGCTCGGTCAGAACGGACTCCTCGAAGGAAAGAAAGCCACCTGCTATCCAGGTTTCGAGCAGTTCCTCACTGGTGCCGACTACACAGCCGAACTGGTCACCGTCGATGGTAACATCACCACCGGCCGCGGTCCAGGCGCCGCAATGGCATTCGGTTATCAGTTGCTTTCAAACTTCGTTCCACAGGAACAAGTCGAAGCATTGAAAAAGGGCATGATATATTAACTCCCTCCCAATGAGGGGAGGGCTGGGGAGGGGCTCCCTAATGTACCACCTTTATAGTCTGCTTTCCTTCAATTCTTATTAGGAAAGTACCTTTCGGCAGATTACGGAGTGAGACCACAACGGCCTCACCAATATATTCACATGTTGCAGGGTGTTCTATGCCATTCACGCCATAGACACGCACTGCAACATTTGTGTCTATGCCAGATATTATCACCTCATCCTCATTCAGATGTCTCACCGACAGGCTTGATGCAATGACATCCTCAATCTCTGTCGGGATATCATCATCGCTCTGGAAGAAATACCCCTCCACCATTGTCTTTGGGTATGCCACCTCCATCATCGGTGAAGTGAGGCGAACGGAATCCTTCTCTGTCCTGACGATCATCCTCCCCGGAATGAGATACGCCTGTGAAGCCCCGCCTTTCATTCGGAGCACCACCCATGTATTGCTATCAGCCCACACCGCCAATGGCACTACTAAAAACAGGATATATAAGAATATTCGCTTCAATTATTCAAATTTGAATGTTTGATATCCAAAACTAACTTACCTCTCCTCCCCTTACGGGGAGGTCGGGAGGGGTCTTTGGGGGAGGTCGGGAGGGGTCTTGGGGTCTTTTATTTCACCAATCTCACTGAGAACCTATTCTCCTTTGGATATTCTATACGGTAGATATTCGCACTGTCGAAATACGCTCCTATCGCCTCTGCTGTACCCTCGACGGTATCCTCTGTCGGTTCACTGGCAGTCCAGTAGATGCCAACGCAACCGTTCACAAGCACCTCATCATCGAAGGCAATGCCAGCAGCAGGTATGAATATCGCATTCGAGGTCTGACCGTTGATCAATCGTCCCGCAATACCGTTGCGCACCGTCCAGTGCCACTCACATTTATCATACAGTTCCTGCCACTCCTCGTCTGTAGGCAATCGCCATCCGTCGCCCCAAGCACCAATCTCCGTATCGTCGTATGCAAAGCGACCACCGAGGTCGGTCTGCTCCGCCGCACCGAGGTTATGATCAGCCCAGAACACGCTCAGTCCGAGGTCCACGCCCTCGCCTACCGTACCGCCCACTTCGGGCACCACCCCACCAGGGTGTTGTTGTTCCGGCACGCTCAGTTCCACATACTCCACCTCCTCCATCAGGTACTCCACCGTCTGGCCGTCCTTCATGTGTAGGACGACCTTCTCCTGTGTCTGTGCCATCATCGCGAGCGGCATCATCACCAGCAAGAGCAGAATATGTCGCATAAAATAACGCATTACGAACTGCAAATATACTTATTATCTTTTGTAATAACGAATAATCAGCACAATTATTTTGTTTTTCCACGATAATTAACCCACCCACAAAGCCAAATATCGAATTATATGAAGGTGAAAAATGATTTTATGATAATCTCCACTTCGTGGCTGTATTGTCAATGTGAGTGCTCTTGCAAACGAGTTTGCCGCCCCCTCTCATCTGCCAATACACTGCCTCTGATGAGTCAGCCCAGATTATCATAAAATTAAAATGGCCGCAGGCAGCAAAATATTTAAAAATCTGTTCACGCGCCGATGTCCCCGCACTGACATAAGTTTTCCGACATACAGGGCTAACTTCCTGGCACTCCCCCTAATGGGGGGGGGAGATGGAGGGGGGCTCCTTTTTGGGGGGAGCGGGGAGAGGGGCTATTTTTAAATATTTTGCTGCGACAGCGATTTTAGATTAATATTATGATGCGCTCGAAGATCAAAGATCGAGAGTGGCATTGGCGTCAGATTCATTGAAGTCGGATCGTAGCCATGTCGTTCTGTGAGCCAAGGAGTTGCAATAGTT
>JAZQOD010000084.1:0-18309 GCA_045627685.1 Prevotella sp. | reverse complement strand
GCCAAAATAACATAATCACATATTATATGTTATTTCGATATGAGTGACTAACACCGTTATAATAGTTCAATAATATATATATCATATTATTGGCTTTATGATTGGGGTGTGTAGGGGTATGTAGAAAATAACTGATATTATGATATTATGTTATTATGTGATTTTGTGATGTCCCTATGGAAAATGTAACATGTAACAGTTACAAAAATGAGTGACTATACCCTCTGTGTGAGAATAGTCTTATTTCTTATGGTTTATTATTATATATATATAATAATAAGAATTATATAGATAGGGATAGGTCACATTATTTTGTAACAGTTACATGTTACATTTTACATTTTGAGATTCATTTTCTAAAACGGAAGTCAAGATATTTGCGACAGAGTGGAGAACGATGACAAAACCACATTACTAATTCAGCAATCTGGTTCGAACTACAAATCTCGTACAACCTTCATCAACGAGTCAGGCCTCTATGCTTTGGTGTTCGCCTACATTTTGCCAAAGGTTCGGGGGATGACTCCCTGAAACAAGGACTCACCGATTCGCTCGCTGGCAGGCGGTCATGGCACGATTGAAGCCTGTAAAATCGTAAAAAATGGGCGGAAAATGGGGAAGATTCACAATTTTTACTATTCTATATACGAAAAATGCACAAGATGTTTTATTATAAAATAATTATAGATAACTTTGCAGTCATAAAAACCTAATTGAACATTTATATATTTCAACCAAAATGAAAAAGTTATTTATCCTCCTGGCTCTTGTTGCTGCTTGCAACATCGTCAATGCAAAGGATCTTATCAGCAAGGATAAGATGTACATCCTTGTGTCACCTAACGGATTAGCAGTTGATAACGGCAATGCTACTCAAGATGAATCGAACTTCACTCTTCAGAAAATGAACAAGAAGAGCCTTGCTCAGCGCTTCTGTATCGCTGGCGACGAGACGGGATGGGCTATCTGGAGCCCTTACACCGGACAGGCTTTCGATATCCTCGACCCAGGTGTGCATGGCATGCCTCTAGCGAGTTGGGTTCACAACAACTGCGACAACCAGCGATGGGAGATAAAGTTCGTCGGCGAGGACGAGGTGCAGATTTGCCATAAGACAAGTCAGCATGCTATTCTCCTCGAGGGTAATGATGCTGAGGGTACTCTCCTCCGTCTGGGTAAGGATGGCGAGAAGGCTCTGACTTGGAAGTTGGTGGCTATCGGCGGAAAGATTCCTGATGAGGTGATTCGCGGTAAGGTGGATTGGGAGGATGAGAGAATCATCGGTCGCAACAAACTGCCGGGACATGTCACAATGGTGCCCTACCCTAACGTGGCTTCGCTCAAGGCTGACGCTACATACATGGAAAAGCCTTGGGAGATGTCGCAGTCGCAGGATTTCATGAGCCTCAACGGCAACTGGAAGTTCAACTGGGTGAAGGAACCTTCACTCCGTCCTGTGGATTTCTATAAGGAAAACTACGATGTAAGCGGTTGGGCAGAGATTCCTGTTCCTTCATGCTGGGAGCAGTATGGTTACGGTACACCTATTTATTCTAATGTGACATATCCTTTCAACGGCAAACCAAGCCGCATCATCCCTGTTCCGGGCTATACCAGTGAACAGGAGCCGAACCCAACTGGTTCTTACCGTCGCGAGTTCACTCTGCCTCAGTCATGGAACGGCAAGGAGGTGTTCCTGCATTTCGATGGTGTATATAGTGCTTTCAGCGTATGGGTGAACGGCAAGTATGTGGGTTACAGCCAAGGTCCTAACAACGACTCAGAGTTTGACGTTACAAAGATTGTACGCCCGGGTGTGAACACCATAGCAGTGGAGGTGTTGCGCTGGTCGGACGGCAGTTTCATCGAGGATCAGGACATGTTCCGCGTGGCTGGTATTCATAAGGATGTGTGGATGTATGCAGCACCAAAGACCAGCATCGCTGATTTCCATCTCTCTTCAGACTTCAACGCCGATTTCACAAAGGCTACCTTCTCAGCTAAGACATGGTTGCGCAACACTGGCATGAAGCCTGGCAACCACCGACTGTTCGTCGAGTTGATCGACCCTCAGGGCAACACCGTATTCTATAAGGAAGCCGGCAGTGCCATCGTGAAGAAGGGTAAGAACAGCGAGATTGACTTCACTGCCGAGGTGAACAGCCCTGCCCTCTGGTCGGCAGAGACTCCTGCACTCTACACCGTAGTGCTCAGCCTCAAGGACGGCGAGGGCAACGAGGTGCAGGCTGTATCTAACCGATTCGGATTCCGCAAGGTGGAGATAAAGGGTAAGCATGTGCTGGTGAACGGCAAGCAGGTGTGGTTCAAGGGTGTGAACCGTCATGAGTCGCATCCTCAGTACAGCAAGGCTATTCCAAACTCTGTCACCATCCAGGATATCGTCATGATGAAGCAGAACAACATCAATGCCATCCGTACAAGTCACTATCCACAGCACGCATCGGCTTACGCTCTCTACGACTATTACGGTATGTACATCATGGACGAGGCAGATATTGAGTGTCATGGCAACAACGGTATCAGCAACACCCCTTCGTTCAAGGATGCTTATGTAGATCGTGGTACAAGAATGGTGCAGCGTGACCGCAACCATGCCTGTGTCATCTTCTGGTCATTGGGTAATGAGAGTGCCGGTGGTTGCAACCTCGAAGCAGAGCGTGATGCGATGAAAGCCCTCGACCCTTCGCGCCCTATCCACTACGAAGGCGATGACACTATCGTTGAGATGGATTCCAACATGTACCCATCAGTACCAAACATGCGTGCCAAGGACCTTAACGGTTCAACCAAGCCTTATATCCTCTGCGAGTACAGTTACGAACAGAACATCTTCGACATGTGGGATTACATGCTGAAGTCAGAGCGAATGATCGGCGGATATCTCTGGGAATGGGCTGAGCACGGACTTTACAAGTATGGCGACACTTCGGGCAGAATATATCAGGGTGGCGACTTCGGCGAACAGCCAACAAGTGGTGGCGGTCGTAACGCTGCTGTCACCCCTGACCGCAAGCCAACCTACAAACTCGTGGATCTGAAGAAGTGCTATCAGTATATCACCGTGGCAAAGACTGCCGATCCATCGAAGGTCGCTGTTGCCAACACTTATGAGTACACCAACCTCAACCAGTTCAATGTGAAATGGGAAGCAATGGACGGTGACAAGGTTGTGGCAAGCGGCACTGTGAACACTATCAATCTCCCTGCCGGAGAATCAGCAGTCGTTGCCATCAACAATGTCCCTGCCGGCAGCCAGCTCGTCCTGGAGTTCTCGTTGAAGGAGGCAACCACATGGGCCCCAGCAGGACATGTAGTGGCACGGTGCGAAGTGAAATAAAGCCCCCCGGCCCCCGAAGGGGGAGGGTGTGAAAAGTTAAAAGATATACATTTTGCACAAGATGATTGATTGAAAAAAACAATAAAAACCCCTTGCGATTATGTCGAGCCTGTCGGCTTGCTGCTATGAGCGCTTCAAAATACTTGTATGCAAGCATCCAGATATTTTGAACCTCTCACATCAGCGTGGTGCTACTCACCACTCAACATAACCCCAAGGCGATAAACCGAAAATAAACCGCCATCCGGATACCCTCATCTGCGTCAGCCTTCTCCGCGAACTAGTTCTCTCTGTGGGTTCTCCGTGCGTAGCTTTGTTTATCGCGAGTGAAACGAGCCGGTTTATCGCCTTGAAGAGGATGAAGGCTTTCTGTAAGAAAGTGATGATATGCTTTCAGTTTGGGTGTTAAGAGCTGGCTCTTATAAGAACAAAGTGGAAGTATAGCGTCAGGTGCTGATAGGCACCCATCCTCTTCAAGGGGTTTATTTCGGTTTTTGTCAATCCAATCGTACAGGTATAAAAAAAATCATGTGTCAAATAGTTTATTAATATATAATTCTTAATCATCCCCAATCCTCCCCCTTATGGGGGGAGTTAGAGGGGGGCTCTTATTATGAAACCTCGTTATGACATTCTCGACGGGTTGCGTGGCGTTGCTGCAATCTGCGTACTCATATCCCACCTCTTCGAGGCTATCGCCTTCGCTAACGGCGATGCCGAGCAGAACTGCTTCCACGGTTTCCTCGCCGTCGATTTCTTCTTCATCCTCTCCGGCTTCGTCATGAGTTATGCCTACGACGATCGCTGGCGCATGCGTACATACTTGAAAGAGGGTAGCACTGACGGCATGGGAATATGGGACTTCTGCAAGCGTCGTCTCATCCGTCTGCATCCTATGGTGGTCGTTGGTGTGCTGTTCGGTGTACTGGCATTCTGCATCCAGGGATGTACCAAATGGGATGGCTCACATGTATCATTGTCTATGCTCCTCGTGGGCACACTGCTCTCGCTGTGTATGCTCCCAGCACCGGCAAACCTCGAGGTGAGGGGCAACACCGAGATATTCCCTCTCAACGGCCCTCACTGGTCGCTGTTCTTCGAATATCTGGGTAGTATCCTTTATGCTGTACTGCTCGTCAGGATGTCCACAAAGGTTCTCCGCTGGTGGGTCACCATCGCTGCCTTTGCCCTTATGCTCTTCGTGTTCACCCTGGGCGAGGGATTCATCGGCAATGGATGGTCGTCGGAACCAGCCAACCTTCTCGGTGGTGCTCTGCGTCTGCTCTTCGCCTACCCTATGGGTATGCTCCTTGCCCGGAAGTTCCGCGAGGAGAAACCATCAACAACCTCACTCCCAGCATTCCTCATCTCGGCAGTAGCACTGGTAGTGCTTCTCTCCGTACCGAGCATCTCCACCCTCACGGGTTGGGCGCACGCCAACACATGGTATCAGTTGCTTTGTGTCACAGTGTTCTTCCCGATGCTGGTATATTTCGGTGCCCGCGGAGCCGTCAGTGGTAAGCAGAAGGCGGTGGTAGGCTATCTCGGCCGACTGTCGTATCCGCTCTATGCCATCCACTATCCGCTCATCTATCTGTATATCCACTGGATAAACACCGACCAGCATCCGTTTGGTCGTTATGCGTGGTCAACGCCGGTAGCGCTGTTCATCATCGCCATCGTCCTCGCCACAATCCTCGTGAAATACTACGACGAGCCAGTGCGTAAATGGTTAAATAAGAAGACCCTCTCCGCCCCTTAAAGGGGCACCTCCCCCATGATGGGGAGGAATTTTAATAGTCTTATAAGCAAAAAAAATAATTAATGAATCAAGTTTCGCATGTTAATTGTTTCGGATTTTTATAATGATTTTCGTTTGGATGTCGAGGAGCGTTAGCGACGATCCCCAAATAAATACTCACTAAAAGCGAAGAATTTGAGCGCATTTTCAGTTGAGATTTTCGTTTAGGATTATCGTCAGTATAAAAATCTCTAACTAACATCCTCACCAAAATGCGCAGCAATTCGCTGCTTCTTGAGAACGATTTTATGATGGATCGCATCAAAGATGCTCGACATCTTGACAAAAATCTTAACAAACATCTTATAACTAATGATATGCGTACTTGCAAAAAAAATAATTAATGAAAAATTAATGTTCAATTGGTGATAATTAATGTTCAAAAATAATTCTCGTTATCGTTATTTCCTATGAAAAAATTCTTTTCAATCATCGCGCTCGCATTCGTTGCCACAGTGGCAATGGCACAGTCTCGTGCCGAACAGCTGCGCAACAACATGTACAACAATCCGAAATATGTGATAGTAGCGGCTCATCGTGGCGACTGGCGCAATCACCCTGAGAACTCCCTGGCGGGATTCCAGAGTTGTATTGATGCTGGAGTTGACATGATTGAGATTGACGTGCAGAAAACAAAAGATGGCATACTGGTCATCATGCACGACGATACCCTCGACCGTTGCTCAAATGGCAAAGGACGTATCAGCGACCATACATACGCCGAACTGCAGCAGTTGAACCTTAAGATTGAGCATCAGGCTGCATTGACACGTCAGCGCATCCCTACCTTGGAGGAGGTCCTGCTACTCTGCAAGGGAAAGATTCTTATCAATGTGGATAAGGGCTACGACTATTTCCAGGATATGTATGCACTCCTCGAGAAGACCGGCACCACCAACCAGGTTGTCATAAAGTCAGGCCGTTCACTCGACACTGTCAAGAAGGAAAACGGGGATGTTCTCGACAAAGTGATATATATGCCTGTTGTCGGCTTGAACGATAAGAACGCTGAGAAATTCATCGACGAGTGGATAACCGCTCATCCTGTTGCTATTGAATGTTGCTTCGGAACCTACGATGCAGAAGTGGAACGACTGCTTCAGAAGGTTCGTGCTGCCGGCATACAGGTGTGGGTCAACAGCATATGGGCAAGTCTATGTGCCGGTCACGACGATGACCTTGCCGTAGAGGAGCATGATCCTGACGGTGCCTGGGGATGGATTCTCGACCGTGGAGCAACAATCATCCAGTCCGACCGACCTATCCAACTCACTGAGTATCTCAAAAAACACAAACATCACAAAATGAAATAACAGTTAAAATAAATATCTATGAAAAAATTTCTCTCAATCATCGCGCTCGCATTCGTTGCCACAGTGGCAATGGCACAGAGCAAACCTATCCACATCGAAGTAAACAACATGATTCCTCAGAAGTACCCAAGTCGTGTAGTCTCTGGTGGATATTTCCTCCATCTGGAAGAGGGCGTCGTGGAACTCCACCTGCCTTATATGGGCGAGTCGTACTTCCCATCGTTCAACAACGACGGTCTCAACTTCAAGGAACCAGTGACCAACCTCAAGGAGAAGACAAAAAAGAAGAAGAGTGGTCTCCGCACAGACACCAGTTTCAAGGTAGAGCACGAAGGCAGCCGTTATGATATCACCGTCACCACCTGGGAGAACGGCGAGACAGGTTTCATCACTGTCAACCCAATGAGCGGCACCTCGTGCGAGTATTCCGGGACAACTCCCCAGTAAAATATATCTGGTAGATTGAAAAAAACCAGAAAAACCCCTTGTGCTTATGTTGAGCCTGTTGGCTTGCTGCTATGAGCGTTTCAAAATCCTTGTATGCAAGCATCCAGATATTTTGAACCACTCACATCAGCGTGGTGCTACTCACCACTCAACATAACCCCAAGGCGATAAACAGAAAATAAACCGCTACGCACTGAGCCCCATCCAGAAAGGGTTAACACGCTGAGAAGGCTAACGCTGACGAGGGTATCCGGAGGGTGGTCGATGTGCAGCAAATCGATTGAGTATCGATTTCAAACATCAGTGGGGAAATCCTCTGTGAAACAAGGTCAGAGCCGCAGTTGAATCAGCGAAGGATGACGGGGGAACACGAAGGGTTTATTTTCGGTTTATCGCCTTTAAGAGGATGAAGGCTTTCTGTAAGAAAGTGATGATATGCTTTCAGTTTGGGCGTTAAGAGTTTCCTCTTATAAGCACAAAGTGGAAGTATAGCGTCAGGTGCTGTTAGGCACCCATCCTCTTAAAGGGGTTTTTATGGTTTTTGTCTATCTATCTGGTATAGGAATTTCATAGTAAACCCAAAAGAATTCTTTATGAATAAAATACTATTTGTTTGTCATGGCAATATCTGCCGCAGTCCTATGGCAGAATTCGTGATGAAGGACCTTGTCCACAAAGCCCATCGCGACAGTGAATTCGAGATAGCCTCTGCCGCTACGAGTACCGAGGAGATAGGCAATGCCGTCTATCCCCCTGCACGACGCAAACTGGCTGAGCATGGCATCCGTTGCGATGGTCATGCGGCACGCCAGATAACCCGTCGCGACTACGACTACTACGATCTTATCATCGGCATGGACTCGTATAACATCCGTAACATGCGTCGTATCTTCGGCGATGACACCGAAGGGAAGATCCATCTCCTGATGGAGTTCCCACAATCCACAGGCTCCTTCATCCGCGATGTTGCCGACCCATGGTACACCGGCGACTTCGAAGCCACCTGGCGTGATGTCCTGGAGGGGTGTACAGCGCTATTAAAGACCCTCTCCGCCCCATAAAGGGGCACCTCCCCCATGATGGGGAGGAATTTTAATAGTCTTATAGGCGGAAAAGAGAGATTTTCAGTACGTATTTTATTATAGATTTTTAGTCAAGATTTTGAGCGCAGCGACCCTCAAAGGAATATCATCAACTATTATCAGTAAGATTTTTAATAAAGATTTTAAAATCCCTCCCGTTTTGCTAGCGCAAAAGAAATCTTGACCCTCTTACGAGGGGAAATTTGGGTCCACTGCGTGGGGAAATCTTTAATTAGGAAATTATTTCCAAGCGAAGCGCCAATAAGATTTCCGGTCGTAGACCGCATAGATTTCTCGACGTAGTCGACCCAAATAAAAAAATCTCAACTGAAAATCTAACTAAAAATCTCCACTGAATCCATCTCCGTCCTCAAAGTCTATTAAAAGCACCTCCCCTTTGGGGAGGAAGGGTGGGACTAGGAGATGAGGCTGAGCCTTCCTTTACCACTCCCTAAACTTCCTCAACACAAGCCCATCTATCTGTGCATGGATTGACTCCGGGAGTGGAGGCAGGCAGTCGGGCACAGTGAAATCAGTGACTGTGTCCTTGTCTTTCATCTCTTCCTTTGCCTCGTCCTTGTTAAGGGTGGTTATGCTGTTCACAACAAGGTCGGACTGTGTCTGAATAGGCACTACCACACTCTTCTTGCTCCACTGGAATTCCTCCTCTCTGTACTGACGCACAGCCACGAGGGTGGAATATGAACCGGAAGGGGAACTGTGAACCCAGTCGATGACGCTCTTCGTTACCTTATACTTCAAACCAAAAACACTGATGCTCGTTCTGTCATTAAACTTGATGTTATCGATAACCGAACGATACAATCCGTTCTGGGCAATATGCATTATGCCATCCTTCACCACAGTTTTGCCATGCATTGCTCCCACGAAGATGGTATCGCCCTGTACTCTACTGCTATCGGTGGATTGCAGATGGTGCACTCTGTTGAAGTCGAGCAACGGTAGGAATTCCATCTTGATAGAGTCGTTGGCAGCGTTGCGCAGATCCTGATGCTCATACTGTCGGCAAGCCCTGACAATGCGCTTGAACTTCTTCGTTTTCAGGTTGTAATAGTAATCTACCATACCCTCACGATACACCACCACCCGATTGAAATTTTGGACCACATCGCGGAAAGTGGCTGACATCTTCATATAGTCGGCCTTGTCCACCACCACCTCTGCCAGTTCGTATGGCTTTGCCTTCATCGCCACCTCGCCCTTGGCAGTCTTGGCATCAACGGTCATTGGTTCATACGACAGCATACTGAGAGTAAGAGTTCCATCGAGAGCCTTCACCTTACCGTTCTCGTTGCTTATGGTAAGCAATGTTCCATCATCCCCGAAGACATACACTCCCGGTAATGGTTCGCGGCTATCCGCATCGACGATAGTGAACTGTGCCCTCGCCCCCACCGATGCTGCAAGCATTATAACTAAAGAAAATATTGTTTTCATCTCACTTTATTCATTTCTACGCGTACAAAATTACTAAATATATTTCACACACATGCACTTACCTATGAAAAACTTACACTAATGTCCGTGGATATTTTTTTGAACATTAATTATCATTAATCTAGACATTAATTTTCCATTAATTATTTTTAGGTTCTCCTCGCCGTTTACAAGGCCATAAAAAACCTCCCCATCATGGTCGTACCGAGCACGAGATTGATAATCTCGGGTGAAGGTGCAGGGGGCAGTGCTCGCTTAGTCGGAGGCTGAGCCTCGAAAGCCGAACGAATCAGCGTAAAGCACAACGGTGGCCCGGGACTATAGGACCGGGGAGGGAAGAGCGCAAAGCGCGAGGGAGAGGGTCTCTAAAAAAAGCCGCCCTTATTGGGGGCGACTTAATGTTTGCCAGGCTGCTGGCTGTTATCTTAATAAAAAATGGCGATATACCAGTTTTTTGCTTATGTCGAATAAAGATCAGAAGAAGTTTATCGACATCATCAGGTTATAAAGGTGCCTGTCACCAGGGGTCGTAAACAGGTTGGCATGGTCAATAAATCAATACTTCAATACTTCAATAATTCAATATTTCAATTTACCAAACCTTGTGCTTACCGCAGTAGATGCAGAGGAAGTGATTGGTCTTGTGACCGTTGATCATCTCGTATGCGTAAACATGCTTGTGGAGACCGATGTTGTGGTGGTGGCCATACATGCAGTGGTTCACATACATCTTGTTACCTACGAGTTTGCCCCAGTGGTTGTTCTTGTAAACACCTACATACTTGCCCCATGCACCGTGGTTGTGGTTCTTGCCAATCATGTAGAAGTCCTTGTCGTGACCCTTATGATTGCCGTTGTTCCAGCCATTGTTGTGACCATTCTTGTTGCCGTGACCCTTCTTGTCGTTGTAGCCCTTGTTGTTATGGCCCTTGTTCTCTACTTTGGCAACATGGATGTTGTTACCGTTGTTCTTACCCTGAGCAACATTTGCTCCGTTTGCTGCGATTGTACCGAATGCCATCATCATTGCAACGATACCGATTGTCATCTTCTTCATAATCTTTTTCGTTTTTAGAAATTAAACTTATTATAGGTGGGATCTATAAATTCCCACGATTAGTCTTAATATTGATGGGTAGTTGATCTTTTTTGATCTTTTTGTTTCTTTGTGGCCCATTTTGTAAGCTTCTTCAGTTGCAATGCCCGCATTGCGCCTTCATCCGCTTTCAAACTGTTCTCACAAATAATTCAAAAATCTCAAAAAGCCAATTTATAGACCCCACCTATTTCGACTTTTGAATCCTCTCCGGCAGGACTTGACCAGCGTGCCTTTGATTTTTCTGGTGGCAAAATTACAGCAAAAAACACACACTGCAAAGGTTCTTTCCCTAAAGTGAGTGCGTTTTTCCCTAAAGTGAAGGGGGAAATCCCCAGGAAACCCCTCAGCCTCTCCCCCCTTACCCCCTCTCCACTTAGAGAGGGGGAGTGAAATGCCTTGAATGGCGGAAAAAGAATAATTAATGGATAAATTCGTGGATAATTCGTGGAAATTCGTGTTCAAAAATATTCACGATAATTTACGTTTAATTCACGGACATTCGCGTTCAAAATAAATATATTGCCTGCGGCGCCACATTAATTATCACGAATTGGCCATTAATTATCCATTAATTATTCTCGTAAGGCCTTGAACCTCAGTATAATATAAATTAATGATAAATTAATGTTAGATTAATGACAATTAATGTTCCAAGAATAATTATTCCCGAAATTCGCGTTAGAACAAAAATTTTTGCTAATTTTGCACTCATGATCAGAAAACTCAAGACAATCGAGATTGAACGCCTGTCGGTGGAGGAGTTCCACGAGGCTCAGAAGATGCCACTCATCGTTGTCCTCGACGATGTGCGCTCGTTGCATAATGTGGGTAGCGTGTTCCGCACTGCCGATGCCTTTGCCCTCCAGGCCGTTTACCTCTGTGGCATCACTGCCCAACCGCCGATGCCGGAGATCCACAAGACAGCCCTCGGCGCCGAGGACTCCGTAGAATGGCGCTATTTCGCCACCACCGAGGAAGCCGTCGAACAGTTGCACCGCGATGGCTATTTCGTCTATGCCATCGAACAGTGCGAGGGTAGCACCATGCTCCAGAACACCGACTTCCGTAACGACCCCCACGAGCGCTATGCCGTCATCATGGGCAACGAGGTGAAAGGTGTGAAACAGTCGGTCATCGACATGTGCGACGCCTGTCTCGAGATACCGCAGTTCGGCACAAAACACTCCATGAACGTCAGCGTCACAGCAGGCATCGTCATGTGGGAGTTCGCCCGCCAACTGCTACTGTCGTTCCTCCTTCTCCTCCTGCCGCTCACGGCTCTGGCACAGGACTTTGTCCTCGGCACCGACATGGGATGGCTCACGGAATATGAGGCACAAGGCAAGAAGTTCTACGACAATGCCGGCAACGAGCGCGAGGCAATGTCGCTCATGGCCGACTATGGTGTCACCGCCCAGCGCATCCGTGTGTGGGTGGATCCATCGAAGCACGGCAACTGGTGTGGTGCTGCCGATGTGCTCAACAAATGCCTGCGTGCAAAAGCACTCGGACAGGACATCATGATCGACTTCCACTATTCCGACTGGTGGGCTGATCCTGCAAAGCAGAACATTCCCGCATCATGGGCTGGTCACTCGTATAAGCGAATGAAACGCGACCTTGCCGACCACACTCGTGAGATACTCACCATGCTCCGTGAGCACGACATCACCCCACGATGGGTGCAGGTGGGCAATGAGATCTCTAATGGAATGCTGTGGAGCGTTGCCACCGACCCGGTGACAGGCTGGGAGATAAAAGATGCCAACGGCAACACCACCATCACCTATTCCATGGGCCACCTCGAGCGCAACCCGAAACAATATGCCGGCTTCTTCCGTGCCGGTTATGAGGCAGTGAAAGAAGTGTTTCCCGAGGCAATCGTCATCGTACACCTCGACAACGGTTTCGACAACGACCTCTACAACCGCAACCTCGACACCTTATTAAAATACGGCGCGCGTTTCGACATGATCGGCATGAGCATCTATCCATATTGGAGCATCCAGAGTGGCAAGGAACCCGATGCCGCCACCACCATCACCGACTGTATCGACAACATCCGTAAGGTAAGCAAGAAATACTCGTGCGATGTGATGATCACCGAGACAGGCTTTGAGGTCGATGAAGAGCACCCCGAGGTGATGCTCGAAGGACGCGACCAGTTCCGCCGTCTCATCCACGAATGCCGCACCCTCACCGACGGCCACTGCCGTGGCATCTTCTACTGGGAACCAGAATGCAACCCACGTCAGTACAAACTCGGAGCATTCACCCACGACGGAAAGCCGACCAAAATCATGGAAGGGCTGCGCCCATAGAGAGGGGCAGCCTCTCCCTAATAAAAATCTTGCAGCAATAGTTAAAAAATGGTAGTTTCTAAAACGATTTACATTTTTTCTTTGTACCTTTGCAAAAACCTATGTTTTTACAAAAACATGAACAATATTTCTAACAAACTTTTGATGACAGCCGCTTCTGTCATACCAACCTTCGGTATGGCTCAACAAGCGCAGCGTCCAAACATCATGCTCATCGTTGTTGATGACATGGGTTATTCGGACCTTGAGTGTTTTGGAGGCGAGGTGCAATCGCCAAACCTCAATGGACTTGCTGAAGATGGTAGTCGTTTTACTCAGTTCTTCAACTGCGGTCGTTCGTGCCCTTCACGTGCTTCGCTCCTCACTGGATGCTATCCTCACGAGGTAGGAATCACCGGTATGGGTCTTGACCTCTCTACCAACTGTGTCACTGTGGCAGAGGCTCTGAAAAACGCTGGCTATCACACTGCCATGAGTGGTAAATGGCATCTCTCGCGCACAGCGGGCATTGGCAACAACAACGACCAAATGCTGTGGCTCTCGCATCAGGGATTCAAGGACCGTGACTTTGCCAACAAGGCCACTTATCCTTGCAACCGTGGTTTTGATGAGCATTACGGCACAATTTGGGGCGTGAGCGATCATTTCGACCCGTTCTCACTGGTTCACAACGAGCAGCCTCTCTTCACCGACGGCATTCCTGAGGATTTCTATTATGCCGACTATGTTGCCGATAAAGCCATCGACATGATGGGCAACCTTGCACAGCAGCAGGAGCCATTCTTCATGTATGTAGCTTTCCAGGAACCTCACTGGCCTGTACAGGCAAAGCCTGAGGATATAGCAAAATACAATGGCGTTTACGATGATGGTTGGGAAGCCCTCCGCACTCGCCGTTACAATAAGATGGTAGAGATGGGACTCGTTGATCCAAACGTGACACCAAACGCTCCAAACGAGTCGAACCGCCCTTGGAATAGCGAGAGCCGCAAATCGTGGCAGGCTGCCAATATGGAGGTACATGCTGCCATGGTCGATTGTGTAGATCAGAACATAGGACGTATCATTGCCGAACTGAAGGCTAAGGGTCTCTACGATAACACCCTCATTGTGTTCAGCAGTGATAATGGCGCATCGTCTGAGAACTACAGTATCGGCGACTTCGACCGCCATAATATGACCCGCGACGGCCAGCAGGTGGTTCACAACGCAGATGTGCCTGGCAGCCAGCTGACCTACAACTACCTTGATACCGGCTGGGCTGGTGCCATCAACGCACCTTTCCGTTATTGGAAGCGCCAGTCGTTCCACGGAGGCGTGGCTGCTCCAACAATCATCAAGTGGCCTGCAAGCATGAATGCAGCAAAGAACAACATCGTTCACGAACCATGCAACTTCATCGACTTCATGCCTACTTGTCTTGAACTCGCTGATGCTACATACCCTACAACCTACAACGGTCGCACCATCCAACCAATTGCCGAGGAGGCACGCAGCCTTGTACCAATGGCTAAAGCTGGGGCAAAATGGGACACCGAGCGCATTATGTTCTGGGAGCATGAGAACGGAATGGCCGTTCGTACTGCCGACTGGCGTCTGACAAAGCACACCGATGGCGACTGGCAGTTGTTTGATATGCGCAATGACTACTCTGAGACCAATAACGTGGCATCTGCTCACCCTGATATCGTCCTCGACCTGAAGAAGAAGTGGCAGGCATGGGCAGTGGAGGTTGGTCTGCGCAAGGCTACTGTTGCCATTGAGGCAGGTAAGGTCTATTCCATCTCAAACCGCAACGACAACAACCTCTATATTCAGGACAATGGCGGTAACCCATTGCCAATGGGGGCTTTCAACGACAACTCCTACTGGACATTCGAGCCAACAGGCAATCCCGACTGTTACTACATTAAAAATGTAACCACCGGTCGTTATGCTCAGGCATGCCCTACATCGGCAGAGCAAGATATCACTATGGGTGACACGAAGGTGGAATATAAGATTCAGGACTGTTCGGTAAGCGAAGGCACCGACTGTTTCGGCATCGCTTCGACAAACCTCGGATATTCAACCTACTTCACCACTGGATGCTTAGGATGGAACTGGAAAGGCGGCAATACCGTGCAGACATACGCTGCTGCAGAAGGCACCAACCACCGCTCTTTCTGGAAGATATCGGAGGTGAACTATGTGGACCCATCGGAGAAATGGCCTCTCGACGGAAAGGCATTCACCATTACAAACGAAAAGTTCCAGAGCAACAGTTTCATGCAGGACAACAGCGCTGCAAACAATATGATTGACTGTGCACAGACCGAAAACGACAACTCTTACTGGGTTTTCGAGAAGACCGCCACAGAGAACTGCTACTATGTGAAGAACAGTGCCACAGGACGTTATATCCAGGGCTATGAGAATGCACCAGAGAAGGATGTCTATATGGGCGACGCTCCAGCAGAATACTTTGTGAAGAGTTTTGCCAACGAGGGGGGATGCTATGGATTCTCGTTCACAGGTAATGAACCTCACGACTTCGCCTCAACTGCCACAATGGGTCTTAACCTACGCAAGGACCCAACAGAGGATGGTTGCTGTGTGCAGTCGTTCAAAGCACATGAAGGAGAAAACCATCGCTCGTTCTGGAAACTCACCGAGGTTCAGCTTCCTGATCCAGAGCCAACAGGCGAGTGGCCTCTCGACGGGAAGGTTTATACCATCAAGAATAAGATAGAGAACAATGGACCGAGCTACATGCAAGACAATGCTTGGAACGATAATCGCATTGAGTGTGCAAACGATGCTAACGCCTATGCCTACTGGACATTCGAGAAGACCGCCAACTCCAACTGCTACAATATCAAGAACACTGCCACAGGACGTTATTTCCAGGGGTACAGCGAAAATCAAGTTATTGTGACATTGGGCACAACTCCTGCAGAATACTTCGTTGACAGCTTCGAAAACGAAGGTGGTGCCTACGGATTCTCGTTCACAGGCAATACTCCACACGACTGCTCTGAAGGAACCCTTGGTCTGAACCTTCGCGCAGAACCAAACGAGCCTAATTGCCTTGTTCAGACATTTGCCGCAAAGGCTGGCACCAACCACCGCTCATTCTGGGTAATGACCGAACACGACAAAGCACCAATCACCGTCACCGACGCTGGCTTCGCTACCTTTGTGGCTCCATTCAACGTGACAGTACCTGATGACATTGAAGCTTATAGTATCACAGCCATCGGCAATACATCAGTAAGCCTTTCTCAAGTAACAGAAGTTCCTGTTGGCGAGGCTGTATTGGTGAAGGCACCTAAAGGCACCTACGCCGCAACAATGCAGGCCACAGCCAGCTCACTTGGCACCAATGAACTGAAGGCTACACGCAACCACGTTGCTGTGAACGAAGCATTCAAATACTACATCCTCTCGAAGGTTGGCGACATCGTGGGATTCTATCCAGTTCAGGTTAATACCACCATCAAAGCCGGCAAGGGCTACCTTGAGAATACTACCAGCGAGGCAAAGGCCTTCATCGCACTCGACGATGAGTCTACAGGTCTGCAGGAAGTAATCCTCAACAAGCTCGACGGAACAAAAGAGATATACAACATCCAAGGTCAGCGACTCCAGACACCACAGCGAGGAGTGAACATTATCAACGGCAAGGCATATCTGGTTAAATAAGCATAAGGAGAAAAAAAGATGAAAAAATATATAGAGCCAACCACCAAAATAGGTATATTCACCTTTTCACCGGTGCTCCAGATAACCAGCATCGACAAAGGCGAGACAGAAGTTCCAGGCGAAAGCGCCCTCGGCAAAGAAGGGTCATCGCTATGGGATGATATATGGAACACTGATGAAGAATAACCACTCCAAAGGGTTCCATCCCCTGAGTTAACATCAAATAAAAAGCAGAGACATCCACCGGCTGTCTCTGTTTTTTTTTTCAACCAGCCACCGTGCCAAAAGGTATATCGTTTCCAAAATAAATTCTTGTAAATCCTTTAAATTCGTGCGAAATTATACTCTCTCCGGATGGCTATTGAAGTATTGGGATGTTGCTCTCCCTCCCCCCCCCACGGGGGAGACGGAGGGGGTCTCTATTACGGGGCGGAGGGGGTCTCTATCACTGCCGTATGTCCTAAGACATACTCCTTCTCGATATACAGCATCCCTTTCGTCTCATTATCCTCGCCCCAGGAGTTCTTCGCAACGAAATACTCCTTACCGTTCTTGTCCTTTCCCATACCGATGATACACACCGCATGGTCGTCATTACTGCCACCCTCCCACATCACAGGATGACCGTGGCGCAACGACTCCTCGATACACTCCACCAGCCTTTCCGGTTCCACATTCAGCGCCTTGCACCCATAATGGTTGTCCTTGAACGGCAGCACCACCGTCTCACCGTAAGGAAAGTCCTTCAGACTCGTCAGCGACTGATATTCATCCCTCTCGCACACCGAATGCGCAAACTCCAGGAAAGTATATTGACAGCCATACATAAAACAGAACTTCGGCAGATAACCTATATTCTCGTCGAGCAACTGCACCACAGCCTCACGACAGCCCTTCTCATCCTTTCTCTGAGCAATCGCCATATCCACCGCCTTCTCCACCCTGCGACACAGCACATTATAGTTGATAGGCTCGCTTGTGTTATACGCATCATACGGAATCGCCCCATAGCGTCGCATCAGCGTCAGCGCCATCGGAGCCATGCCCCGCAACGAGATGCGCTGTTCCCCATGCGAGCGGAAGCGTTCAATAGCCAGTTCCTCCAGATATTTACGCGCCAGAAAGTCAGTCGAGATATTCACCGAGTCGCCTCGCATGATATGTTCCGTCTCGACAGTCGCCAGCATCGCGAACACCCAGCACAGTTCACTCTTCCCCTGGTCCTTCACCGGAGTCATCTTGAGCATCACCTCCTCTTGGAACCCCTCCGGCACCGTCAGTTGTATCTTCTTGCCACACGAAGCAAGAAAACACAACATCATAGCCCCCACAAGGATTTTTATATTTCTTAGACAGAATGACATAATGACATAATTTATTAACGAATATCCAGGATTGAAAAAAACCAAAATTAACCCCGCTTGTGAGTTTGATGTTCTATGAACATCTTGAATCTGCCTTGATTGTCTGAGGATTAATGCAAGCATTATCCATCAGTCACTCAATCCATATTCAGTTCTACGAACTAAACTCACCGCGGCGATAAACCAGCTCGTTTCACTCGCGATAAACCAAGTTACGCACGGAGAAGGCTGATGCGGATGATGGTATGCGGATGACTGTTCCCGGAAGGCAGATCCCGGATGGCAGACCCCGAATGGCTGTTTATTTTCGGTTTATCGCCTTGCGGTTATGTCGAGTGGTGTGAAGCACCACGCTGATGTGAGTGGTTCAAAATGTCTGGAT
>JAZQOD010000083.1:0-4192 GCA_045627685.1 Prevotella sp. | reverse complement strand
TAGGGGGAGTGCCAGGAAGTTAGCCCTGTATGTCGGAGAACTTATGTCAGTGTGGGAACTTCGGCGTGTGAACAGATTTTTAAATATTTTGCTGCGACAGCGATTTTAATTTTCTGATAATCTGGGCTGACTCTTCAGAGGCAGCGTATAGGCAGATGGGAAAGCATCTGGGAGTTTACTCACAAGGGCTTTCACATTGGCAATACAACCACGAAGTGGAGATTATCAGGAAATCATTTTTCACCTTTATAAAAAATCGATTAATTCGTGCGAACAATAACTCTCATTATCATTCACTGCAGTGCCACGCGGGTGGACCGGCGGTTTACCTTCGAGCAGTGTCGCGAGGATCATATCCGTCACCGCCGTTTCAAGGATATCGGCTACCACTATTACATCGAGATAGATGGCACCATTCATAAGGGCCGTGACGAGTCGGTTGTCGGCGCACACTGCAAGAACCACAACGCCCATAGCATCGGTATCTGTTATGAAGGAGGAATAGGAGCCCCGAAGCCTCACCCCCTAGCCCCCTCTCCCACGAGGCGAGGGGGAACCCCTCCGGAGGTAGAATGTGCAGACACTCGCACTCCGGAGCAGAAGGCAGCCCTCCATGCCCTCCTGGTCGAGCTCAAGCGCAGCTACCCCCGCGCTCTGATCCTCGGCCATCATGACCTCAATCCAACTAAGGCTTGTCCTTGCTTTAATGCAGCTACAGAGTATGCTGCATTATAAGCACTCAAGCCTTACTCCCCTCCAATATAGGGGAGGGGGCGGGGGTAGGGTCCGGAGTGCCCGTGCTTCGATGCCGCTAAGGAGTACATGAATCTATGACAAAAGGCTCCCGGAAATTCCGAGAGCCTTTTTGTATTGGCATTCGTAGTCGGTTATAATGTACCCTTCTCCCGAATGGTCTCCCCTCTCTATTGGAGAGGGGCTGGGGGAGAGGCTTCTATGAGAGGGGGCTAGGGGGTGAGGCTTTCATCGTTGGATCCGTCTTTCACCACGAAGATTGAGGCTTCGTAGAGGAGGTAGAGCGGTACGAAGACGAGCATCAGCGTGAATGGATCGCCGGAAGGGGTGATGAACGCTGAGAGGACAAGCAGAATGACAATGGCATGACGCTTATACTCTTTGAGGAACGACTTACGGATGAGTCCCAGGTTGCTCAGAAGCCATGCCACCAGCGGCATCTCGAAGACTATTCCCATGACCATGATGAGCATGGTGAAGTTGTTGATGTACGACTGGAGGTTGATCTGGTTCTGGATGCTGGCACTGAGTTCGTATTCTGTCAAGAAACGGAAGGTGAAGGGGAACACGAGGAGATAGCCTACTGCACAGCCGAGGTAGAACATGATGGTGCCGCCGGCGAAGGCTGCACGCACATGGCGCACTTCGTTGTCGAAGAGTGCCGGACGGATGTATTTCCACAGTTCATAGACGAGATAAGGGAATGTCAGTACGGCGGCGAACGATGCCGAGGTACTGATATGGGTCATGAACTGCGATGCTACGTTGATGTTGATGATCTGCACATCGAAGCCTTCCTTGAAGCTCAGCAGTCCGTGGCTCCACTTGGAGAGCAGGCGATAGACGAAGAAATTGTCGGAGGTAGGTCCGAGGACAAAGTCATCGAACACCTGTGGCATTGCCCAGAGGACAACGCAGAACATCACGAAGAATACGAGGAGTACTCGGAAGAGTGCCCATCGCAACACTTCGAG
This sequence comes from Prevotella sp., assembly GCA_045627685.1. Taxonomy (GTDB): domain Bacteria; phylum Bacteroidota; class Bacteroidia; order Bacteroidales; family Bacteroidaceae; genus Prevotella. Next base: position 2,465 of record JAZQOD010000083.1, on the reverse strand, counting down.
ATGGTCCCAGAAACTCATCTCTTCTTCCTGCTGTATGTTTTCTGTTTCTTGTTCAGACATTAATTATTATATTTAATAAAACAAAAACCAAGATAAACCCCTTGAAGAGGATGGGTGCCTATCAGCACCTGATGCTATACTTCCACTTTGTGCTTATAAAAGCCCTTCGACAAGCTCAGGGTAAATCAAGCTTTTAACACCCAAACTGAAAGCATATCATCACTTTCTTGCAGAAAGCTTTCATCCTCTTCAAGGCGATAAACCGGAAATAAACCACTTTCCTCCTGTTCAATACCCGCACTGCGAGACAAGGGTATATATAGAGCCCTCCCCATGAGGGGAGGGTCGGGGAGGGGCTCCTCTTTTTAATTACTTCGCGTATTCGTTGTCGAGGAGGTACTTAGCACTGAGGCGCATACCCTCGAGGATGTTTGGTGCATCGCAACCCTCAAGTTCTACAACGATATCCTCTGTGCCGGCTGTCTCGATGTTGTTGAAGATTGCATCGAAACCAACCATACCGCTCTGACCAAGTTCCTTGTGGTCCTTGATGTGGAGGAGGTTGAAACGACCTGGGTTGTTCTTGAAGTACTCAACAGGGCTTACCTGACCGCGAACTGCCCAGTAAACATCCATCTGGAAGAATACCTTTGCTGGGTCGGTGTTCTTGAGCATATAGTCGTACCATACCTGGTCTTCAACCTTGTTGAACTCGTGAGAGTGGTTGTGATAGCCGAACTTCATGCCTGCATTGTTCACCATCTCGCCGACAGCGTTCATATAGTCGCAGATAACCTTTGCCTCAGCAAGAGTCTTTGGGAAGTTTACGCCTGGCATTACCATATACTTCATGCCTGCCTTCTTGTGGCACTCGATAGCCTGCTTCCACCACTTCAATGACTCCTTGAACTTGCCCGAAGCGAGTTCCTTGTCGGAGAGGTTGTGACCAACATGGCTTGAGAGCACCTTCATGCCAGCAGCCTCGATGTCAGCCTTGTACTGCTCAGGAGCAACGCCATAGAGTTTGCCATCGTTATAGTTTGCAGCCTCTGTCGAGGTATAGCCCATCTTTGCCAACTTTGCAAGAACATCGGCATGGTTCTTTGCATACAACTCAGGGTTGCCGATGAGTTCGCGTACTGAGTACATCTGGAACGAGATCTCTGGCTGGTCGAGATCGATACCTTCTGCGTTATCCATATCCTTAATGCGAATGTTACGATACCATACATCATCACCATGGTCCTGAAGACCGAAGTAGCCCTGATGCTCAGCACCACCACAATTGTTCAACAACTCGAAAGCGAGAGGCCATGCCTTCTCAGAGAACTTCGAAGCCTGGAGCATGTCTGTCCACTGCTGTGTCCAGAGGTGATACTCGAGAACCTTCTTGCCGTTCTGATAGTGGATGATAGTACCCTTGTAGCAAACGATCTTTGCTGTGTTCCACTCGCCGTAAGGCTTTGAGTTCTGTGGCTTAGCAGGAATCATGTCGTAGAGGGAAGCCGACTTACGGTTGCCATCAACGCCGAGCATAGCGTCTGGATGGTTCACATTGTCGAGCACCTGATACTCAGGACATGAGATGTAGATAGGCTCGTAGCGATCCTTGCCCTTGTCGTCCTTTGTTGTGACCTCCTGAGCGAGGTAGAAGATACCTGAGTTGGAACCTTTGGCAACCTTCCACTCGAGTTCTACGGTGAAGTTCTTGAACTGATGAGCGAAGATAAGGTCGCCACCTTCAGCACTCTGACCTTCGCCAGTGCCTGAACCATTGATTTTGATGCATCCGTCTTCGATGATCCAACGCTGTGGGACATGGCTCTTTCCGTAGCCACGCCAACCGGTGAAGTCCTTACCGTTGAAGATTGTGGTGTAGCCCTTAGCATCGGTAGGGAACTGGCTCATGTCAATCTGCTCTGCCTGAACAACCTTATATGCAGGTACCTGAGCACTTACATTGATGGTCATTGCGAGAGCAATAATTGCGAAAAATATCTTTTTCATTGTTTGTTTATATAATCCTTTTTATTCAACTATCGCAAGGTTTTAGTTTTAGAAGTTATGGGAAGTTAAAGGAAGTTATCGCTTCGCTTGGGAAGTTAAGGGACGAATGTCTCTTCACTCCATTTAACTCCTAAACTTAATCTTGCGAAACTTTATTTATTTTACTATCCCCTTCCTCCCTCCCCTTAGGGGGAGGGCCGGGGTGGGGCTTCTTTATGGAAGTTCTGGGAGTGTGTAACCGTTCTCGTAAACTGGCTTCACGAGTTCAGCAGCGAACTTACGAGCATCAACAGGGTCAGTCCATGTCTTGTTGAATGTAGGGTGACCATCGTGGATCTCGAAGCCGTCCTTAACCATTGACTGTACCTTTGAACCTGCAGGGATGTTGGTGAACTTCATGTTCTCGCCATCCCAGTTGAGGATCTGGTTCAAGCTCTGGAGACGGATAGCGCAAACAC
>JAZQOD010000082.1:0-1612 GCA_045627685.1 Prevotella sp. | reverse complement strand
GTGATGTGTGTGACAGGCACTCGAAATGAAAAGTCGCCGTTGGGTTGGATAGCAGCCATCAGGGTGTCGTTGTGGCAAGATTCTCCCCACACATAGGCGTGTTCCTCCATCTGTATGTACGGAATCATTCCCTCGTGATAGTCCATGATGTGTCCACGCACTTCGGCAATGCCGTATTCATACTTGATCTCTGGCAGTTTCTCTGTCTTTGGAGCCAGTATCTTTGGCGCAGGAGTTCCGTCTACACGAATTCCGAAGGTGCACCATGAGGCATCACCCACACTGGTGTCGTCTACCCACTTTACATAGTCAGGCAGAGGAGGATAAACCTTGCGTACGATGAGTTCACCGTTATCATGGAAATGATGATCGTCGAGTGTTATTCCATAATCATTCTCCAGACGGAGAATCTTGTAAGTACGCCCTTTGTCATCACGAAGGAAACAATCAGATTCATTGCACATCCATAAACCGCGAGAATAGTTCCAGCGATATTCAAGCACTGTAGCCGTATCGCTCAGTTCTATTGCTTTTATTTCAAAGCTGCTACTTACGCGAAAATCAAACTGAGGGTTGTCGATGCGACGGAAGTTGTGGTCGTCGGCATAGGCAGATATTGTGGTCAGGGCTATGAAAGCCATTAATAGTATTCTTTTCATATCTTACGGTGCTTTGGTTAGAATGTTAAAGGAATTTGATATACTGCATTCACCTTTTCGCCTCTCTGGCGCGCAGGTGTCCAGTTAGGCATATCCTTTCTCAGCGCCTCAAGGTTTTGGCTGAGTTCAGCGTTGTTAATCGGAGTGCCTATATTATATACTTCTCCATCTTTTTTAATGCTGATGGTCAGTATAATTGCAGTGCCAGGCTCTATGTCGGCTGGGCGCTGAAGGTTCTCTTTGATGAAACTCATGAGAGCAGCATTGCCACCAGGGTAGAGAGGTGCCTGATCAGGATTGTGAATCCAGCGGATCGTCTCCTCACTATCTGCTTCAGATGTATTCTCTGTCTTCTTTTCTGCCTTTGTATCCTTTGGTTCGGCAGGTGCAGGCGTTTCAGGCTCTTTCGTTATTGCCTCCTCTATTTCCTTGGTAATCTGCTTAGCACTGACATCGATTCTCTCAATGGCATTTGCTATCGGCTCTGCAATCTTCGGTGTAGCGAAGGCACCTATAGTCACAGCCAGCACCGGCAGGGCAATGATGGCTTTCAACATCAGCCAGCGGTTGGATTTTGTTTGATACATCATAATGATACGTTTTTTGAGTGATGTGCGGTTCAAGCTGTTGACAAGCGTTTGCAACCGCATGCCGGTGGCCTTCACCACGAGAAGTTGTTGATATGTTTTTGCATCGATGCCATTGTTGATTACTGCTTCGTCTGCCTCAAACTCATGAACAGCGTCGAGGTCGCGACTGAGCAGATAGATAAACGGATTGAACCACTGCAGAATCTTCATCAGCGAGACGAAGATATTGTCCCACGAATGCAGCAGACGGATATGCTCCTGTTCGTGTGTGAGGATTGCCTGACGATTGTTCTCATAGTCATCAACACTCATCACGATGTAGTGCAAGAAACTGAATGGAGCAAACTTTCCCGGTTTCAGAAC
>JAZQOD010000081.1:0-9267 GCA_045627685.1 Prevotella sp. | reverse complement strand
CCATTTCCGGTGGTAATGTCTTTGCATACACAACAAAGGGCAGTCCTGAGGAAGGCTTCGACTGCGACAATAATTCCTATATCGTTGTTACAGGTGGCATAGCCGTCAGTGCTGGTGGAAGCCAAGGCGGTGGAGGCGGCTGGGGAGGCAGTTCAAGCAGCAGTATCGGTTCGTCAACCCAAGGCTATTATCTCGGTTCTTCGCCATCAAGTTATTCTTCTTCCTACTACTACACCCTTTGCAACACTTCAGGCGAAGCCATCTGCACATATAAGTTTGCGGCCAATGTGTCGAATTCCCTCAGCCTTCTCACGGCTCCGAATCTTGGCAAAGGCAGCATAACAGTAAAGCGTGGCTCGGAAATGCCTACCGCGTGTGATGTCAATGTGAATGATGTGTTCTTCATCAATCCGACAGTCACTACAACTGCTACAGCCGCTACCGTTACTTCAAAATAATGAAATGAGCACTTCATTCGGGTGGAATGGGGTGCTCATTTTGGTGAAATGGGATTCTTATTTGGGTGGAATGAAGTTGTGCGGACGGTGGGCGCACAACTGTGCAACGATGGGCACACAGTTGTTTGGCGGCGTGCGCACAATTGTGCGGCATTACCAAGTTGCCGATGTCTTGCTGATGTTCAGGTCGTAGAGTATTGGGGTGTCGTACACTTCGTTGTTTACCTTGAACTCCTTGATGAGGATATGCCCGTAGATGGTGCTAAGAGTAACATCGAAGTCCGCAATAGGGAAGATGTATCGCTCGCCGTAGCGTATAGCCACGTTCTCTGGCAGTGTCATGTCTGGAGCCCATGCTATGGAGATGTTATACTTCACGCCTTTCCATGTTGTCGATACATCCATTGTCTCGGTGGTAGGAAACATATAGAAGGTATATGTGTGCGGCACTCCTCCGTTGTAAGGATGCAACTCAGCCTTGAATGTGCCGTTCACACTCTCGTCGCAGTTCTTCAGCATCTCGGCTGTTTCGCCTAATGCGTATTTTGCCAATGCCTTCACTGGAAATTTGGCTATGGTTATTATTGAGTCGTTTGGTGTGACGGTGGCTTCGGTGGTGAATGTTTCGCCATCACCGGTTTCTGTGTTTATCACGTTTATCATGCCACGGTAGTTGCCGCTTGCTGCATCAATCCATTTCTTTGATACCTCGGGAGTGATCACGCCGAATCCGGTGTCTTCTTTCAAACACGAAGTGAATACCAATCCACATACCAGCACAAGAAGCAATGAGAATGTTCTTTTCATATCTATTCGTTTTTTTGTTATTGGATGATAGAACTTGTACGGTGCAAAGTTACTGTTTTTATTTTGTTCCGCCAAACATATTGTTACAAAAATGAGACCTCGATAAAAGGAGGATTCACAGGGGTGGTTGGATTTTTATATGTTTTTGTTCAATATTTATATGAATAATGATAATTATTCGATTGGGCTGAAAATATATCGGAAATTAATATGTCTTTTCAGTAATATTTACTATTTTTGCAGTGAAAAAGATCCTAAATATAGAAATGCTAAACTGAAGAAATCCGTATGAACTTCAAATCTATATTCGCAATTGCGGTATCATCCCTTGCTTCATTTGTTCTGTTGCCAACCACAGCAACAGCACAGAATTCGTCGCTCTCGGTGTACGATTTGAAATGCGAGAATCTGTATAATCCCCTCGGAATTGACAACGGGAAGCCACATTTCAGTTGGAAGTTGCAGGCTGCAAAAAATGTCCTTGACGAGAAGCAGACAGCCTACGAGATAGAGGTCGGCACTGACTCGGCAAAGCTTGTTGGTGGAAAAGCCGATATATGGAAATCGGGCAAGATTGCTACGAAACAACAGGTGATGGTGGCTTACGGCGGTGCTGAACTCCAGCCTCGCACTCACTGTTTCTGGCGTGTCCGTTCTTACGACAAGTTGGGCAATGCAACAGAGTGGAGCGATGTGGCTCGTTTCAGTGTGGGAGTAGATGAGACTCTCCTTCAGGGCGATTACATCATGCAACCAGAATCGCTGGGCAATCAGGAAGCGCCTGTTTTGTGGAAGACAGTCAAGTTGAAGAAAGTCGGCCGCACTCTGATGCATGTAAACTCGCTGGGTTATCACGAGGTGTATGTAAACGGTCAGCGTATCTCCGACACATACCTTGCCCCTTCGCAGACACAGTTGACAATGCGCTCGGCAATCGTTACCTACGATATCACATCAGCCCTCCGCAAGGGCAACAATGATATTGCCATCTGTCTTGGTCAGGGCTGGTACAAGAAGGCAACCTTCGATGCAAAATATGCCGGTCCGGTGGTGAAAGCCGAGATTGATGCTGTTTCAGAAAATAAAATCGAGGTCGTTGCAAAGACCGATGCTACATGGATGGCTACACCGAGTGGCTATTCCGGTATCGGCACCTGGGGACCATTGCAGTTTGGTGGCGAGAAACTCGACGGAGCAGTGAATGTATTCACACAACCATTGACCGCCGCAAACCTCGCAAAGCGTAGCAATGTACCGGTGCAGGTGGTGGAGATTGCTGATATGAAAGCCACTCCGACCATGTTTGCCGGCAACAAGATTGTGAACACCATGCGCCCTGTCTATGGCAGAATGACTCCGCAGGGATGGGTGGCCGATCTGGGCAGAAATATCAGCGGCTATTTCGCAATGACTTTCCACAACCTCCGCAAAGGTCAGGAGGTGAAGATAGAATATTCCGATGACTTGAAGGACGGCGAGTTCCAGATTATGGACGGTCTGTTCGAGATGGACGGCAAGGGCGAGTTTGATGTCTATACAGCAAAGGGCGACGGTGATGAGACTTTCACAAACCGTTTCCATTCGCATGCTTACCGATATGTCCGTGTCAGCGGTCTCGACTATGAACCATCGTGCGATGATGTGAAGGCCAGCCAGATAACCGGTCTCATTGATTCCAAGACCGATTTCGCTTGTTCTGATGCCGACCTCACTGCCATTCACGATATGGTGCAGCGCACATTCCGTTGTATCACCTTCGGAGGTTATTCCGTTGACTGCCCTCATCTCGAGAGAATGGGATATGGCGGTGACGGCAACTCATCAACAATGTCGATTCAGACAATGTTTGATGCCGTTCCAACCTATTACAACTGGATTCAGGCTTGGGCTGACGTACAGGATCCTGACGGAGGAGTGCCACATGTAGCCCCAGCAGGAGGCGGCGGTGGTGGTCCTTACTGGTGTGGATTCATCGTGAGAGCACCTTACAGGGCATACCTCAACTATGCCGATGACCGAATGTTGCAGAAACACTATGGCAACATGACCCACTGGCTGGAATATGTGAAGCAGTATTCGCCAAACGGACTGCTCGGTCGCTGGCCTGACACAAAGAACCGCGGGTGGTTCCTCGGCGACTGGCTTACACCGATGGGTGTCGATGCCGGCGATGAGAATTCAGTGATGCACGTCAGCAACTGTTTCGTGTCGGAGTGTCTCGCTTCAATGACTCAGATAGCCAATCATCTCGGAAAGACCGATGATGCAGAGCGATATGCTTCATGGCGCAAGGAACTCCTGAAAAAGATTCACGACACCTACTATCATCCAGAAGACAGCACTTATGCCAGTGGTTCGCCGCTCGACATGTCATACGCTATGAACACAGGCGTTGTGCCACAGGAACTCTTTGATGGGGTAAAGCAGAAGTTGGAAGTGCTTTCGCGCACAAAATACAATACTCATATAGCCGTTGGTCTTGTCGGTGTGGCAATCTTTACGGAATGGGCAACACGCAACAAGGAGGCAAACCTCATGTATGACATTCTCAAACAGCCAGACTATCCTGGATATATGGATATGATTAATCATGACGCCACCACCACTTGGGAGTCGTGGGACCGCAGTCGTTCGCGAATCCACAACTGCTACAACGGAATCGGCACATGGTTCTATCAGGCTCTGGGAGGAATCATTCCTGACGAGGAGCACCCTGGCTATGAGCATTTCACTGTGGCACCGCAATATCCGGATGCTTTGCAGTGGACACGAGTAAACAAGGAAACTCCTTACGGCACGATAACCGTTGAGTGGCGTCGTTTGGCAGGCAAGACACAGTTGAATGTGACAGTACCTGTTGGTTCCACAGCAACAATTTCACTCCCCGATGGACAGAAAGAAGTGGGAAGCGGATTCCACCACTGGATGTTCTAAGGTCAGAGATGCTGTAAATCTTAGAAAAGAAGAAAAAACAATAATTCATAAATCAATAAATCAATTTAACAAATGAAGATCAAGTCAAGTTTGCTTTGGCTCTCCCTTTTAGGTTTGGGAGTAGCCTCTTGTGATGGAAGCTTCCTGGATCAGACGGCAACGAACGATTTGAACGAGGCCGTAGTCTTTGGCGACTCTACCTACGCTTCAGGCTTCCTCACTCAGATCTACACCGATGTCGGCTTCGACACTGACGGTGACCGTTTCGGTGGTCACAACTCAGGCAGTTCCAACGGAGGTTTACAGGTGGCTTGTGATGAGGCAGAGTTCCGTCCTTCATCATCAATCACCACAGGTATGGCGTTCGCCACAGGTACCGTCAATCCGGTAATCGTTACCGACGATGTGTGGAAGACCTGCTATCGCCAGATTCGTGCATGTAACACATTCCTCTCGAAGATCGGTAAGACTCCGATGGTGGAATCAACACGTAAGCAGTACATCGCTGAATGTAAGGTGCTTCGTGCGTGGTATTACTATATGTTGGTGCGTCACTATGGTGGTGTGCCAGTTATTGGTGATACCCTTTACACTGCCGATGACAAGGTGAAGGCTGAGCGCGACTCTTATGAGTACTGCATCAACTACATCACAGGCGAGGTGAAGGATGCCCTCGCTATGAATGTGCTCCGTCCTCGTACTTCGGGTAGTACCAATGGCCGTGTCAACGAGGCTGTTTGCCGTGGACTCCTTTCACGCGTCTATCTCGATGCTGCATCGCCACTCCACAACAATCCTGAAGGACAGTGGGGTACCCCTGAGACAAAGGATCTCCTCGGTTATCCTTCATACGACAAAGAGCGTTGGCTCGAATCGTTGAAGGAGTCGCGTGCCATCATGACGATGACAACTGGCGACTACCGTTTGTTTGAGGTTCATGCCGATGATGACAACGAGAATGCGCCAGAACCAGGTTGGGGCTACTATGCTGTGCAGATTGCTGCCGACTTTGCCGATGTCACTGCTTATGGCGATTTCAAATATCCTTACGGTGCTTACCAGGAGATTATCTTCCAGAAGAAGGAACCAGAAGGAATCCGTGTCTGCGACCTCTACTGTCCTCCATCATGCGGTGGTGACAAGTACGGCGGTTATATCTACTGGGATCTCTGCGAGGCATTCCCAATGATTGACGGTAAGGCCATCGACGACCCAACAGGTAAGTACTATGCCGGTTACGACCCTCGTGCACCAAAGCAGTATCGCGACCCTCGTCTGGGCAATGTGGCTACATTCAACAACCAGCAGCAGATGTCGGGTGGTGATAAGACTCACATGGTATTCACATATATCGGTGATGGTCAGACCGACGATGCTATCTATTCTGGTTCACCAACAGGTCTCTACATCAAGAAGATGGTTCACCGCAACTGTGCCGGTAACTACTTCGTAGAGCCACCAATGTCACGCCCATTGATTCGTTTCGCAGAAATCCTCCTCAACTATGCTGAGGCTGCCAACGAGTACTATGGTCCGGACTGGTCAGAGAATCTCGGTGGTGTGGAGATGAATCCATACGAGTGCTTGAAACTCATCCGTCGCCGTGCCGGTATCGAGGCAGGTGAGGATGGCATGTATGGCTTGAAGGCAAACATGACCCAGGAAGAGATGCGCAAGGCAATCCAGTTGGAGCGTCGTCTTGAACTCTGCTTCGAGGGCTTCCGTTTCTTCGATGTACGCCGTTGGATGATTGCCGAGGAGACCGACAACCAGATGATGCACGGTCTTGAGTTGACACTCCCTTCAGGTGCAAACAAGACAAACAACGCAAGTTACACCTGGCGTATCGTCGATGTCCGCAAGCATGTGTTCCGTCCTTCAATGTATTTCTTCCCTATCCCTTACAACGAGACAGTGAAGACTCCGGACCTCATCCAGAATCCATACTACGAGACAGTAGTAGAATAACAGTTACACATTATTAATATTATATACGCAATGAAGAATTCGCTTAAAATGGCATTCGTTGCCCTTATGGCTGCATTGTTCGTATCCTCTTGCAGTACCTTCAGCGACGACACTGAACCTTACAATGTTCAGGAGGCTGTCAAGGACTTGAGCGGTGTGTGGGCGTTGAAGACCGTCACCCGCAACAATGTGGATATCACCTCGCAGATGGACTTCACCCAGTTCCGTCTCAACCTGAACAGTGACGGCACATATACAATAGACAATTATCTGCCTTTCATCGTTATGGAAAACGGTACATGGGGCATTGATAATCCGCTCTATCCATTCCTCCTCTCTTTCAAGGAGGTCAGTGCTAACGCTTCACTCGATGTTGAACTCAGCTATCCTATCGTGAACGGCAAGCGCGCCTTGTCTATTACCCATTCACCAGGATGCTACACCAACTCTTACACCTATCTGATGGAGAGAGTTGCTGACGCTAAATAATGGAGGACACGACAATGAAGAAGATTATGAAAATCAAGAAGTCATACTTCGCTATGTTGGCTGCCATCGTGGCTTTCGTAGTGACAGGTTGTGTCTATATTGACAGTTTCAGTGTTATGCAGGTAATCGACGGCAAGGAGGTTTCCTATGCTTACGCCAACACCGAGGCTACATTCACATTGACAGGTCATATTGAGTGTCACGAAGATCACTCTGCTGCTAATTTCGTAGTGGGCTACCTCGTGCCTAAGTCTTGGAAATTGGCTGAGACAGGTAAGGTTACCTACAAGTGTGACCTCGCCGAGGATCATGATGCTATCCTCCACATGTCGGTCATTCCTGCATCGTCGTTGCCAAAGAATGGTGGCGGTCGTACATGGGCTGAGTGCCTCACCCAGGAGTACGGTGTTGGTACCAATGTCCTCGACGATATGGAGTGGGTTGTTTTCCAGACTGATGATGCTTATGCCATCATCAACAACCAGTTCCCTACTTACACCATCTGGCTCACCGTCAATGTAGGCGAGAAGAACCTCAAGTTCCATCCAGGTGTCTTTGTCAACCATACCGACGATGGTTTCTCAGGTGGTACCGACCACAAGAAGGTGCAGTTTGCTCCTGAGTGCTTCGAGGTAGTAGGCGGTAAGGGCGATGTCATCGACTTCTGTAACAAACACTACAACACAGCATCGCCAATGTCTGCTTTGCAGAACGACCTTCTCACCCTCACATTCAATGGTAGTATTGCAGAGAACCAACTCATCAAGGCTGACGCTATCTACATCAGCGGTGTTGCCTATACAGCAAGTGGCAACAAGTATGAGGTGACAGAGAAGAGCGCAAAGACTAAACTCGTCCGCGAGAATGCTTACAGCGACAACTACAGCATCACTGTATGGCCTGTAGCCCTCTTCAATGTACCTGTAACAGAGCAGATAGAGTATTTCGAATACTATTTCACCAATGCAGACGGCTCTGTAATCATCAGCCAGTCGGACGATGATTTCGAGAACTTCGGCACAGAGATACCTGCTATCAAAGTACCATTCAAGTTCGCTTTTGAATGCGAGTAATCCCGGTTTTATCAGTGAACTTAAATAAAAAGAAATAATATGTCACATATTCATTTTTCAAATAAGCGTTGGTCTCTGTCATTGGTAGTGATGCTCCTCTCTATGGTGTTCTCTACCACTGCTCTCGCCCAGACCAAGGCAGGCGTTGTTCTCGACGACAACAATAATCCTGTCCCTGGAGTCATCGTTGGAGTGAAAGGCACCGACAAGACCGTTACAACCGATGCTGACGGTGCATTCTCTGTAGCGTGTGCTACCGGCGATGTACTCACCTTCACACATATTGGTTATTTGTATAAGGAGCAGAAGGCTGCCGATGTAAAGAAGTACACAGTGCATCTGCTCGACCGTTTCGTTGACAACGAGAAGGATATCGTTGGTCCTTACGGAGCAACAACCACTACCGACGAGAACCTCGGTTCGGTAAGCACCGTATATAACAAAGATCTCGAGAAATATCTCTCAACCGACATTCTCACCTCATTGCAGGGACGCATTGCCGGTTTGAATATTGAGCAGTACCGTGGCTCATGGTTGCCAAGCACTGGTGGAAACACCAAGGTTGACCTCATCGGTTCGCTTCCAGCAAACTTCGGTTCTGGTTCTTACAGCGACAACACCCGTTTCTCAATCTCTTCACGCGGTATGGGACCAGTAGTTATCGTTGATGGAATGGAGCGCGATCTCCTCTCACTCGATCCAGAGGCTATCGAGTCGGTATCACTCCAGCGTGATGCTCTATCTTCAATGTTCCTTGGAATGAAGAGTTCACGCGGTGCTCTCGTCATTACCACCAAGCAGCCTACAATGGGTAAGATCCGTCTTTCCCTTACAGGTAAGTTCGGTGTCCACAGTTCTGTCAACAAACTGAAGCCACTCTCGGCAGGTCAGTATGCATACCTCCTCAACGAGGCACTCCAGAACGATGGCAAGCAGGGCATCTATACCTCGAACGACTATTTCGCTTATCAGGCAGGCAATCAGCCTTTCACACATCCTGATATCAACTGGCAGGACGAGGTGATGAACAACTCGGCTTCTACACAGTCTTACAACCTCAATGTGTCGGGTGGCGGTCGTGTAGCACAGTTCTTCGTATCCCTCGGCTATATGAACGAGGCAGGATTGTTCAAGACCAACAAGGACAACTCGTATAACACCAACCTCAACCTCAACCGTTACACCATTTCTTCTAAGGTGAACATCAATATCACCGACGACCTCACTGCTTCTCTTACAGCCATCGGTCGTGTAATGGAAGGCAACCAGCCGGGTGGTTCGGGTTCAGGCTACAGCGATTTGCTCAACACCATTTTCACCACTCCAAACAATGCATACCCTCTCTACAACGAGAACGGCACATTCGGTGGTAACTACTCATTCCAGAACAACCTCCTCTCGCAGACATGGGGTAGCGGTTACATCTCTGACAACACCCGCGACATCATGGCGACAGGTAAGTTGAAGTACGACTTCTCTAAACTCGTCAAAGGTCTCTCGGCTCAGTTCCAGGGTAGTGTGGCAGCACAGACTCGTAC
>JAZQOD010000080.1:0-4731 GCA_045627685.1 Prevotella sp. | reverse complement strand
AGACCGCTTGGCCTCCGACTTAGTCCTTACCTCCCTCTGGCAACTCATAGCAGTGCAACCAGTAGCAACGGCCCTTCTTTGTGAAGAACATCAGAATCTGGTGCATTGTTGCTGGATAGATAAGTTCTGCGAAGTCGCTCTCACGATGGCGTGCTGCCTTGGCTCCTACTCCACCACGAGCCTGCTCACGATACTCTGACAATGGAGTACGCTTTACATATCCGAGGTGTGATACTGTGATGACAACAGGATCGTTTGGATAGAAGTCCTCTGCATTGAACTCATGCTCTGCTGGGATGATCTTTGTACGACGCTCGTCGCCATACTTCTCCTTCACTTCGAGGAGTTCATCCTTCATCACCTTCTTGCAGAGTTCTGGATCATCGAGAATCTGCTGCAAGTACTGGATGAGTCTCTGCAGTTCATCGTACTCAGCATGGAGTTTCTCCTGCTGCAGACCGGTGAGTTGGCTCAGACGCATATCGACAACATACTTTGCCTGTACCTCGTCGAAGCCGAAGCGCTCCATCAACTTCTGCTGTGCTTCAGCAGGAGTCTTGCTGGCACGGATGATGCGAACCACCTCATCGATATTGTCGCAAGCCACGATAAGAGCCTCGAGCAAGTGAGCACGCTCCTCAGCCTTGCGCTTGTCGTACTTTGTACGGCGGATAGTTACATCATGACGATGCTCAACGAAGTATTTGATGCAATCCTTCAATGTAAGCAAGCGTGGACGACCCTTTACGAGAGCAATCTGGTTTACAGAGAATGAACTCTGGAGGGCTGTCATCTTGAACAGTTTGTTGAGGATGACATTTGCATTAGCATCGCGCTTTACATCGATAACGATACGCATACCATGACGGTCGGACTCGTCGTTGGCATTTGAGATGCCCTCGAGTTTGCCTTCCTTCACGAGATCTGCAATATACTCAATAAGTTGCTGCTTGTTGACTCCGTAAGGAATCTCTGTCACAACAATCTTATCATGACTCTCGTCGCTCTCAATCTCAGCCTTTGCACGCATGATGATACGACCACGACCAGTCTCGTAAGCGTCTTTCACTCCCTGGAGACCATAGATAAAGCCACCTGTAGGGAAGTCTGGTGCTGGTACATACTGCATCAATCCCTCAACATCGATATCAGGATTGTCGATATATGCACAACATCCGTCGATGACCTCACCGAGGTTATGTGTTGGCATGTTTGTAGCCATACCAACGGCAATACCGCTACCACCGTTCACAAGGAGGTTTGGCACCTTTGTAGGCATCACTGCTGGTTCATCGAGAGTGTTGTCGAAGTTGCGATCCATATCAACGGTGTCCTTATCAAGGTCATCCATGATATGCTCACCCATCTTCGAGAGGCGACACTCTGTGTATCGCATAGCAGCAGCCGAGTCGCCATCGACACTACCGAAGTTACCCTGACCGTCAACGAGGGTGTAGCGCATGTTCCATTCCTGTGCCATACGAACAAGGGCACCATACACAGAACTGTCGCCATGTGGATGATATTTACCCAACACCTCACCAACAATACGAGCACACTTCTTATATGGCTGAGTGCTGACATTGTTCAAACCCATCATACCATAGAGGATACGACGGTGTACAGGCTTAAAACCATCACGAACATCTGGGAGGGCACGAGCAACGATCACCGACATAGAATAGTCGATGTAACTCTTCTTCATTTCCTCTTCAATGTTAATCTGGATAATTTTGTCCTGATCAATTGTAAGATTTTCGTCCATTGTTTAATATTATACTTTTGTTATCTATTCCTATTATTCAATTTTCGCAAGCATCAGGCTTGCTCAGTTTCTGGAAGTTAAGAGAAGTTATCGGTCCTTCTTCGCTTGGGAAGTTATGGGAAGTTAAGGGACGAATGCCCATTCCCAGCCAAATCCCGTCCGCAACAGGAGCTATTGTCCTTTAACTTCTCAGGGAGCAAGGCGACCGGTAACTTTCCCTAACTCCTTTTAACTCCGAAAAGTGGAGCTTGCGAAACTTGTACTCCTATTATAATACACGCATGCAGGCACGCGCGCGAAAGACAAAAACCAGCTCAAAATCAAGCAAAAATCGCCGTAGAGGCCTCTTTTTTGCGTTCTAAGCCGTTATGCCTATATTTTTAGGTTACAAAAATAACACTTTTTTTTGATATAAAAAAGCGTTAGAGCGAAAATTTGATGCCTTCTGGGCAAAATTTCAAAAAAAGAGAGGTTACTTCATATTGAAGCAACCTCTCTACGCTTTATATAAATAAAGAATTAGTTTCTTTATTACTTGAAGTATTCCTTAACAGCCTCGTTAGGAACCATCTTCTCCTCAAAGATGTAAGCGCCAGTCTTAGGGCTCTTTACCATCTTGATGACCTTTGTGTATGCACGTCCGTCTGTGCTACCTTCGTGGAGAGTAGCGACCGCTTTCTTTGCCATAGTCTTTTAATTGTTTAATTGTTCCGTTATTCGGATGTTATTACTTAATCTCCTTGTGAAGAGTCATCTTCTTGAGGATTGGGTTGTACTTCATCAACTCAAGACGCTCTGGAGTATTCTTACGATTCTTTGTTGTGATATAACGGCTTGTGCCTGGCATACCACTGTTCTTAATCTCGTTGCACTCCAAGATTACCTGAACGCGATTTCCTTTTGCTTTCTTTGCCCTGATGATTATTCTCCAATAACTTTAATGTCCTTCCACTCAAAGTAACCCTTGGCTACAGACTGCTTGAGAGCTGCATCAAGACCTACCTTGTTAATAAGACGAAGACCAGCAGCGCTAATCTTCAGGCTCATCCAGCAACCCTCCTCTACATAGTAGAACTTCTTGCTGAAGAGGTTCACGTCGAAGCTACGCTTTGTGCGATGCTTTGAGTGAGAAACATTGCATCCGATCTGTGCCTTTTTTCCTGTAATCTGACAAACCTTAGACATGTCTATCTTCTAATTTAAGTAATCGATTTTATATACCTATTCCAAACAGAGTGCAAAATTACAATATTTTTCCGAAATAGCAAAATATTTCTAAAAAGAGACCGCATCTTTAAGGTTTTTTAATAACTTATTTTGACTATTTCCCACCATTGAGCAGGTTTCTTTTAAGAAAACGTCATTTTTCAGGCGAGTAAGCACTCTTCGAAGCAAAGGTTTTTCTCGCACGATTCACGAAGGTACTCTATCATCAGCGCGAGAGCTTGTTTCGTGGCATTCTTCAGATTCTTCGCCCTACCCTCGTCTTTTGTAAGACGGAAGGTACGCACATCATCTTTCGAGCCATAACCAATCCATATAGTACCCACTGGTATCTCCTCGCTACCGCCGCCCGGACCAGCACAGCCGGTGATGGATATTGCATAATCGGTATTGAGTTTAGCCATCACTCCGAGGCACATCTCGCAAGCCACCTCCGAAGAGACTACATTATATGTTGCTATTGTCACGGGATTAACACCCAACTGCTGTTCTTTCACCTCGTTGCAGTATGAGACGATGCCACCTTTGAAATAGTCGGAAGAACCGCTGGTTGCCACGATAGCCGCAGCGATGCCACCACCGGTGCAACTCTCGGCTGTAGCAAGCGTACGTCCCGTGCCATAAAGGAGACCATGAAGTTCCTGTGAAAGAGATTCTATTGATTTCATAATTCTACACACTAATATCCGGTTATATTTTTCTCTGCCTGCGGCGCACGCGAATGACCGTGAATGTAACGCGAATTATCGTAAATATTTATTTTTGAACATTCTTTCTCCGCTTCGCTATGTAATCGAACCAACGGGCCGCTTGCGTAATGCAAAGGAGTAAGAAAGCAGCCGCTCGACATCCCGAAGGGTGGCACTCTCATAATGAAATGGAGAGAGAAAGCCGAGCGAATCTACCATTAATATTTTTATATAGACGACAAATTATTATTCACGAAAATTTACGTTAAATTCGCGGAAATTTACGTTAAGCGAAGCCAAAACCAAATTTCCTTTGGAAACTATCCCTTTGAACGCCAATGAGCATTCCTATTTGAATGTAACTTTCGAGAATGCTGGGGCGTCAACTGGACAGACATCACCATCGAGGAACTTGTAATACCCCGTGATGCCGATCATCGCCGCATTGTCAGTGGTATAACTGAACTTCGGGATGTATATCGTCCATCCCCAACGCTTTGCTGCGTCGTGGAAAGCATTACGCAGACCATTGTTAGCAGAGACTCCTCCTGCCACAGCCACATGTTTGATGCCGGTCTGCTTCACAGCGAGTTTGAGTTTCTTCATAAGGATATCCACGATGGTAAACTCCAACGAGGCTGCAATATCCTCCTTGTGATTCTCGATGAAGTCAGGTTCCTGCTCCACCCACTTGCGAAGGTTATAAAGGAACGAGGTCTTCAGTCCCGAGAAACTATAGTCGAGACCAGGAATCTGCGGTTCGGCAAACTTATACGCCTTTGGATTTCCCTTACGGGCAAGTCGGTCGATGATAGGACCACCCGGATAGCCGAGTCCCATCACCTTCGAGCATTTGTCTATGGCCTCACCGGCAGCATCGTCGATGGTCTGACCGAGCACTTCCATGTCGTTGTATGCGTTGACCTTCACTATCTGAGAGTTACCGCCAGATACCAACAGGCAGAGGAATGGGAATGGTGGCTGTGAACTGTCATCCTCACTTTCCTTGATGAAATGCGCCATCACATGACCTTGCAGATGGTTCACATCAAT
>JAZQOD010000079.1:0-6203 GCA_045627685.1 Prevotella sp. | reverse complement strand
GAGCCCTGGTATGTCGGTGCATTCACTGCGCAACATACCAGGAGTACCAAACAATTCATAAATTCCCGTCTCAACATAATCAACCTTATTACCTATTTTATTATTTACTATTTTACAATTTTTCCAGAGTTCCCTCACTCCCCCTTCGGGGGCTGGGGGGCTTATTTTCTTTGTTTTACCATTTTGATGGTTCCGTCGGCATTGTACTCCAACTTATCCACGCACAGTGAACGGAGGTTGCCCATGCCGCTTATCGACTGGTTGTGGTAGAAAGCATACCATTCGCCCTTGTATTCCACGATTGAACCGTGACTTGTGTCGCAACCAGTAACATCGAGATATACACCACGGTAAGTCCAAGGACCCATTGGCGAGTTGCTTGTAGCATAGCACAGGCGGTTCATGCCCTTGCCATCCTCAACATGGTTGTCGGCATACGACAGATAGTAGATGCCATTACGCTTGTGAACCCATGTGGCCTCGTGGAAATCCTGCAAACCCTCCATTGGGCGGAGTGGTTCAGCCAGTTCGGTCATGTTCTTTTTAAGAGGAGCGCCCACACAGCGGCCACCACCACCATAATAGAAATATGCCTTGCCATCGTCATCGACGAAGACACAAGGGTCGATCATAGCGAATGGATCCCCCAGATTCTCCATATATCCCAGCACCTTGAAGTCGCGGTCAGGATATTTGCTCACTGCCACGCCCACCTTCCAAGTGTTGTTCCAGTCGGTGCCAGTAGGGTGAGGGAAGTAGAAATAGTATTTGCCGTTCTTGTAAGCACAATCTGGAGCCCACATGAAGCCACCCTCTTCGCGTCCCCATTCCACCTGACTCGAGTTCAGAATCTCACCATGATCCTTCCAGTGAATCATATCGTCGGTAGAGAACACATGATATTTGTCCATCAGGTCGCAGCCACGAGGAGGATCAACATCGTGAGAAGGATAGAGGTACAAGCGACCATCCTTCCACACATGAGCCGAAGGGTCGGCAGCATAGATATGCCTGATGAAAGGGTTCTCAGGGAGACCGTCAACGATTTTGATGTTGCAGTTGTCATTCTGGCAAACGGTAGTCTGTGCCGATGCACCGGTTGTCAATGCCAGAAATGCGAGTGATAAAAATGAAGTTCTCATAATAATATGCGGTTTTAGTTGTTTTGCTTTTTGGGGTTTTGTTGTTTTGTACGGCAAAGATACCTTTATATAATTAATATAAACTTAATTATCGCTTAATTTGGATTAATTACTGCCCAAAATCGCGTAATTAATCGATAATTTAGTCAATTAAGTGCTTTTTGCGGCTTTACTTCTTGCCCATATGTGCGTCAAAGTAGTGAATAAAACGTGTAACAATGAAAGAAAGAATGCTTGTTTTGGTGGGTGCGCTTTTAGTAGTGATGGGTTCGTTTGGCCAGAAGGTGGAACAGCCGGCGAAGTTGAAGAAGACTCCGGAGATTGTCATCACACATAAGGCTTACACCTTATCTTATAATATAAAGACAAATACTCCAAACTGGGTGGCATGGGAACTCACGGCGGATGAGGCGAGTGCTAACAGGGTGCGCCGCTCGAAGGATTTCTTTCCTGATCCGCAGGTGCCACGCAAGAACCGTCTCGAGGGTTGGGCTTACAAGGGGAGTGGCTACGACCGTGGTCATATGTGCCCTGCGGGCGACAACAAATGGGACGTGGATGCAATGAACGAGTGTTTCTACATGAGTAACATGTGTCCTCAGGACCGTACGCTTAACGGCACCTGGTGGGAGCATCTCGAGAGTGCCTGCCGCCGCTGGGCAGTGAAGGAGGGTAGTGTGTATATCGTCTGCGGACCGGTATATAAGAGTGCTACACCGAAGATGGTGGGCAATGGTGTGGATGTTGCTGTGCCTGATGGTTTCTTCAAGGTTGTGTTGTCGTTGCGTAAAGGCAAGGAGAAGGCGATTGGGTTCTATTACACCAATGATGGTTCGCGTCAGACGATGAGTGATGCTGCGTGCAGTGTCGATGAGATAGAAAGAATCACTGGCATGGATTTCTTCCCGATGCTCGACGACAAACTGGAACACCGCGTGGAATCAACCTATAAATTAAGCGCGTGGCAGTAAAAAATACGGTCTTCCTTGTTTGTTTTCAAAAAAAAGTTGTAATTTAGCCGAGAAAATGAAAATACAATCATTATGGCAAAGAAAAAGAATACAAAGAAGGCAGTAACAACAGGGCATCAGACTGCCAGAAACACAAAGAAAAACAAAAACAACCAGTCGTGGACCTCGATGATTGCTGTCGTAGTTGTGGCGATAGCATTGCTGGCATTCCTCGGTAGTGGTTACTTCATGGCGCCACAGGGCAGGAATGTGGACAAGGCTCTGGCGGAGATGCGTCAGGCAGAGGAGTCGTATATCAGCGACAACTCACACTGGCTTGAAGAGAACAAGACAAAGGAGGGTGTTGTCACCTTGCCTTCGGGATTGCAATATAAGGTGATAACACAGGGCACCGGTAAGGTGGCAACGATGGAAAGCGATGTGACTGTTCGCTATGAGGGCAAACTTATCGACGGTACTGTCTTTGACAGTTCGTACAAGCGCAACCCAAACACCACTACCTTCAAACCTTCGCAGGTGATAAAAGGATGGACAGAGGCTCTCTGCATGATGCCGGAAGGCTCGAAGTGGGAGTTGTATATCCCTCGCAACCTCGGCTACGGTGGTCAGAAGACCGGTAACATCCCTCCGTTCTCGACACTGATATTCACCGTGGAAGTGGTGGAAGTGAAATAAAGCTTCTCCCATCCTCCCCTCAGGGGAGGTGCTTTAATAGTTTTGTTTTCGGTAATTTGAAATGAGGAAGGTATTCGGAAAAATTGCGGAGATATGGACGGCGAACGGATTGTTCGGCGTGACGATGTATGTGCTCGGGTGTGTGGTGGCTGTGCTGACGATACCGCATGTGAAAAACGCCCATCTGTACGAAAACCTATATACCGAACTGTTTTTCGATGTCAGCATATTATGCTTCATCCTGTGGTTGCTGCCTAAGACAGCGAGAGCCTGGGTGAAGCGTTTGTTGTATATATTGCTCTACGGCGTGGCCATCGTCGATGTGTACTGTTTCTGGAAGTACGACACCACGATGACTCCGACAGTGATGATGCTCATTGCCGAGACTAACAGCGACGAGGCTGGTGAGTTCTTCCAGACGGTGTTCTCAGCCGATGTCATCTTCGGCAAGGTGGGAGTGATTCTCCTCCTTGTACTTGCACATGCCACGATAGTTATTGTGGGCAAACTGCTCAGAAGGAAACTCCGATGGGCGAAACCGGTGAAGGATTTTGCCAACGGTGTCATTGCTCCGGTACTGGGAGTGGCGCTCCTCGCAGCAACCATCTGGACGGGCTTTGAGTCGTGGCAGAACAAAAAAGGCGTGTGGCGACTCATGACCGCAAAGAACATCGGTGAGGTGGAGCATATACTCACCGAGAAAGATCACGGGGTGATGTACCAGCCTGCCTACAGAATGGCTTTCAGCGCCTATGCAAACTCGCTCACCGCGGGACAGATAAAGAAACTGCAGAAGGCGTGCGACGAGATAGAGGTTGACTCTTGCTCGCACACCGTACCAGAAATAGTGGTGATTTTCGGCGAGAGTCTCTCGCGCCACCACTCACAGCAATATGGCTACTGGCAACCGACAACCCCTCGACAGGTGGAACTGGAACAGACGGGAAGACTCGTGAAATTCTCGGATGTGATATGTCCTTGGAACCTCACCAGTTTCGTGTTCAAACTGATGTTCTCCACCTACACCGTCGGCGACGAAGGCGAGTGGTGCGACTACCCGCTGTTCCCGGAACTGTTCAAAGCCTCGCGCTATCGTGTCACCTTCATCACCAACCAGTTCCTGCCAAAGGCAAAAGAGGCTGTGTATGACTTCTCGGGTGGTTTCTTCATCAACGATCCGAAACTCTCCAAGGCACAGTTCGATGCCCGCAACACCAAGAAATACGCCTTCGACGAGAGTCTGCTGGGAGTGTACGACCAGTTGAAGGACACCACCAGCCGCTACAACCTCACTATGTTCCATCTCATCGGTCAGCATGTGCTCTATCGCCAGCGCTGCCCTCAGGACAGGAAGAAATTCCATCGCGACGAGTACACCGAGGCAAAGCCACATCTGAAAGCCTTCGAGCGACAGATATTAGCCGACTACGACAATGCCGTGCTCTACAACGACTCTGTGGTGGCTGAGATTGTGAAGAAGTTCGACGACAAGGACGCCATCGTTCTGTATGTGCCTGATCACGGTGAGGAATGCTATGAGGACGATCTCCATTTCTACTGTCGTATGCACTCCACAGCCATCACCTCGCGACTGGCGCATGCTGAGTTCGACATCCCGTTCTGGATTTACTGTTCTCCACAATTCATTGAGGAGCACGAAGACATATACCAGCAGGTTGTTGCCGCCAAGGACAAACGCTATATGACCGACGCTTTGCCGCATCTGCTGATGTATCTCGCGGGAATTCATAGCAAGGACTATAACGCCAAGTACAATCTCCTCAGCAGTGAGTACGACGAGCACCGTCCGCGAATAATGAAGAATACTATTGATTATGACAAACTCAAATAATACTCCGACACTCTCGCGTGCCGAGTGTGCTGCCATGCGTGGAGTGGCAATACTCGGTATTGTGCTCCATAACTACTGCCATTGGTTGCGCATGGCGGTGAAGGAAAACGAGTACACCTTCACTCAGGGCAATGCCGACGGGATATGGCATGCTATGATGAACCCATCATGGAACCTCCCCGTACACCTCGTGTCGTTCTTCGGTCACTACGGAGTACCCGTGTTCCTGTTTCTCAGTGCCTACGGACTGACGATGAAATACGAAAAGGGTGGGGCAGAGGATAGAGTGTGGCCGTTCATCAAGACCCACTTTGTCAAACTGTTTATGATGATGATCTTCGGTTATGCAGCCTTCCTGATGGTTGACCGCATGGTGGATGGTCCTCACCACTACCATCTGATGGATATCGTATCGCAGTTGGGCATGTTCAATAACCTCATGCCCGATCCCGACCATATCATCTGGCCCGGCCCTTACTGGTTTTTCGGACTGATGATGCAACTCTATATCGTGTATCGTCTGTTGCTCTATAAGCGCCACTGGGGCTTTACCCTTGCGCTGATGGCAGTGTGTTTCCTCATGCAGTGTTTCTGCGATCCTATGGGCGACACACTGAACCGCGTGCGCTATAACTTCATCGGTGGTATGCTGCCATTCGGACTGGGATTGCTCTATGCCCGTTTCGAGGAGCGTCTCAGTTTCTCGAAGTCGTGGGGCTACTGGTTAGCGCTCTTCGGGTCGCTCATGCTGATAGTAGGTTGGAGCATGGAGTATCAGGCATGGTTCTGGGTACCGGCAATGGTCTGTGTGTTTGCCGTTTCGTTGGTGAAGGTGACGCCGAAGAGCATCAATGGTGTGCTCGCCTGGGTGGGAGGCATCTCGTCGGCTATGTTCGTGTGCCACCCTATAACCCGTAAGATTTTCATCCCAATAAGCCGCCACGGTGATATCTACACCGGCTTGCTGATGTATATCGTGGCAACAATAGTGCTTGCTATACTATTCAAAGCCCCCCGGCCCCCGAAGGGGGAGTAAAGCCCCCTAACCCCCGAAGTGGGAAAATATAGTACAAGGAAATAATATATATAATGTGTAAATAAGAAAATTGCAGGAATGAAGCAAGGGTATGAAACTGCCAATTGTGCTAATTATGAATTGTTGAAGCAATTTGCATATACAAACAGGTCACATCCTACGGAAGCAGAGAATTTAATGTGGGCAATGCTATCCGGTAAAAATTTAGGAGTTAGATTCCGAAGGCAGCATATCATTGGAGATTATATTGCAGACTTTATATGTATTAGAAAGAAACTGATAATAGAAATTGATGGCGGTTATCATCATGTACTACAGCAAATTGCACTTGATGAGCATAGGACAGAACGGCTGAATAAATTAGGATTCCGAGTATTGCGTTTTACTAACGAAGAGGTATTAGGAAATTCCGAAAAAGTATTAGAGACAATAAAAGGAATTATAAATGAATCAACAGAATAATCCGTCAACGAGGCCAAAGAACTCCTCTATCAATAGCACCACTCCCCCTTCGGGGGTGGGGGGCT
>JAZQOD010000078.1:0-12572 GCA_045627685.1 Prevotella sp. | reverse complement strand
GATCTCCTTGATGAGACGATCAGCATGGCCCCACTTGTCCATCATGAAGAGTACATAACGGATGTCGACACAGATACAACGAGCGAGTTTCGAGTCAAAGAAGATGTCAGCCGAGAGACTCTCCCAGTTGCCGTCGAAAGCAAGACCGATGAGTTGATTCTTTCCGTCGAATACTGGTGAACCAGAGTTACCTCCAGTGATATCGTTGTTGGTGAGGAAGCAGAGGTTCATGGTGCCACTTGTTGCATCGGTGTACTGGCCGAAGTCAGAAGCCGAGAAGAGTTCGTGCATGATTGGTTCTGCAAAATACTCGAAGTTATAGTTGCTGCCAGCCTTGTCCTTATCACCAAGTTGCATCTTCTTGTAGATTGACTGTGGTGTGGTGTAGTAGCCCGAAGGCTTGCCGTACATATCATATTCGCCTACCTGTCCGTAAGACATACGGAGTGTGAAGTTAGCGTCAGAATAGTGAGGCATGTCCTCCTCCATGCGTACCTTTGCAGCACAGAGATAGCGCTCCTGCTCCTCGATGGTCTCAGCATCAGCAGAATAGTCGGAATAGATCTCGAACATCACAGCACTCATGTCATAGCCATACTGCACACCAAGGTCCTTCTGGAGTTTCTTGTCGCTATAGAGTTTCTTGCCGTTCTTCATCAGCACTGAGTTTGCCCAGAGGTCGTCAACATACTTTGCATAATCACCACCATACTGATTCTTGATGGTCTCGAAGAAAGTAGGCATATACTTTGCGTCAGCCTTCTCAGCATAGTTTTTCAAGAGCACCACCTGCATCTCCTTGTCGGTAGCCTCATCGTAGGTGTCGGATGTATCGTCGAAGACAACGAAGGTCTTGTTCTTCTTGCCCTGTGCAGCCATGCCACCATTGGTGAAACGACGGGCACGTACAGAGAGCTCGTCAGCACGGAAGGTCTCTGAGAAGAGGATGAGACCACGCATTGCATTGAAACGCTTCTGATAGAGAGAATCCAAGAGGTCGAAATTGAGTTTGTCTTTCAAATAGCCGGTTTTTTCCACATACTCGCGGATAGCCTTCTCGTGGCCCTGCTTCAAACCAATGATATCGAGTGAGTCGATACATTTGTTCATACCGATGGCGTTCTTCCAGTAGTTGGCACTCTGAGCATACTTTGAATCGTACTTGATACGCACTGCCTCGTCGGCACGCATGTGGCGAAGCATCACCTCCTGCTTTACCTCACGAGTCTGCCAGCGTGGGAGGTTCTGTGCATCACGCATCTCCTTGATACCGAAACTTGAAAGGTAGCGCTCTGTTGAACCAGGATAACCCATTGTCATGGCGAAGTCGCCCTCCTTGTATCCCTGTAATGACACCTGAGCCCACTTCTTTGGGTGGTAAGGCACATTTGTCTTGCTATAGTCTGCAGGACCGTTGGTAGATGGGTCAGCATAGATACGGAACACAGAGAAGTCGCAGGTCTGACGAGGCCACATCCAGTTGTCGGTCTCACCACCAAACTTACCCATTGACTTTGGTACGGTGAACACAAGGCGCACATCGTTGAAGTTCTGGTAGATATCCACATAGTAGCGGTTGCCCTCATAGTAAGGCTTCATCTCAGCATGGAGTGTTGGGTCGATAGCCTTGATACGCTTGTTCTCCATCTCCTCGATGAGATTCAGGATTTCCTCGCGCTTTGAAGAAGAGAGGTCACGGAAGTTATACTCCTCTACGATGTCGGTGACATCCTTCTGTGCCACCATGAACGATACGAAGAGACCTTCGTTAGGCAACTCCTCGGCAAAACTCTTTGCACAGAAACCATTGAGCATATAGTCGTGTTCAACGGTAGAGTTTGAGCGGATTGCCTCAAAACCGCAATGATGGTTAGTGAAGACAAGACCGTCCTTTGATACTACTACACCCGAGCAGTAGCCACCGAAGTTCACAACTGCGTTGTAGATGGCATCAGCATCATGATACAGTTTGTCGTATTCAAGTTGATAGCCTTCTTCAACCATTTTGTCATACACTGCCTTTGGCAGATCCATAAGAGTCCACATTCCCTCGTCAGCATAAGTGAAGAGAGAACACTGGAGAGTGAAAAGTAATAATAAAAGTTTTTTCATTTTGATATTTTGTTTTTAATGTTTATTTTCGGAAATATTTGCCCACTACGGGAAGCGATTTGAGCGGCACATCATGGTAGAGGACATGACCGATAAAGGCAATGACAAGAACAGTGCTTATGCCCAATCGTACAACTGACGGCCATGATTCTGGCACCAGTTGAATGATAGCAAAGAAGAAGGCTGTCATCAGAACATAAACAGCAATGCTCTTCATTGGATACTGGATAGGATTCTTCCACTGTCCGACAAGGTAAGAAAGCACCATCGCTGTGCCGTAGCCTGCTACTCCACCCCATGCACAAGCCATATAGCCATATTCGGGAATGAAGAGGATGTTGACAGCCACGAGGACTGCACATCCGGCAAGCGAGAACCATGCGCCCCAGATGGTCTTGTCGATGAGTTTATACCAGAACGAGAGGTTGAAATATACTCCCATCATTATCTCAGCCGCCATCACGATAGGCACTGTCACCAGTCCTTCACGATAATCGGCACCAATGATATGCTGTAACAAAGGCATATAGCCCACCACACAAAGGAACGCCAGCAGAGTGAAAATCAGGAAGAACTTCATGGCTACGGCATAGTACTCCTTCGAATCCTTGTCCTTTGCCTTGGCAAACACGATAGGCTCATAGGCATAACGGAACGCCTGGGTTATCATTGCCATAATCATTGCAATCTTCACGCAGGCGCCATAGATACCGAGTTGTGTCTGGGCATCGGCAGCAGTGTGCAAGCCAGTGTGGGTGTAAGCCCAAGGGAATATCATCTTGTCGAATGCCTGGTTCAGAATACCTGCAATACCGAGGATGAGGATTGGCCATGAGTAACTGAACATTCGCTTCAACAAAGAGAAATCGAAATGCCATTTGATCTTTGTGAGTTCAGGCACAAAGAAGAATGTTATCACACCAGTACAGAACAGGTTTAGCGAGAACACATAGAACACATCGTCTTTGCCCAACACGAGGAAATAGAGCAGGTTCAGACCGATGTTCATAATAATGAACAGCAGTTTGAGTGATGCGAACTTTATCGCTTTCTTCTGATATCGCAGATATGAGAACGGTATAGCCTGGATGGCATCAAGAGCCACAACACATGCCATCATCAGTATGTACGAATGATGGTCGGGATATCCCAGCACATTTCCGATTGGGCCGATGAACGCGAACACCAATGCAAGAAACAGCAACGAGAGGAATCCCACCATTCCCATGGTCGTTGAGAACACTGTATGTGGATTCTCTCCCTCCTTATTGGCAAAACGGAAGAAGGTGGTCTCCATTCCGAACGTCAGTATTACAAGGATAAGTGCGGTATATGCATAGAGGTTTGTCACCACGCCATATCCGCCACATGCCGCCGAGATGACATGTGTGTAGAGAGGAACAAGCAAGTAGTTGAGGAAGCGTCCTATGATACTGCTGAGTCCGTATATTGCGGTATCTTTGAGCAAGAGACCCACCCCCCGAACCCCCTCCCGTTTCGCTTCGCTAGGGCGGGGGAGTGAATTGCTTTGACTGTTTGAATCAATATTTGACATGATAATAATTTATAATTTTCAAGACTATTTTATCCGAAAAACATATATGCTATGGCTATTGCGGCAATCACTCCTGTCAGGTCGGCAAGAAGACCACAGGCAACAGCATGACGAGTGTACTTAATATTCACTGCACCGAAATAAACGGCAAGGATATAGAATGTAGTATCCGTTGAACCTTGGAAGATGCAACTCAAGCGCCCCACGAACGAGTCGGCACCAAAGGTCTGCATGGCATCAACCATCATTCCGCGGGCTCCACTGCCCGAGAGTGGTTTCATCAATGCCGTAGGGAGGGCATCAACGAATGTGGTATCTATGCCACAAGTCGCAATACACCATTTCACACCACCTATCAATGCATCCATAGCACCCGAAGCTCGGAACACACCTATCGCCACAAGAATCGCAATGAGATAAGGAATGATGCGCACGGCCGTCTGGAATCCTTCCTTCGCTCCTTCGATGAAGGCATCATACACATTGACCTTCTTCCTTACTCCCGCAATGATGAAACCAACGATGATAGTCATCAGAAGCACAGTGGCAGTGGTGTTGCTCACCACATTCATTGTCTCAGGATCCATCTGACGGAATCCCCATATTATGCCTCCTACAACGGCACAGGCTCCACCCAAGGTGGCAAACATGACCGGATTCAGCAGGTTAATCCTCTGATACAGAGATGTGATGATGATACCAGCGATTGTAGCCACGAAGGTGGCAAGCAGAATCGGGATGAAGATATCCGTTGGCTGGGCTGCTCCCATCTGTGCTCTATAAGTCATGATGCTCACTGGAATCAATGTCAATCCTGAGGTGTTGAGCACAAGGAACATAATCATAGGATTTGTTGCCGTGTCCTTCTTTGGGTTGAGTTCCTGCATCTCCTGCATTGCCTTCAATCCGAGAGGTGTTGCTGCATTGTCAAGACCGAGCATATTGGCAGCAATATTCATAAAGATGCTTCCCGTCACAGGGTGTCCTTTCGGAATATCAGGGAAAAGACGCACAAAGATTGGCGAGAGCATTCTTGCGATAACATTCACTATCCCGCCCTTTTCGCCAATCTTCATTATTCCGAGCCACAGAGAGAGCACACCGGTCAGTCCGATGCTTATCTCGAAGGCTGTCTTTGAAGAGTCGAAAGTGGAGTTCATCATTGCCGGGAACACCTCGGTATCGCCCATCACTATCAGACGGAACAACCCGATGCAGAATGCAATAACGAAGAATGCTATCCAGATATAATTAAGTACCATATATTATCGAAAAATACGCTTTATTCAAAATTCATCCCACAAAATTATAGAATAATTTTCACTCTACCAACAAAAAACGCATAAAAACAACTCTGGAACCTGTTTTCGCAACAGATTCCAGAGAACTCCTTATGCAAATACATCTTAGTGAAAGATATAGTAAATGCAATCTTCTAAAGAGATGTTATCAATTTGTACCAGAAAAGGTTAAAAATTAAATAGTGATAAATAATAGTGATTTAAAATAGTGACTTTTAGTGACTCCTCACGGAGTGGCTTTTTATATGTTTTACCCAATTATTAATCTTATAATGTACGCGAGGCTTACTCGTCATACTCCACGATGATCATACCCACGAAGGTATTACCCTGGACAGTAAGACTGATATTGTACTCGCCCTCACCAAGTGCAGTGATGTCAACTTCTGCAAGTCCATCAACAAGTTCAATCTCGCCTTCAAGGAGAACATCCTCATCGAGAGAGATCTCATAAGTGAGTTCTGCTACATCGCCCATTGCCTCGAAATAGAGAGTTGGCTCATCCTCGTAGGTACCTACCTCAACAGGGCACATTACAGGACGGGCTGCTGCACGGCGTGGACCACATGTATTATTAGAAATGTTATCGCCACCGTCACGAATTACTACAACTGGCTTCTTTACCTTTGGCTTAGAACTTGTTGTCTGCTGGGTGTTGGTTGTACCAGAATTGTTGGTATCAGCACTTGCAACTGCGGAAACTAATAAGAATACGCAAACGATGAAAAATCTAAAGAATTTCATAATAATCTTATTTTAATGTTTATATTCAATTTAATAATTATTTGATACCTTATTTATTTTAGGTGGTGCAAAATTATAAAATTATGACATAACATGCAAATATTTCATGTTTCATCTTGTTTCATCATAATATCACTAATATACAATTTCCATCATAACACACTAGCAATCAGCGATTTAAATAATTTCAAAATATTTCATTTTTTGTTTCATCGAAATGTTAAATGTAACTGCATGAAACAACAAAAAACGGAATTTACTTGTTTCAAAAAACAAAAATTATTAACTTTGCAACCACAAAAAGGTACACGAAAATGAGAAAGATATACCTGGTGATACTGACGATGCTGTTGATTGTGGGGTGCGACAACTATTCTTCACAGTTACAGCGAATCGAAGAAATAGAGGCTGTGGGCGACAACGACCCACAGTTGGCATTGCTTATGCTCGACTCAATAAAGCCAAGCACACGCAAGTGCTCGGAGTATGTGCAGAAGAAATACGACTTGTTGGAGATCCGACTCAAAGACAAGGCGTATGTCCCTGTGAATTCCGATATCATGGTAAAGGAACTGGTGGAGTATTTCGACGACAACGGAAGCAGCCTCGACAAACAGGAGGCCCACTACTATGCGGGTAGCGTGTATCGTGACATAGATGATGCTCCTCGTGCCATCGACCATTTCCTTATCTCACGCGATATTGCCTTGAATAATGCGGGATGTGATAGTACGATGTTGCGCAACACCTATTCCAACCTCCACTATATATATAATAATGTGCAGGACTACCAGAATGCTCTGCTCATGGCAGAGAATGAGTTGGAATGCTCAAAGCGCTTCAATGATATCACTGCTACAGACTATATCCATGTGGGATCAGCACTGAAAGCCCTGGACCGCACCAAGGAGGCTATGGGATATTTCGACAAGGCTTATGCTCTTGTAACCACAAACAACATATTCACGAAGGATGAGGTGACGACACTGCTCTATCACTACACCCGAATGAAGAACAAAGAACGCGCTCAGAAGTGTTTCGAACTTATAGACAAAGGAGATGGCAAGCGACTCACATCCGATGAGTCATTATCGCTCGCAGAATATCTGCTCCTCATAGATCGTCCTGATTCTGCAGAGATATTTTTGAAAAAAGTTCTTTATGACGAAACATACCCCCTATCTGTAAAATATGATGCGGCTCATCGTCTTCTTCTGGTAAACATTGATATAAGTACGCGTGACACCCTCGCCAAATATGCAGTTGAATTCATTGATGTCAGCGACTCGCTGAACCTTGGTACCCGACAGATTGCTGCAGCCACGGTAAACAACAAATACAAGTATAACCGTGATGCAGAGGCTGAGGAAGAGATGAAGGCAAAGCAGGAGATGTACAAACGATTGGCTATCGGAGTGGTGCTGGGCACATTCCTCGTGATTGCCATCCTGCTGATGATGTATTTCCGCAGTAAGTATAACACCGTGCGTACATTGCTCTCAAAGGATGTCGAACTGAACAACCTGAAGAAGGCTCACATAGAGATGATGGACAAGATTCAGGGCAAGGAGGAGGAACTGAACAGTTCGCGCTCTCTTCTTGATTCGAAGACAGAGCAATTGCAGCAGATCAATGCGGAAATCGACCGATTCAAAGAGGAGGTAAACTCAAAGAAGGAGGAGATGAACCGTATGCAGACCGAGTTGGAGGAGAAGGTGAAGCAGAATGAACTGTTATTGCGCAGCCTCCACACTTTCGCTTTGGCACAGGATGCAGAGGATGTGAAGAACAAGATCGACCTTGCCATCCGTGGCCGATACTCATTGCAGGATGCCGACTGGGGCAGCCTCTATCAGGCTGTCGATCGACAGAATCCTTCGTTCATACAGGAACTGGCAGAGAAACTTGGTGCCTTCGACGAGAAGCAGAAACAGTTCTGCTATCTCATAAAGATGGGACTCTCGAACGGTCAGATAGAGAATATCCTCGATGTTTCGCATGCCACAATATGGCGATGGAGCAACAAGTACAGAGATTTGTTAGGTTTAAGGTAATACTATGCGCATAATATACAACAAGCATTTTCCATTCGGGGCGTTCTTTGCCATGAACATATTCGGCGTGATATTCGTGCGAAGCGACAAAGGGCAACTGAACGAGGTGGTGAAAAACCACGAATACATCCATACTCTCCAACAGAGAGAGATGTTGTTTGTGGGTTTTATGCTTTGGTACGTTGCTGAATGGCTCTATCGCTTCACAACGAAGATTCTCCTTGAACGCAAAGCGTTGAAAATAGGCAAACTGAAAGAAACGCTTGGGAAAATGTGGATTGCGGCCTATTTCGAGATATATTTCGAACGCGAGGCATACACCAACGAGCGCGACCTCGACTATGCAAACCACAGACGACCATTCGCCTGGTGGCACATGATGAAAAAGAAATAAAACAATAATGGAGGCTACACGTCGTGAGCCTCCATTATTATTTTTCCTATATCAGAAAAGCATTATCGCAACTCGAACTGTGCGTGAGGTGTATTCTTGTCAATCTTTGATGAACCATTGACAAATACCTTGAATGTGCCTGGTTCAACAACAAACTCACGCTGAGCATTGTAGAGTGCAAGTTCGTTCTGTCCAAGAACAAACTCCAACTGGCGACTCTCACCTGCCTTGAGGTTCACACGCTGGAAACCCTTCAACTGCTTGCGAGGAATGGAAACACTGCTGTATTCATCCTCAAGATAAAGCTGTGCTACCTCATCACCATCAACATTTCCGGTGTTGGTGAGTGTGCAACGAACAGTCACTGTGCCATCAGCATTGACAGTAGCCGAAGGAGCAGAATACTCGAAAGTGGTGTAACTCTTTCCATAGCCGAAAGGATAGAGAGGAGCCGCTGGCGAGTCGATATAGTTATGAGAGATACGCTTGCTGTAATAAACTGGCAACTGACCCACATTGCGTGGCACACCTACAGGCATACGACCAGCAGGATTATAGTCACCGAAGAGCACATCAGCGATAGCCTGACCGCCCTGCTCACCTGGATACCAAGCGCAAAGCAATGCATCTGCCTTTTCTGCTGCAAGGTTCATATTCAATGGACGGCCTTCGATATAAACTACCACCAACTTCACCTTTGCATCAATCAGAGCCTGCATGAGTTTCAACTGATCGCCGAGAAGGTCGAGGGTAGCACGGTCGTAGCCCTCACCACAATCCATATCTGAGAGTTCCTTGGCATTAGCATCAACATTAGCAGCACCGGTAGAAGCATAACTTGTCTTGAAGTCGCGGGCAGAACTACCACCAACAACAAGCACTGTCACATCCGACTTCTTTGCAGCCTCAACGGCAGCCTGGATATCGGTGTTCTGGGTATCGCGAACGGCACAACCCTTCACATAGTTCACCTGAGCATTTGGAACAGTGGCCTTGATGCCTTCAAGCACTGTGATGATGTCGTCCTCAGCCTGTGGGGCAGTATAGTCACCCAACTGGTTGTACTGGTTGTCGGCATTAGGACCAATAACAGCAATGCTCTTAATATCCTTGCTCAATGGCAGCAATCCGTTGTTCTCGAGAAGGATAATACTCTCCTGAGCCACCTTGCGGGCTATCTCGCGGTTCTCGGCACTGTGAACCTGCTTTGAAGATTTCACATCAACATAAGGATTATCGAAGAGTCCAAGTTCGTATTTTGTGCGGAGCACCTGACGAACAGCACGGTCGATGTCGTCCATAGTCACAAGGCCTTTTTCCAGGGCTTCACCAAGATGTTTGTAACTGTTACCCTCGAGGTCGATATCCACACCAGCCTTCAATGCCAATGCTGCAGCCTCGGTGTAATCCTTCACCACATGAAGGTTGTTCTTCATGACCTCAATACTCTGCAAGTCGGAGATGATGAAACCGTCGAATCCCAACTGACCACGCAGGAATCCTGTGAGGAGTTCCTTATTGCCAGTACAAGGAATACCGTCAATACCATTATAAGATGTCATAATAGAGCCGGCACCCTGCTCGATGGCTGTCCTGAACTGAGGGATATACTCATTGAGCAACTGGTTCCAACCCAGCGACACCTGCTCTCCGTTCAAACCGCCCTCTGGAATACCATAAGCAGCAAAATGCTTCAGAGTGTTGAGAACACCTTCTGCACGGACTGTGCTACATATAGCACCACCCAACTTACCAGCGAGATATGGGTCCTCACCCATTGTCTCCTCTACACGCGACCAACGAGGTTCGCGCGAGATGTCGAGCACAGGACCATAAGCGATATGAGCACCACGGAGTGAGAGTTCACGGCCGTTGACTGTACCCATCTGCTGCATAAGGGCTACATCGAAGGTGGCAGCCTGACCAATGCCTGTTGGGAAACAGGTTGAGCCGATACCCATGTGACCGTGAGGAGCCTCTTCCATAATCATCACTGGGATACCGAGGCGTGTCTCCTCGACAGCATACTTTTGGAGCATGTTCATCAGTTCGGCACTTTCCTCAGCACCGATACCTGTCTCAAGGGTTTTCTGTGTCCATGGGTCGGCACGCTGGATAGCCCAAAGCGAACCGAGCGGCATCTCTGCCATACGCTTCTTGTAAAGGTCGGTAAGCGACAACTGGGTTTTCACGCCTTTCTTTGTCTGTACCTCACTCTTATCATACATATACCAACCGAGCGGGCAAAGCAACTGACCTACCTTTTCTTCTAATGTCATTCGACCGAGAAGGTCTTCTACTCGCTCTTCCACAGGGAATGACGCATCCTTGTACTTTGGCAGTGGCGCCTTCTTCTTTGGGGCTGCAACACTCGAGGCTACAACCATGAAACTGATGGTTAAAAGTAATATCTTTCTCATATTAATTAGGTTTTCACTGCAAATTTACATATTTTTTTTGATAACACAATTATTTTCTATATCTTTGCATCAAATATTACAAAATTACCACTATATGAAAAGTTTATTACTGACCTTTGCATTATCAGCGCTTGCACTAGGTGCTTCTGCTGACAACAAACCAACCGGTACAGAATGGATGGATATGCAGGTGAACGAAGTGAACCGCTACCCTATCCACACCCATTTCTTTACCTATGAATCATTGGACAAGGCGCTGAAAGGCGACAAGACCAAATCTGCCAATTTCCTTTCTCTCGACGGAACATGGAAGTTCAAGTATGTAGAGAACGCCGATGAGCGTCCTACCGACTTCTATCTCACCGACCTCGATGACTCTTCTTGGGGCACAATGCCTGTTCCTGGTATGTGGGAACTCAACGGCTATGGCGACCCTGTATATGTGAACATCGGTTTCGCATGGCGTGGCCATTACAAGGACAATCCTCCTGTGCCTCCTACAAAGGATAATCATGTGGGTTCTTACCGCCGTACCATCACCGTTCCTGCCAACTGGGACGGAAAGCAGATTATCGCTCATTTCGGTTCGGTGACATCCAACATGTATCTCTATGTCAACGGCGAGTATGTAGGATATACCGAGGACTCGAAGGTTGCCGCTGAGTTCGATATTACAGAATTTGTTCATCCTGGCGAGAACCTCTTCGCATTCCAGACATTCCGCTGGTGCGACGGTTCGTATTGCGAGGACCAGGACTTCTGGCGCCTCTCGGGTGTGGCTCGCGACAGTTACCTCTATACCCTCGACGCTGAGCAGCAGTTGACAAACATCCACATCACTCCTGACCTTGATGCTGCCTACAAGGACGGTTCGCTCCATATCGTGGGCAACACTTTGGGCAACCTCGACATCGAACTGTCACTGCTCGATGCACAGGGCAATGAGGTGTGCAAGAAGACTGTTTCTTCTTACGACAAGACAAATAAGGCTACAAGTACCGTTCTCGACGAGACTCTCAATGTGGCTAATCCATTGAAGTGGACTGCCGAGACTCCTAACCTCTACACCCTCGTGGCAAAGATCTATGCTCTCAACGAGCAGAAGGTGGGCAAGGGCAAGAAGGCAAAGAGCGAGATGGTTCGTGGCGAACTGCTGAGCGTTGTTCCTCAGAAGGTGGGATTCCGCAAGGTGGAAATCAAGGGCGACCGTTTCTATATCAATGGCAAGACAGTATATATCAAGGGTGCCGACCGCCACGAGATGGATCCAAAGACTGGCTACATCGTTTCTCGCGAGCGTATGATTGAGGACCTCACCATTATGAAGAGCCTCAACCTCAATGCTGTCCGCACTTGCCACTATCCTGACGACCCTCAGTGGTACGACCTCTGCGATGAATATGGTATTTACCTCGTGGCAGAAGCCAATCAGGAGTCGCACGGTTTCGGCTATGACGACACTGCAATCTCTAAGACCGACCTCTTCCAGAAGCAGATTCTCGAGCGCAACCAGCATAATGTGGGTGTATATTTCAACCACCCAAGTATCGTGTTCTGGTCAATGGGTAACGAGACTGTCGATGGTCCTAACTTCACCACCGTTTATGAATGGATAAAGGCTGTGGACCCAAGTCGCCCTGTTCATTGGGAGCGTGCCCAGAAGGGTGCCAACTCTGATGTATTCTGTCCTATGTACTCTTCACAGGAGTATTGCCAGCGTTATGTTGACAGCAACAAACCTGAGGATCAGAAGCCTCTCATCCAGTGTGTGTACAACCACGCTATGGGTAACTCATCGGGCGGCTTCAAGGAGTATTGGGATATCGTTCGCCAGAACAAGCGTTTCCAGGGTGGTTTCATCTGGGACTTCGAGGATCAGGCTCTCTTCGGTCGTGTTCCTCCAACAATGGGCTTGCCTGTTCGTACATTGATGTATGGTGGCGACTACAACAAATACGATGCTTCCGACAACAACTTCAACTGCAACGGTTT
>JAZQOD010000077.1:0-16363 GCA_045627685.1 Prevotella sp. | reverse complement strand
CATTGGTTCGACAGGACCGCACTGGTTGGAGATATGTTCATTGATACGCTCAATCTCACGAGTATCAACAAAAACACACTGCACACGTACCGGTTCACCGCCATTGAGGTACACCAAGTCACCACGACCCACGTGTTGGTTGGCACCAGGACGGTCGAGGATAGTACGCGAGTCGATCATGGCACCCACACGGAACGCCATACGACCAGGGAAGTTCGCCTTGATGTTACCAGTGATGATTGATGTTGTAGGACGCTGGGTAGCGATAATCATGTGGATACCAACGGCGCGAGCCAACTGGGCAATACGAGCGATAGGAAGTTCCACCTCCTTGCCCGCAGTCATGATGAGATCACCGAACTCATCGATGACGACAACCACATAAGGCATGTACTCATGACCGAGGGTGAGGTTGAGTTTATGGTTCACGAACTTCTCGTTGTATTCCTTGATGTTCTTTGCACCAGCCATCTTCAACAGGTCATAGCGATGATCCATGAGCACGCAGAGCGAGTTCAAGGTGCGCACAACCTTTGTCACATCGGTGATGATTGGCTCATCCACATTCTCATCGGTAGCAGCCATGAAATGGTCGGCGATAGGAGAGTATGGGGTGAACTCCACCTTCTTTGGGTCAACGAGCACAATCTTCAACTCGTTTGGATGTTTCTTATAGAGAAGAGAGGTGATGATGGCGTTGAGACCAACAGACTTACCCTGACCAGTTGCACCAGCCACGAGAAGGTGCGGCAACTTAGCCAGATCCACCATGAACACCTCGTTGGTGATGGTCTTACCGATGGCGAGAGGCAACTCCATGGTAGTCTCCTGGAACTTCTTCGAGTTGAGCAGACTCTCCATCGACACTATCTGCGGTTTCTTGTTAGGTACCTCGATACCCACAGTACCCTTGCCCGGAATAGGAGCGATGATACGAACGCCGAGAGCCGAGAGACACAGAGCGATATCATCCTCGAGAGAGCGGATCTTTGAAATCTTCACACCCTCGGCAGGAGTAACCTCATAGAGGGTGATGGTAGGACCAACGGTAGCCTTGATCTCGCGAATCTTTACACCGAACGAGTTCAGTACCTCGATGATACGCGTGTTGTTGGCCTTCACCTCTTCCATGTCCACCTGAGGGTTGCTCGAACTCTCGTATTTCTTCAAAAGGTCGAGGGTAGGATATTTATAACGAGTGAACGGTTCCTTAGGGTTGATAGGAGTAGAGAGGTCGATCTTGTCCTCGACGGTCTTGCTCGTAGCCTTATCCTCAGCGTGGGCAGCCTCGACGGTCAACATCGACTCATCATTGTCATCGTTACCGTTGCCAACAGGCAAGTCGATAGGTCCCATCTCCGGTATGTCGTCAGTGATAGTGAATGTGTTCTGTGGAGCATGCTCATCCTTCTTCTCGGGAGTGGTGTCCACGAATGAG
This sequence comes from Prevotella sp., assembly GCA_045627685.1. GTDB lineage: Bacteria > Bacteroidota > Bacteroidia > Bacteroidales > Bacteroidaceae > Prevotella. Next base: position 14,925 of record JAZQOD010000077.1, on the reverse strand, counting down.
TCAATCATTGGTTCGGGGGAAGCCAGTCCTGCTGATGCAATGTGTGGATCTTCTGAACCAGTGACAACCGTAGTCTTCACCTTATCCTTGATAGCCTTTGTAGGGTTCAACGCGATACGGATGGCGCTGATAGTCTTGGCGCTGAGGACGGTGAGGAAGATGATTGCCACCGCGAGAAGGATGGCAGTGAGTCCCGGAGGGCCGATAAGGTTCTCTGCCTGCTCTACGATATACTGTCCGTGCTTACCTCCAGGGTTGAAGGTAAGGAATCCCATTATCGGTGACAGGAACTTTGCAAATGTCACGGCACACCATTCCATGAGTATAGCCAGACCGAAGAACCATTTCAGGAGGCTCACGCTATATGCCTTCATCAACTTCAATGCCACGAGGACAAAGAAGAATGGGATGAGGAATGCCGGAAGACCGAAATTCTGGTCCATCAGGGTGTAAGCGATTATCGCACCGAAACTACCGCAGTAGTTGGCATATTGCTTGCCCTGATTCATCCATTCGCCCACACGGCTCTCCTGCAAAAGACTCTGATCCGCCTGACCCGTGGAGAAATACGACACCATTGCGAATATGGTGTAGCCAGCGATAAACAATGTTATAAGACCGAGAATGAAGTCAATCTTTTCGTTGCTGAATATATTTGAAAGCCCGATCGCCTCGGTGAATTTCTTGGCGTTCTTCTCCTGCTTTTTCTTTTTCTTATTTGTCTTATTTGCCATAAAATATATGTGTTTTGCCTATATAAAGATGTCTTTTATCTAATAATTGTGCAAAAATACGGAAAAAAGGGCAGAAACGCTCATATTTTCGCACTTTTTTTCTAATTTTGCATTTGATTTTGATTATGACGGACTGTTTGTGGCAGTTTGGCAGGTCGAAAGTGAGTGCAAAAATGAAGAAAACAATATACGATAAGTACGACAAGAAAGCAATAGGCGACCTGCCCGTAGTCAGTTTCGGTGGACGTGTCATCACGATTCTCACCGAAGGCGAAGCAGAGAGGGCTGTTGACTATCTTCTCACTGCCGATATCCTCGGAATGGATACAGAGACCCGCCCTTCGTTCAAGCGTGGTCAGAGTTTCAAGGTGGCATTGCTCCAGGTGAGTACGCGCGACACCTGTTTCCTGTTCCGATTGAATCTCATCGGTTTGTGTCCCGCAGTGAAAAGACTCCTTGAGAACACCACGGTGCCGATGATAGGACTCTCATGGCACGATGATTTGCGAATGCTGAGAAAACGCGGCGATTTCACTCCGGGATATTTCATTGAACTGCAGAAGATGGTCGGAGATATCGGTATCAAGGATTTGAGTCTGCAGAAACTCTATGCAAACCTGTTCTCGCAGAAGATATCGAAACGCCAGCGGCTCACTAACTGGGAGATGCCAGTGCTCAACGATCAGCAGAAAGTGTATGCTGCTACCGATGCGTGGGCTTGCATCATGCTCTATGAAGAGATTGTGCGACTGAAGACAACCGGCGATTATGACATCATCGTGGTGCCGGAGCCCTCCACACTAACAATTACATCGAACAATGACATACAAGAAAATTTATCTTAAGAAAGGCAAGGAAGACAGTCTGAAGCGCTTTCATCCTTGGGTGTTCTCCGGTGCTATCCAGCGTATGGACGATGGTATCGAAGAAGGTGATATCGTGCGTGTCATCACCAATGGTGGTGACTTCATCGCTGTAGGCCATTATCAGATTGGCTCTATTGCAGTGCGAGTACTCTCGTTCAATGATGTGCCTATCGACCAGGAGTTTTGGTGCAGCCGTCTTACATCAGCCCTTCAGACACGTATCGCTATCGGCGTTGCTGACAATCCAGAGAACACAACCTATCGTCTTGTTCATGGAGAAGGCGACCAGTTGCCGGGCCTCGTTATCGACTGTTACAACGAGACAGCCGTAGTGCAGGCACATAGCGTGGGAATGCATGTCAACCGTATCGATGTGTGTGAGGCACTCGTGGCTTCCATGGGCGATAGAATAAAGAATGTGTATTACAAGAGCGAGACAACACTCCCATTCAAGGCAGAGTTAGGTCAGGAGAACGGTTTTATATACGGTGGCACCAATGATAATGTGGCATTGGAGAACGGCTTGTCGTTCTATGTTGACTGGCTTAAGGGACAGAAAACCGGTTTCTTCGTTGACCAGCGTGAGAACCGTGCTCTGCTCGAGAAATATTCGAAAGGTCGTAAGGTGCTGAACATGTTCTGCTATACCGGCGGATTCTCAGTATATGCAATGCGTGGCGGTGCAGAACTCGTACATTCTGTTGACTCATCAGCCAAGGCTATCGACCTCACAAATAAGAACATAGCATTGAATTTCCCTGGTGATGACCGTCATCATGCTTATTGCGAGGATGCATTCAAGTTCCTCGATGCCAACGAGAATAAGTACGACCTCATCGTTCTCGACCCACCAGCATTCGCCAAGCACCGTGGTGCTCTGCACAATGCGTTGAAGGGTTACACCCGACTGAATGTCAAGGGTTTTGAGAGCATCAAGAAAGGCGGAATATTGTTCACATTCTCTTGTTCGCAGGTAGTGACAAAGGACCATTTCCGCAATGCCGTCTTCACTGCTGCAGCCCAGGCAGGACGAAAAGTGAAGATCCTTCATCAACTTCATCAGCCAGCCGATCATCCTATCAATATTTACCACCCAGAGGGTGAGTATCTGAAGGGATTGGTGCTGTATGTGGATTAAATAATCCCCTAACCCCGATGATCGAGAAATTTAGAAGATCTTGTCAAGCGCTATTGTCTTCCCGAAAATCCTATTTGGTGGCATTGTCGGGCGGTGCTGATAGTGTGGCTTTGTTGAGACTCCTTCTTTCTCAAAACTATAAATTAGAGGCGGTTCATTGCAACTTTCATCTCCGAGGAGAGGAGTCGGACAGGGATGAGGCTTTTTGTAAAAATCTTTGCGAAGAGTTGAATGTAACTCTCCATCTTGCGCATTTCGATACAAAGACATTCGCCGAACTGCATGGCGTGAGTATCGAAATGGCTGCCCGTACACTGCGATACGACTATTTCTTTAAACTCATTGATGATCTTCATCTTGATGGGGTCTGCGTGGCCCACCATCGTGATGATTCTGTGGAGACTGTGCTTCTGAATATGGTGCGCGGTACAGGTGTCGATGGACTGAAAGGAATCATGCTACAAAACGGGAAGGTGCTGCGCCCGATGCTCGATGTGAGCCGTCAGGATATCTTGGAATACCTTGATTCTATCGGGCAGGACTATATCACTGATTCGAGCAACTTGTGTGATGATGTGCAGCGAAACAAGATGCGACTGAATGTCATCCCTGAGATGTTGAAAGTGAACCCATCGGCAGTGGAGAATATCCATAAGTTGACACACCGTATTCAGGATGCGATGGAGATTCTCAATAAAGCCATTGGTGATTCAACCCAGAGAGTGACAGCGAAGAATGGCAAAGACGGAATGGCGATTTCCATTCCATCGCTCCTAGCAGAACCAGGGTGTGAATCCATTCTATGGAATATTCTCAAAGATAAAGATTTTTCTTCGCAGCAGGTAGAACAGATTATGGCAAACATCGACGGTCAGTCGGGTAGGGAATGGTTATCGTCCACCCATTCGTTACTTATCGACCGCGATGCTATCCTCGTTCAAAAGAAAGAAGAGAGACCGACGCGCGAAATGAAGATTCCAGAGACGGGTACATATATCATTGATGAAGAGCGTAAAATCCGTTTTGCGTATGTTGCCTGCGATGAAAATTATGTTCCTTCACGTAGTGCAAACAAGGTAAGTCTTGATGCAGAAAAAGTGAAATTCCCTTTGACGGTGCGCACTGTTAAAACCGGTGACTGGTTCATTCCCTTTGGAATGGCCGGAAGGAAACTGCTGAGTGATTTCCTTACAGACAAGAAACTCTCTTTGTTTGAGAAACGACGCCAGTTGGTTGTCGTTGATGCCGCCGATACTGTTGTATGGGTTGTAGACCTCCGTCCAGACAACCGCTGCCGCATCACTGGTGACACATCAAAAGTTCTCGAAATATCTATTGCTCATTAAAATATTTCTGCCTTAATTACAAAAAAAATCTAATAGATTTTGTGTTGTGCCGAAAAAGTTGTAATTTTGAGGAAACTTTTTCAAATTACATAGCAATTGATATAATGAAGAGATATTTCCTTTCAATGATTTTTGCACTCTCGTTGCCGATGGCGATGCACGCCCAGAAGATTTCCTTGGGTTCATGCCGTACCCATGACGATGGAACCTACAAAGGTGAAATGGTGGTCGGAAAGCCACACGGCAAGGGTAGCACTTTGTTTGACTCAGGTAACACCTACGAGGGTGAGTATGTAAAAGGTAAGCGCCAGGGATATGGCGTTTATACCTTCACTGATGGTGAGAAATATGAAGGCGAGTGGCTGCTCGACCAACAGCACGGATTGGGCACATATTTCTTTGCCAATAATAATAAATATGTTGGAATGTGGTTCCGCGACTATCAGCACGGCCATGGTGTGATGTACTACTATAACGGTGACAAGTACGATGGCAACTGGTATCAGGACAAACGTCAGGGTAAAGGCGTATATACCTTTGCTGGTGGCGCATATTATGAGGGAAACTGGCAGAACGACAAGAAGAACGGTCAGGGATACTTCAACTGGGGTGACGGTACAAGTTACAAAGGTCAGTGGAAGGATAACCTCCGTCATGGTAAGGGTGTGTACACATACGCCAACGGTGATGTGTATAACGGCGATTGGGTAAAAGACCTTCAGCACGGTCGTGGTATCTGTAAGTTTGCCAATGGCGATGTGTACGAAGGAGAATACAGTGGCGGTGAGCGCCAAGGTGCCGGTGTGCTGAAATATGCCAACGGTGATAGATATACAGGACGATTCCTTGATGGCGAGAAGTCAGGTCAGGGTACACTGCTGTGGGCCAACGGTGACTCGTATGTTGGTCAGTGGAAGCACGACAGACAACACGGCACTGGAAAACTCAAGAAGAAGAACGGCGATGTGTTCGACGGACAGTTCAAGAACGGTCAGGTGGACGGTGAGGTGATAGTGCATTTTGCCGACGGTTCGAAGTTCAAGGGACAGTTTAAGAACGGCATGAAGAACGGTCCTGCCATCATCGAGGATAAGGATGGAAAACGTTTCGAGGGAAACTTTGTTGACGACAAGCGCGACGGTGAATTCGTAGAGAAAGACCGTAACGGAAAGGTCACTGCAAAGGGACACTACGAGAACGGCAGACGATATGAAGATAAGTAAAAACAGATATACTAAAAATCCATCAGTATGAAAAAGACAGAGAAAAAAGTTGAGGCTCCAATGCTGAAACTCCTGAAAAACGACAAATATCTGCGTCAGTACGCTGACGCCATCAACGGACGCCGTGAGCATGTGCTCCACATGATCGACAAGTACACCAGTCATGGTAAGAAGACTTTGAGTGAGGTGTCATCGGGTTATCTTTACTACGGTCTTCACAGAACAGCCCGCGGATGGGTGTTCCGTGAGTGGGCTCCAAATGCCTCTGAGATTTATCTCATTGGTGAGTTCAACGACTGGAAGGAAGACGAGAACTATCAGGTGAAGCGTATCGCTGGTACCGATAACTGGGAGTTGAAGTTGCCAAAGAAGGCACTCAAGCACGGTGACCTCTATAAGATGTCTGTTCACTGGAAGGGCGGCCAGGGCGAGAGAATCCCAGCATGGGCTCGTCGCGTTGTTCAGGATGTCGAGACAAAGATATTCTCTGCTCAGGTATGGGCTCCAGAGGAAGAGTATAAGTGGCAGAAGAAATCGTTTAAGCCAAACACCTCGCCACTGCTCATCTACGAGTGCCATATCGGTATGGGACAGGATGAAGAGAAGGTAGGTTCGTTCACCGAATTCAAGGACAATGTGCTCCCACGCGTCATCAAGGGCGGCTACAACTGCATCCAGATCATGGCAATCCAGGAGCACCCATATTATGGTTCGTTCGGATATCATGTAAGTAACTTTTTCGCAGTAAGTTCGCGCTTCGGTACTCCAGAGGAACTCAAGGCCCTCATCGATGAAGCCCACAAGAATGGCATCGCAGTCATCATGGACCTCGTTCATTCTCATGCAGTGAAGAACGAGATGGAAGGTCTTGGTAATATCTTCGGTGATCCAAATCAGTATTTCTATGCCGGTCCTCGCCGTGAGCACAACCAGTGGGACAGTCTCTGCTTCGACTACGGCAAGGATCAGGTAATCCACTTCCTCCTTTCCAACTGTAAGTTCTGGCTCGATGAGTATAAGTTCGACGGTTTCCGCTTCGATGGCGTGACCTCAATGCTCTATTGGAACCACGGTCTTGGTCAGGACTTCTCTGGCTATGCCGACTACTATAACGGAGGTCAGGATGATAATGCAATCTGCTATCTCACCATGGCCAACAAACTCATCCATGAGGTTAATCCAAAGGCAATCACCATTGCTGAGGAGATGTCGGGAATGCCTGGCCTCGCCGCAAAGTTCGAGGACGGCGGTTATGGATTCGACTACCGTTTGGCTATGGGTATTCCTGATTACTGGATCAAGATGATTAAGGAGAAGAAGGACGAAGACTGGGGCGTTTGCGACATTCTCTGGAAACTCACCGATCGCCGCAAGGATGAGAAGACAATCTCGTATGCCGAGTCGCATGACCAGGCACTTGTTGGTGATAAGACCATCGTGTTCCGTCTCATCGATGCCGATATGTACTGGCATTTCAAGAAAGGCGAAGAGAATGATGTAGCCAACCGAGGCATTGCACTGCACAAGATGATCCGTATGGTCACCGCCTCGACAATGAACGGTGGTTACCTGAACTTCATGGGTAATGAATGGGGTCATCCAGAGTGGATTGACTTCCCACGCGAAGGAAACGGATGGAGTCATAAATATGCACGCCGCCAGTGGAACCTCGTCGATAACAAGGAACTCTGCTATCACTATCTTGGTGACTTCGATGCTGCATTGATGCACCTCATCGGTGGTCAGAAAGGTTTCCAGAAGACAAAGGTGCAGGAGGTATGGCACAATGACGGAGATCAGGTGGTGGCATATTCAAGAGGCGATCTGCTGTTCGTGTTCAACTTCAATCCATCGCAGTCGTTCGCAGACTATGGATTCCTCGTTCCTGCCGGTTCGTATGAGGTTGTGCTCAACACCGACAACCCAGATTTCGGTGGTAATGGTCTGACAGATGATACCATCACCCATTTCACCAACTACGATGCTATGTATGCAAAGAGTCACAAAGAGTGGCTCAAACTGTATATCCCAGCCCGTTCGGCTGTTGTGTTGAAGAAAAAATAACCCGGAATGAGAAGAGGAGAGGCATCGCCATTGCTTAACACGATATGCACCGTATTTTTTGCAGTATTCGTGTTCATCTACATATTTGCTTTCCAGAAGGATATGCTGTTCTATGCACAGCATATCCTCTCTGAAGGTAACACCGTATTCCAACCGCTCATAGGAGCCCTCATCATCACGATGCTGAGTGTCCTGTTGGCGTTATGTGTCGTGCGCCCTCTTTGCCGACATCTCTACAACCTTCCGGCATTGTATTTCGTGCCGTCAGTCCTGATACTGGCTGCGTTGACCGACATCCATATAGCCCCTTTCGGCAGTCAGTCAGTGTTCGGCCATGTCTGGATAGTGTCGACAGTGTTGCTGGTGCTCTTCTGCTTTGTTGACAGGGCAATGAAGAACATGCCGATAGCAACGAGCTATAACAACCCAACCGATCAACTTGGCATCATCTGTCTTAACCTTTTTGTTATGCTGTTCGTGCTGGGCGGTATGGTTTTTATGAGCAACACCAATGAGTTGGACCATCTGCAGATGAAAGCCGAGAGTGCTCTGCGCGACCGTCAGTATATGGAAGCTTCGTTGGTAGGCAAGAGTGAAAACTGCAGTTCGGAGAAACTCACAATGATTCGTGGCTATGCACTTGGTAAATGTGGCCAGTTAGGTGAGCATTTCTTTGAATATCCTATTGCGGGAAACTCATCGGCATTGCTCCCAACAAAGAACAACCGCCTGGAGATTTTCCCGGAAATGCGCCTATATCAGTTTATTGGTGGAATCCCGAATGTAGATATGGATGCCCGTGAGTGCCTTCGATTGTTGGAGAAACGAGGCCGTCTGCGCAGCGAGGCAAAGGACTATCTCTATATCGCTTGTCTCATTGACAAGGATATTGATGCTTTTGCCAAATATCTGGAACAGGACTACGACACCACCATGGTACTCCCAAAGCACTATCGTGAAGCGTTGACATTGCATAATCATTTGCGTGCTACCCCGGTGATAGAGTATAGTGTGCCAGAGATGGAGGCCGACTTCGCTGATTTCCAGGAACTGATAAAAAAGAACCCCGACAAGGCTCTGCGAGAGAGTACCCTGCGGGATTCGTATGGGAATACCTATTGGTATTATTACTATTTCCGAAAAGAATAATTTACTGTTGCACGGCTTCTAAAGCCTTCACCCAGTCGGTATCGAGTGAGAACTGTGTGAGGAAGTTCGGATGGTCCACATAAGCATAGACCGTCTCTTTGTCTATGTCGTTGTATCTGGAATGCTCGAGAGATGCAGCCTTGAACTTTGCCAATGTCAGTTCCTTATTCTTTTTGTCTTTGCGAGTGTCGTTGATACGCTCAAGGAATAGGTTCACAAAGTCGATCATTGATGCAACCTGATTGCCCAGTTCTCTTTCTGTTTCTCCCTCGGTCTTGAGCAGCATATAATAGATGGCATCATACTTGAAAGTCGCAATCTTGCGCAACTCGATATTCTTGAGGGTATCGTTCTTCTCAGTCTCGTATGAGGCGAGAATGTTCTTCACCTCTTCGTAAATCTCCTGGGCAGACGACTGCATGGCGAAGGAGCAGAAGAGCATAAGAGTGATAAATATCTTTTTCATCTTTTGTTGTTTATTAGTTATTTCGGGCATCAAAATTACGCATTTTTTTTCGATTAGGAAATTTCCTGCCCTTAAATTGCTGTTTTTTTAGTATTTCTTAATAACACCATCTCGTTGTCGATGCATTGAGGGTACTCCTCTTTATAATGGCTCACCATGACGAGAGTCTTGTTTTCGCGCTGGCAGAATGTGTCGATGATGTCCTTCACCATCTGTCCGTTCTTTGCGTCAAGACCATGAAGCGGCTCGTCGAGAATGAGCAATTCCGGATCCTTCACGAAAGCCCTCGCCAAGAGCACTAAGCGCTGTTCGCCGCTCGACAGTTTGAGGAAGGTGCGACCTTCCAGATGCTCGATGCCGAATATCCTCATCCAGAAACGACAGATGTCGTAGTCCTCCTCCTTCGGCTTTACGTAAAGTCCGACGGAATCCTTCAGTCCGCTTGCCACAATCTTTATGCAGTCGATATCCTTCTGGTATGCACGGTGCATCTCCGGTGACATATATCCGATATGTTTCTTGATGTCCCATATCGTCTCGCCACTACCACGACGACGGTCGAAGAGGGTGATGTCGCAGGCATAACTCTGTGGGTTGTCGGCACATACCAGTGAGAGAAGTGTGGATTTGCCAGCACCGTTCTGACCGCTGAGAGCCCAGCGCTCACCATTCATCACCGTCCAGTCGAGCTCATTGAGGATAGTGCGATCGCCGTAACGGATACGCACCTTATGCATCTCAACCACCTTTTGGGTGTTGTATTCATTGTCGGAATAAGGCAGGTTGATGATAGCCTGGCGCTTTTCCTCGGAGAGTATAGATGACCCGGATGGCTTTGCTTCTGCAAGGAACTCCTCGCGGGAACATTTGGGCTGGAGTGTTTCGCCTTTCATTTCCCATATATGAGTGATGAACTCAGGAATATCGTCGGTCTTTGACAATACGAGGATAATCTGCAAACCGCGCTCGTGCGAGAGTGTTTCAAGGAGATCCCTCAGTTGGATGCGAGTCTCTTTGTCGAGTCCGATGAACGGGTTGTCCATGATGAGAATCTGCGGATCGGCAATGAGCATCTTTATCAACTGGAACTTTCTCGTCTCGCCCGAAGAGAGAAGGATGATGTATTTGTCCAACAGGTGACTGATATCGAACAGTTCGTATAGATGTTGCTGGAACGAGCGGCGCTCGGTGGTGTCTTCTCCAGAGTACAAGAACGCATCTTCAAGCAGTTTGCCTACTGTCGGAGTCTCTTCGTCAATCTCCTGCTGGTTCCAGCGTTGCTGGAGATAATACGAGCCGTCATAACTGCCGTATGAATCACGGAATGTGATATATTTGATGTTGTCGGATACAAGACGCTTTGCCCCTTCTCCGAAGTCGTAGGTTGCCTGATCTGGGAATAACGGGTGCTTGCCAGTAAGCATATCCACAAACTTCGTCTTACCGCTGGCGTTATCACCAACGATTGCTATATGCTCTTTTTCAAGTAACTGGAAATTCACCGGTGCTTTGAGTTGCCATTCAGGCATCCTCGCACGTCCCTCTCTTATCTCAATGACTTTTCTCATCCTGTTATTGTTTCTTGTTGTCTAACCCGCTCACTTTGCTTTTGTTTTTCAGCGCGAAGTCTTTCCACGAACTGAAATGCTTTGCCCCGGAATCTGGGCGGCTCATCTGCATGAAATGACAATAGGCAGCAGCAAGGGCATCAGTGGCATCCATATATTTCGGCATCTCGTTGGCATCGAGTTTCAGTATTCGCTGCAACATTCCTGCCACCTGCTCCTTACTTGCGTTACCATTTCCGGTAAGAGCCAGTTTGATTTTCATCGGCGCATACTCATGGATTGGCACATCACGACGGATGGCAGCCGCTATCGCTACACCCTGGGCGCGCCCCAGTTTGAGCATCGACTGCACATTCTTTCCGAAGAACGGAGCCTCGATGGCCATCTCGTCGGGAAGATACGACTCGATGAGACCGTCAACGCGTTCAAAGATATGACCAAGACGAAGATAAGGGTCAGTCATCTTATGCATGTCGATGACTCCCATACCCACCATCTCGGCTTTGTTGCCGATGGCACGAATGATGCCGTAGCCCATCACATTCGTGCCCGGGTCGATACCCATTATAATCTTCTCGCTGTTGACCTTCGCCATCTGTTATCTGTCAAGATACATGTTTGTCTCGCACTCATATCCGATGGTGGTCTTTGGACCATGACCAGGATAAACAGTGATGTCATCGTCCATCTGGCAAATCATACGCAGGCTCTGGATAATCTGGAACATGTTGCCTCCCATAAAGTCGGTGCGACCGATGCTACCACGGAACAGGGTGTCGCCGGAGAATGCCACCTTCTCCTCCTTGCAGAGAAAGAAGACACCACCCGGTGAGTGACCAGGAGTTTCGATGATGCAGAACTCATGGTTGCCGAATGGTATTGTGTCCTTCTCGGTAAAATAGTTGCCTACAGTAGCCTGTGGAACAACAACATCGTTGACAGGACCGAAAATCATCTGTGCCTGCTGGTTCATTGCCTCCATAAGAGGACGCTCCTTCGCATTAACCTCTACTTTCAGACCATACTCCTTCAACACCATATCGTTGCCGAAGTTATGGTCGATGTGGCCGTGGGTGGCAAGGAGGTGAACCGGTTTGAGACCGTTCTCGTTGATATATGAAGTGATGTCGCCGAACTCATCGAGGTCGCAGGCACCACAGTCGATGATGACACATTCCTTTGTCTCGTCGGAAACAACATAGCAGTTCTCGCCGAGTGGATTTACTTGAAATTTCTCTATGTTTAACATCTCAGTTATGGGTTTTACAATGGAACGTAAATGACATATTTCTCCTTGAACCACTCCTCTTCAAACCAGTTGGTAATCTCTGTCTGCTCTACAATCTTCTTGAAAGGCATCAGTTCCTCGCCGAGGTTACCACCTTTCAGGCAAAGCAGACCATTGCCCAAGACATTCTTATTGTCCTTTGCAATGTTCTTGCGGATAATTTTGATGAGATCGGGTAGGGGCATCACGGCACGGCTCACAACAAAGTCGTACTTGCCCTTCTCCTCCTCGCCGCGACGATGAAGAGCCTGAACATTCGTCAGACCGATAGCGTTCGCCACCTCAGTAGCCACGCGAATCTTCTTGCCAGTGCCATCAATGAGGGTGAACTGGCATTCAGGAAATAGGATGGCAAGAGGAATTCCAGGGAATCCACCACCAGTGCCGAAGTCGAGAATCTTTGAACCAGCCTTGAAAGCCAGTTCCTTGCCGATAGCAAGCGAATGGAGCACATGGTGCTCGTAGAGGTTGCCGATATCCTTGCGCGAGATGACATTGATCTTAGAGTTCCAGTCTTCGTAAAGAGCCTGGAGTTTACCAAACTGTTCTATCTGCTTCTCGGTGAGTGAAGGGAAATATTTGAGTATTTGTTCCATCTGTCAATATATTGTGTTGCAAAGATAAGTAATTTTTGGGTAAATAGCCTTTCTTTTTGTCCAAAAATGCAATATTTTGCCGATAAGATGCCTATAGTCAACCTTTGGTTGCAATAAATAGAGGCTTTTTGCGTTATATAAATTATATGAAGCGATTTTGGCCTATATATATAATAATGTGTATTGCCACGGTTTTGTGGTCGTGCTCTGATGATGATTATTCAACATCTTCATCAGACAAACTCACATTCTCCACAGATACCGTCTATCTCGATACTGTTTTCAGCAATGTGCCTACACCGACACGCGATTTCTGGGTGTACAACAAGACGAAGAGTAACCTCCGTCTGCAGACTGTCCGCTTGGAGCGAGGCAACCAGTCGGGATTCCGCGTGAATGTCGATGGAGTGTACCTCGGATCTACTACCGGTTACCAGACCAATGAGGTGGAGGTGCGAAGCAACGACAGTATCCGTGTGTATGTGGAACTGACAGCCGTAGGCAATGGAACTCCCGAACCAAAGAATCTCAGCGATAACCTCGTGTTCACTACCGAAGGCGGTGCCGTTCAGAAGGTGAACCTTAATGCGTATTCATGGGATGCCATCATCTTGGATCATCCTGTCATCAGCCGCGATACCACCTTCACACCTAATCAGCCGATTGTGGTGTATGGCTCTCTGCGTGTTGACTCCCTCGCCACACTGACATTGAATCCTGGTACTACCATCTATTTCCGCGATGAGGCTTCGCTCGATGTCTATGGACGATTGCTTTCAAAAGGAACACCCGATAATGAGGTGACACTCCGTGGCTATCGACTTGACAATATGTTCGACTATCTGCCATACGACCGTGTCAGTGGACAGTGGGGTGGTGTGCATTTTCATGAGTCGTCGTATGACAACGAGATAGCGTACACCGATATCCACAGTGCCTTCAACGGTGTTATCGTTGATTCCTGCGATGTGGAGAAACGCACCTTGCTGATGGAATCATCGACGGTACACAACTGTCAGGGCTATTGCATCAGTGCAAAGAGCAGTTGGGTGGAACTCTTCAACTGCCAGATTACCAATGCCTTCCGCGATTGCATCTCCACCGATGGAGGACTGTTTGTCCTCAACAACTGTACCGTAGCACAGTTCTATCCGTTCGACTCGAACCGTGGTGTGGCATTGCGATTCTGCTCGGGCGTGGCTCCAATGCAGTTCATCTGCTACAACACCCTTGTCACGGGTTATGCCGATGATGAGATTATGGGTGAGCAGAAAGATACACTGAACTCGTTCTATTATGAATTCCATAACTGCATCCTCCGTACTCCGGCGGTGACCACGGCCGACAGCGTGAAGTTTGTCGATGTGCTGTTCGAAGACGTTGAGGATACGCTCACTACGGGAAAGAAGCATTTCGCAATGATTGATACAAAGAACCTGAAATACGATTTCCGTCTCGACAGCATTTCGCCGGCTGTTGACAAAGCCGATGCACTGACAGCATTGCCACTCGACAGATACGGCTTGCGACGAGACGACACGCCGGATATAGGTGCTTTTGAATATCAGAAGAAATAGAAACCTACATTATCTAAAATGAAAGAACTGAATATTAGCGTTTGTGTAGAGGAACTGACATTGTCGGAACTTCCAGCCGATCAGCAGGAGTTGGTTGGCAAGGCTCGTGAGGCCACCAGTCATTCCAATGCACCATACAGTAATTTCAATGTCGGAGCAGCCATCAGGTTGGGCGACGGCAGGATTGTCATCGGTGCTAATCAGGAGAATGCCGCGTTTCCTCTTAGTCTCTGTGCTGAACGCACAGCCATCTTTGCAGCACAGGCACAGTTTCCGGAACAGCCTATCACCCAGATTGCCATCACAGCCAAGAATGCTGACGGTTTCCTCTCATCACCAGTGTCTCCTTGCGGTTCGTGCCGCCAGGTGATGACCGAGATGGAAGATCGCTATAAAAATAGTATGGTAGTGCTACTTGTTGGAGCAGAGAAGATATATCGTTTGAAGAGCGCAAAAGACCTTCTCCCGTTGTGTTTCGTTGATGCCGATATGAGATAGAAAACAATCAAAAAGCGTGAAAGAACTGATAGAAGTTAGTGATTTTTTCGCTTTTTATCGTGTTTTTTTATAAAAATTGCTGCAAAAGTTTGGATAATTCGGAAATTATATCTACCTTTGCACTCGCGTTTGAAACGACGCTTCATTTGTGGTTTGGTGAATCTGATTGAAGCACCATCAAGGAAGGATGGGTGAGTGGCTGAAACCACCAGTTTGCTAAACTGACGTGCGGGTAACCGTACCGGGGGTTCGAATCACCCAGCTTCCGCTGAATAGGATCTTGCCAAGATCAACGATGATAGATAAGTTCTATCAAGTTGATTATAAGTTTTTATGGCGCTTTCATCTAGCGGTTAGGATACCGGCCTCTCACGCCGGGTACACGGGTTCGAGTCCCGTAGGCGCTACAAGA
>JAZQOD010000076.1:0-5144 GCA_045627685.1 Prevotella sp. | reverse complement strand
AGTGATATTAGAGTGATATTAAGTGATATTAGAGTGATACTAATATCACTGTTTAATGCTCTAAAAATCAGCGAGTTAAGGTGATTAGTGATATTGTGATACTAGTTAATCGGTTTTTTAGGGAGATGATGGTCTAAATTTTCGAAAATGTGAGGCTGCCGAGGGCGTTGCCGATGATCATGATGATGAGGTTCAGGCAGAATCCTATTGGCAGTTCGGCAAGACGCTGGCTGATATGGGCAAACCCTTCGCCGGTGATGTACATCCAGAAATAACCGTAGTTGGCGATGCAGTGCTCGAAGCCACAGAGGATGAAGAACATTATCGGGAGTATAACCATTATCGGATTTGATGTCTTGCGCCATCCGTTCACGGCGAGGTACATCATTGCTCCACAGCCCCATGACAGAATCAATGCACTGATCCAACTCTGCGATACCTTCGTTGCAACCATAGCATCTACGGCACTGACGTTCAGGCGGGTAGCGTTAGCCGCAGAACAGACGAGGGCGATGCCGATGAAGTTGAACACGATGATAGGGAGCATTCCTTTGCGAAGGTCCCACAGATCGCTGAACGACTCTACATATCCGATGCGACCGGTGTAGAGTGGATAGCCCTTGATGAGAATGCTCAACAGTCCCAATGAGAACAGGAACGAGCCTGCTATCTTGTTTTCGCTTACAACATATACAAGGTCGCCCATGCCGATGAGGGCGCCTGCAAGAACTGACTGAATGTAGAATTTAAGATTTTCGTTGTTCATAATTCCTATTTTGCTTTTGTGGTTATTACGAAGCCACCCTGCTTTGCTATTGTTACGCGAAGCGGTTTGCCTTTCAATGATATCTCCTTCTTTTCTGCCTCACGAGTCTTTGCGTTGTCGCAGAACAATGTGACGCTGTTGCCAGAAGTGAACTCATCGAGCGGGATGCTGATTGTCAACGGGTAGTCGAGGGCGTTGTTGCCGGCAATATACCATGTGTCACCATGACGGCGCGCCATGACGACGTATCTTCCCGGGTATCCTTCGATGAAACGAGTCTCATCCCAGGTGGTAGGAACCTCGCGGAGGAAGTCCATGCAGAGTGTAGGAGCCGCCACACCCTCTGCATTATAATCGGTACTCTCGATGGTGTTCACACCGATATTCTCTGGGGCAAGAGCGAAGTTCTGGATAGGATTCTGGAACAGAATGGTTGTTGCCAGTTCATGGCAATCGGTGGTGCGACGGGTGTTGCCGCCTTTGTTGCCTTTCTTCAGGTGACGGTTCATGAAGCAACCGCCCCATTCCATACAACCTATGGTGTTACGAAGGAAAGGATGAAGAGCAGTGTTCTGTGCCTCGACATCGCAGAAATGCTGGTCGAAGATGAGGTTCTCGCTGGCAAGCACAGCCTCGCTGCCCACATAGTTTGGATACATTCGTTCCCAGCCACGAGGGATGGTGCAACCGTGGAAGATAACCATCAGTCCGTGGTCGTCGGCATCGCTCAGTATCTGCTCGTACAGTCGCATTGTCTCCTGCTTGTCACCACCGAAGAAATCCACCTTTATGCCCTTCACACCCATCTTCTGCATCCAGCGCATATACTCCTTGCGCTTTATCGGGTTGCCCATGATGTTTATTGGTCCCTGTTCGATATCGTTCCACCAACCACTCGAACTATACCAGAGGAACACATCGATGCCCTCTTGATGAGCATATTCCACAAGACTCTCCATCTTCTCGCGACCGATATTGGTGTCCCACCAGTTGTCGATAAGCACATATCGGAAGTTCAGGGCCTTCGCCAGTCGGATATACTCCTGCTGATCGCTGTAGTTGATAGACCCATCCTGCCATACAATCCAACTCCAGGTGCCTTTGCCGAAGACATATCTGTTGCTGGTGGTGTAACGCGGTTCCACATTATCCCATGCAACGGTAGTCTCGACAATCGGCTTGAGACTGGTGCCAACGGTGATTGTTCGCCAAGGCGTGGCGTTAGGCAAGGACATCGCTGGTTCGGTGGTGCCGTTGCCATTGTTCTCCTCGGGCATAGGAAACTCCAAGGTGTAGAGTCCATCGCCCTTCATGTCCGACAGGCGACTACCGCAATAACGGCTGTCAACATCCGTTTCGCTCACCATCACCCAACCCTCGCGGCGAGAATCAGCAGTGCTGTTGATGTGGAAGAGGCAAGGGAAGGTATAGCCATGACCGTATTTCGAACGAGTGGACATCGGTTCGTCGAAGAGGTATTCCTCCTCGTATGAAGGTTTTGTGGATTTCCATCCAATCATAGCATCGCTCTGCGGACAGAGGAATGTAGTGGTAGAATGAGGGAAATCGAATCCCGTAGCCTCACGCATCACACGGACAGAACGCTTCTTGCCGTTCCTCTCGTCATCCCATATCGGCAGTTCGTAGCGGAAGGCAATGTCGTTGTTGCTGATGCGGAATGTTATCGTAATCTCCTGATTATTAGCGTTCTTCAGAGTGTGCTTGTACTCGTTCTGGTTGAAGTGCACACGGCCCGTCTTGCATCGGTCAAGAGTGTAGTCGCCCTCGAGATGCCTGTTCTCTAATTTTACGAGAGTCATATCCTTGGTGAAGTCACCGCAGTCAGCCAGTAACCCCAGTGGACTCATATCCAACATCTGTACTTCGTCATAGGCAACACTGTACATAGGATGACCTTCGATGATATGGAATGTCACCGCCAGTTTGCTGTCAGGACCACTCATCATAGTCTGGGAATAGACTGTGACCGAAATGAAAACCGATAAAAGAAGGAAGAACTTTCTCATTGCTTATTTATATTAATGTATTAATGCGATTATTCCGCTTATTCCCATGTAGGCATAGACAATCTTGCGGAGGGTAGGGGTGGAAATCCTGTCGAACACCTTGCTTCCCACCCATGTGCCAAGCAACACAGCCACAATGCCGTAACACCAGGCAGTGCCAACTTCGGCAGTGAGGAAACCGTTACGCGCTCGGAACACCGTCATGCAGAGGTTGCCGATAAGGAAATACGATTGGGCAAGAGCGATATATTCGTTTTTTGTTTTCGTTGAACCAAGGAAATATAACACCGCCGGTGGTCCCTGCATTCCAAACAGTCCACCCATGATGCCCGACAGAATGCCCATGGAAACCTGTGTGGGCAGGTTTGGCTTGAGGCGAATCTTCTCGCTGATAAAGAAGAAGTACACTGATGCGATGATAAGTGTGATGCCGAGTATTGTCTTCAGGGTGTGGTCGGTGGAACGAGCCACAAACTGCACTGCAAAGAATGATACAATGAGAAATGTAATGAGGATAGGCAACAGCAGTCGCCAGTTGATATGCTTCCACATCTTCGCCACGATGATGGTCGATGTCACCACTGCCAGCAATCCCGATAGCGTTGTAGCCTCTCCGTAAGACGGCATGAGATAAGGCAGCATCGTCATTATGAAAATGCCAAAACCGAAGCCGCTCACCCGTTGCACGAAAGCCGCTCCGAAACAGAATAATGACAATAGAATTAGCGTAGATATCAACATACTTCTGCAAATTTACTCAATTTCGCAGATATAACGAAAATTGTAGGCCGTTTTTTTGGCTGTTTGAAAAGAATAGGTTATTTTTGCGCCATTCTAATTGAATAGTGATGACAAATTGACTTTTAGCGATGAATAAACAAAGACAATATTTATTAGGAATAGGATGCGCCGTGGTGCTATTCTTATTGGTGGTATTGCTGGGTGGAAAGTGTTCCAACAAGACGGTTCCTGTGGCTCCTGTTGACACAATGCAACTGTTGCTGCGTCAGATACAAGACTGTTCGCGAATCTATGCTACGGAAGTGAATATCCATAAAATTGTAACCCATAACGACAATCAGCAACTTCACCTGAAAGTGCTGGGCAAGGAGTTCTTCAAGGACATTCCGTTGAGTAAGCGAAAGATTGCCATTCCGATGGATGTGACACTGAAGGCGTATGTTGATCTCAGCGAGTTCAGTGCTTCGAATGTGAAGAGAAAAGGCAACAAGGTCGAGGTGACACTCCCTGACCCAAAGATAATGCTCACGCATACGAAACTCAACAATGAGAATATCGTGAGGAAAGGCAATATGTTTGCACCAAAGTTCACCGACGAGGAACTCCTGTCGTATGCAGCGCAGGGTAGGGCAGATGTGGTGAAAACCATTCCCGATTTGAATATCCTCCCGATGGCTCGCGTGGGAGCAGCACGAGCATTGATACCAATCTTCGAGCAACTCGGATATAATGCCGAGGATATAACCATTACCTACCGAAAAGAATTTACTTTCGGCGAAATACAACGATTTGTTCAAACTGATTAATCCGTAGGCTATGAAAGAGAAGATATTGCAATTTGCAAAAACCTATAATAAAGAACTGTGTATCGTTGCTGTTACTACTATGGCCGCAGTTGCCATCACCCTTTTCTTTGTGAAGAAGGACTGGGGCTCGGGCATTGATGTCGGTGTGAGTGGAACAGAGATTGATAATACTCCGCAGATTGTTCAAAAAATTAAACAGATAGGTGAGTGGGAATTCCTGAGTGTCACCAGCGAGGAACTTGTTGATACCACGGCTTCGAACAAGGTTATAGGAATCAAAATTGGCAAGGATAAACAACTTGTCCGTGTCTATACAGGAACACTCCGTTTCGGTATTGACACAAAAGAGATGGCAGAGCAGGCGTTTGAGGTTGTTGATGACACACTCGTCGTGACACTCCCTGAGATAAAACTCCTCGATGAGGATTTCATCGATGAAGCAAAGACAGTTGCTTTCTATGAGAATGGCAGTTGGAGCGACCTTGACCGTCAGAAACTGTATGAGAAAGCCGTGCGTCAGATGAAGGAGAACAACATAACCCCGGCAAATCTCTCGAAGGCTCGCAGCAATGCCATCGAGCAGATGAGTGTCATGCTCAAAGCCATGGGCGCAAAGCGGTATAAGGTAAAATAAAGCCCAAAGCCCCTCCCCAGCCCTCCCCTCCGCTCGGCATTCTATGATTAAAACCAAATGTTATGTAAGTAATTTATATTAGTTTAACACAATTTGGGCGTTAGCCGTCTTTAATGGATGGCATGCACTCCAGTCGGGGTTGTATTTCTGCTTGTTTCTGACCATAGCTG